>CANFSY010000123.1 GCA_947449875.1 Paracoccaceae bacterium
GGCGCAGACAATTTTGTCTTTGACCGCTACGGCGGGCTGGATCATGTCACCGATTTTACAGTTCATACTGACCACGTCCGCATCGCCCCAGCCTTGGCAAGCTTTCTAAGTGGCAACGGAACGCTCGCCGCAGGTTCGTTCTATGCCGCCGCGGGCGCCGTGACGGGGCATGATGCCGACGACCGGCTGATCTATAACACCAGCACCGGCGTCTTGGCTTACGATGTCGATGGCAGTGGCTCAGCCGCCGCCGTGCAAATCGCGGTGCTGGATAAGGTGGGCGGGCTGGTGCCGGTGTTGAGCTATGCCGACTTTATCTTTGGCTAGGGTCTGAGAGCCAAGGGCGGGGCACTTTCGCACGGTTTACACCGACGGGCGGCAGGGAGCACCTTGCCATCCGTAAATAGTAGGCAAGCCAGCGCGTCGACTTCGCTTTGGCTAACAGGACAGCCAGTTTCTCTGGCGAGTGCCGAACTGGTGCCGTGTGCCGCCAGATTCACGAGCCGGCTGCGGACCCTCTGTCAAGCATTTTGCGGGCCAAGACCGTATTCTATTCGAATACAAAAAATTCAACTACGCGGCTCTTGCGCTAAGCAACTGAGGGACAGTCAGTGAAACCCCGTGCGCCTTTTGTAAAGTTCGCGTATTTTAAACCAACATCAAAAAGCTACCGAACCTTTATCCTGATCTTCGGTTCACTGCATTCAATGGTCTCCCCACCAAGCTGGTAGGTGAATTGCAATTGAAAGTCATCTTTCAACGCCGAAAGATCAGCACGCGCGGTAAAGCCGGCGTCCACCAGTGTGGGGTTTTGAAAATGAATCGCCACATCACGTCTTTTCTGCCTCTTCGTCGGAATGACAAATCGGGAACCGTTGTCAGATTGGAGAATTAAGTCAATTCGATCCAAGATCCTGCCCGCCTCTGGGGCGCTTATAAGCCATCCCTTCGCGGTGAACGACCCGTTGACAAGGAATTCTCCATTTGCAATTGGCACTCCGCCCACATAATCAACGTGCCCTGCACAAGGCTTGGCACTGTGTGCTGCACGCGTTGGGGCTTCAGGCAAGGGCACGTTGAAACCTGCCAATCCAATCGCTTTGGGGTTTTGTTTTACAGCAAGTTTATAGAATGCGACTGAAATCTGCGGGTACCATACGGATGAGTCCTCGCGTGGTGCAATTCTAAACGATTTAACACGTTTTCCCGCACTAAAAGTCGGATCGCCAAACAGAAGTGTAAAGTCAGAAGTCTCGTCTATGAAAGGTGACAACACAAAGCCTGATCGACCCATCTCAGGGATGTATCTGAATTTTCGTTCAGAGCCATCCATCAAGATTGCTTGAATATCGACAAGCCCGGTTTTGAACAAGGTATTTTCCAACGTGCCAGCAAATGTCCGGTCCATTCCGATTTCAACAAAAATTGGACCCTCCGCAACCGGGATTGGAATTAATTGATTAAGCCCGTACATGCCGTCTGATATCTTTCGGATCGGAGCAGTGGATAATTTTTCCTGACCTTTAAAAAGTAATTTCAACCCTGCTGGCAGTATGGCTTCTGGCGTGTAATTGGCCAGAATTGCTGGCCAACTAGCGCCATCTTCAAGGGACGGAAGGCGGCCGTCAATCGGTTGCACTTCAAAAATTAAGTTATCCGGCCGATCAGGGCCAAGCAAGTGATCACGGTTGAGATAGGCAAGATCTGGTGTATATGCTGAATAACTCTGCGGAACCGGACGCGGTGCCCAAGCATTACCCGAAGAAATCAGAGCCCACTGATTATAGGAGTAGATATCAGATGTCCCATCAAGCGCGCCGATCCGACCATCATCCCGAAGCAAAGACATTTGCCCCTTATACGCGGCCATCCTCAAGGCAGGGTCGGTCAAGGATGTAATAAAACCTGCCGCCGTGTTATAATAAACGCTAATTACGTGCCTTGTCATTGAGAGCGGCGTACTATGATCCGTGGTTCCATTAACAGCGCCCCAACTGGTCAGCGCGGCCAGCAAAACAGCGTATCTGCTTTTTTCGCTGACAAGGGTCGCTGTAATGACCCCCATGAGTGCAATGAACCCGCCTGCGATTGTGGCATGGCCATCGTGTCGAACGAATGCCGCTTTGAAGACAAGGAAGCAAACAAGGACCAGCGTGAGAACCAGGAGTGTCATCGGCCTAAGCATTCTTCTTTCAGAAAAAGCCAAGACACCGGCTGTGGCAAGCGCTGCAAGCAGGTAAAGTTCCAGTACAAACGATCTGCCATACACAGACATGGCAGAGGAATAGCCTTCAATGATCGGAAGCATGGAGCTTAGGTAGGCGGGAAGATCGGCCAAGCTTTGTCCTGAGATTGTCCAAAAAATCATCACAGAAATAAAAGGCACCAAACTAGCAATTAGTAGAACTGTAGCGTAGCCTCCAACTGCAAGGATACCCATCGAGAAGAACGTCACAATCACACATGCAATCAACAAAGACCCCTTGATGATTGGCAAGAGCCCGAAGGGTATGAAAAGGACCGCAACGATGAGTGCAAGCTTCGAGGTTTTTGCCCGCTCCTTCACAAGAACATAAAGGGCGAAGACTGCGAGCATCACGTAGGAAAAGAAATGCGCATCTGGATTAGGGATATTGCCTGGGTGAGATGTCATGACGACGACAGTGACAATCGCGAGCATGCGCAACCACAACCGGCTTTGTCTAAAAAGAACCCACATTGCAACAGACCACGGAAGGGCCACAACTAAGCCGCCAAAACAGGCGAGCCCGAATGTCTGGGGATGAAACATCTTGGTATAAACAGGCGCGTAGGGGCCGAAAGTGAAAACAATCTCGCGACCGAAGGCCATTTTATGCGCAATGGCTTCATTCATGCCCATCATCCAAGATGGATCAAGACCAGAACGCGGCATAATTGGATCAAGCGGCACAAAGATCGCAATGCCCGTTATAATCAACAGCAACGCCCAAACAGTTTCGGATAGCCTGGTAGTTGCATTTTGATATATCACACTCTTGCTCCCGTTTCGATCAATACGCTCCATGTGATGTAGCTTATTGTCATTTAACCGTCTGTATTTGCCTTAGAATTTTGTCAGTGTATGTCTTATCTTCCTACGTGCCGCAACGTTACCGAAATGAAAATTTTCTATGCCCGCAGTAACTGGTCAGGATCGGACTAATAACACCGACGATGTGAGCAATTGTTTCAGTTCGCCATGTCCAGCCCAACCACGGAAGCACCCCATGTGCCAGGGTTATGCTAACCAGCCACACTTGAGCAAAGGCCAGCACATTGATCAGCGCAAAGCGCAGATATTGCCACCGAATTCTTCCGACGGCGGCTAAGAATACAAGGAGGCGCGACAAGAAGAATGCCGTGTTCATTCCCACCAGATATGCGAGCGCAATCGCATATTCGTAGGGAATTACCCGACCCAACGCGATGCCCGATAGGACATTCACCCCTGCTGCGGTGCCGCCGACGACCAAAAATCTAAAGAAACGTTCCCGCTCGCCCATGATGCGCGAGTTTGTTTTACAGGGCATCAGCCATCGCTCGTCCAAGCCGAATTCCTTCCGAGATCCCCCGATCTTCGGGATAATAAAAGCAGGTGTCTGCAATTTGCAGGCCGTTGATCGGTGTTTTTACGGGAGGGATCATTGCGGCGAATCCCGGCGGGCACACCGGCTGCGCATATTGCAGTCGACCGACATGGGATGCCAAAAGATCTTTCGCATGCAGGTCAGGATTTATGCGTTTTAGGCAGGTCATCGCTTCACTGACAAAAATTTCATCGTTGCGGTTCCATAGCGGGTTGTCAACAGGCATGTAATAAGGAACATAAATCACCGCTTCACCACCGGGTACGGGGCGCAAGTTCGAAAACTCTATAATCCCCGTGATCGGCAAGTCAGGGTCGGCGACATTGATCCAGAAATATTTGCTAACCGACTTTTTAAGCCGCAGCACAACACAGGTGACGCCGATATTTTGAATCGCATCGTAATCTATGCGCAATTTATTTGGAAGATCGGGGACCATGGCGCTTATGAAGGGCATGGGCACGGTCGAAATCACGGCATCAGCGGCAAGAAAACCCAATGGCGTCTCAACACCTTTTACGCACCCCATTTCGATTCGCACTTTCGTGGCAGGGTTCGTCAATTGAATCGTGCCGCCTCTCGTTTCGATCGCAGCCACCAAGGCTTGGACAAGGGTATCGCTGCCGCCTTCGATATAGCCCAATTCTTCTTGAAACAGTGATTTGCGTGATCGGCCGACACGCCGAATTCGCGTCCACAGCCACGATGCCGAGACATTCTCGGAAAATTGATAGAACTTTAGATGAAACAGCCTGCGCCAGAGTTTTTCGTAAACTCGTTCGCCGCACCAAAGGGTAATCCAGTCTTTTGCACTTACATGTTCCAACGCATTCCAAGATTGTCGTTTCGTCGAGATGAACATCAACAACCCGTAGCGAAGTTTTTCAAGCCATGTCAGATGCGGGAAGCGTATCAGTGAAATCGGGTCGCCCCAAGGATGCAAGGCACCGTCAATGTAATATCCCATCGAGGTGGGAGCCCATCGCATCTTCGCACTTATGCCCAACTCGTCCAAAAGAGCGAAAGTTGGCGCGTCAGTTTTGCAAACGAAATGATAAAAACGTTCAATCGACAGGCCCTGCAGATCGAAATGCGCTGCCATGCCGCCAACTTCGGGTGCAGCTTCGATCACGGTAACGGTGTGACCTAATGTGACGGCGCGGTGGGCTGCGGCTAGGCCCATTGCACCTGCACCTATGACGACCACTTTGGACATGGGATCAAAACTCAAGCACGATTCTGGAATAGACGGGGTTAGTGAAGGTTTCGCGCATCGCCACATCAAGCGGGGTCGCCTTGACCCCAAAGATGCCGGGCCAGTCGATCACCTCGAAGGTCTCTGGGATAATAAGCGCAGCAAGTTGTTTGGTTGTAAAGGGCGGGTTGCTGTCGATCAAGGCGTATACCGTAAGGAGTAGTTTAAACAACCCATAAGGGATATGAACGATTGGTAAGGTCGCGCCACTTTCGGTTTTTATGGCGCGGATCAAGTTGATGTAATCAACCTTTTCTTGTCCTGAAATGTTGAAAATGCCCTGTAGATCGGGGTTTGCGATACAGGCAGCGATGACAGCGCAGAAGTCCGCAGCATACAAAGGTTGGCGAAGGTAGCGGCCGTGACCCGGTATCGGGAAGACCGGGGCCTTTGTCATGAAGCGAGCAAGCCAGCCCAGATGTTTGCGGTCGAACCACCCGAACATCAGCGTGGGCCGCAGCACAACACAGGGATTACCTGAAGCCAGCACCATATTTTCTTGGGCAATTTTGCTTTTCGTGTAGGGATCGACCGCGCGTGAGGTGACCACCGAAGAGCTGATGTGGACCAGACGCCGTCCTCCGCGGGCCGCAATTGCGGACAATAGCTTTTCGGTCGCTATAATAGTGTTGTCTATAAAAGCCTGTTCAACCAACCCACCGATCTGTGCCTGTGCCACCACCACAACATCAACACCGTCAAGCGCGTCGTCCTCCCAACCGGTGTCATGGGCCATATCGGCTTCGATGACCGTGATATCAGGGTGGAGTCTGCGCAGCGTGGCCGTATTCTTGGCGCTCTTGTCGATCCCGACAATCGACAAGCCTGCTTGGGGCTTCAACAGCGCGATTAGGTTTTGACCGATAAGGCCGGCCGCACCGGTGATTAGGATTTTTGTCATTTACAGGGTCGACTTGTGGAAAATGGAACGTCTAAGTCCGCCGAGGACACGGGAGGCGCAACGGATTGCCTTGCGAATATCTCCCTGAAGGGCGCGCACAAAACTTTGTAGATCCAGCCCACACGGATCGGCGTGTTATCCAAATCATGCGCCACAGACAAAGGCAAATTGTCGTCAATCATGGGTTTGACCTACAAAAAACGACGTCCGAGAAATTACGAAAGGGGAATAAGAAGCGCTTTTGTTCCCTGAAACCGCACTGACGGAGAATTGCAACAGGATCTGGTAAATCCCCTTTGTATATTTGATATCGCGCCTGCTCAATTTGGACAAAATCGACTTGACCTGAGGCGAGTAAGCCTCTGGCCCCGGCGAGAACCCGACCTTCGTTGGCCTCTACGTCAATCTTCAACAGTCCGTTGGCCAGACTTCCGAGTTTCGGCAACACTGTCACATCCAAAGTCGTCACGGAAACCTTCTCAACGGCACTTATAAGGTTTCCCCCAAGCAAAGCTTTCTTGAAACGCATCCATGTCGATTTCTCTTCCGGCAACAAAATAGACGTCGTGCTTGATAAAGAGTTTACATAAAGATCCGCCTGACCCACCACATCGGACACGGCGCATTTGTAGAGATCCCGCACGTTGTGGGCAGCAATAGCTTGTTCGAGAACAGCGTGAACGTTCGTTTGGGGTTCGAATGCGAATATGGGTGTTCTACGATTGACCACCAAGCCAATGAATTCGCCCTTATGCGCACCGACGTCTATCACGAAGCCTACACGGCATTGCGCGAAATGGTGGCGAATACGTCTTGCATGGAAACGATCGACGACATTATAGACGACCTCGATTAAGCCGGAGAGCATTTACAACATCCTTGATCTATGTACGCCTCATCGATTTAGACTCTTTGATCTGGAACCTTTGCAAATGCACACCGTCTAGATGGTCACTTTAGGCGCTTTGGTGGCCAAAGGCCAAGGCTTTCTTGCTTGTCAATGCGCAAGGCCAGCAGTGGACAATATCATGACCGCTGACACGGTGTATTCAAGACCAAAAGAGTTAACGGATCGCGGAGGGAGCCGTCGAGGCGGAAGAGTTTCCCTTCGTTTTACGTTGTGCCGAATTTTGGCTGTGCGTTTTCCATGAGGTGTTTGCCCCAAGCGCTTCTGATCTTCACGCGGGGGCGCGACCTTTGGATGCCACGATAGACGGTTTAGACTATGCTGCCGACCGTCTTGACCCAGCCGACAGCCTCTTCGATCTGGTTGCGACGCTTGTTTGACAGACCGTAACCCTTGTGCCGAGGTCCACGGCATCACCGATGGGCGTAAGCCATCGCACGGCGGCAACCTCATCTTGGGCGGGATATTGTCAGTGGCATCTGCTGGCAGTAGGCTTGCATGATTAGCAATCGACACTGAGGACATTTTGAAAGATGTTTGGTTTTGGCAAGGCAAATAAAAAACCACCCCGGACCGTTGCGAGTGTCAAGCCACATGGTGGCTCTATCGGGCATGTGCATTTCTTGAACACATCCATAGCCTCTGACAATCTAGGCGATGAGATCATTGTCGAATCTATCGAGGCGGCGTTGAGGCCGTTGTTTGCAAAATGCTACATCAGCACATCTTCGACACACGATGGGTTGGGGCCATTCGGGCGGGAACTCATGGCTGCGGCTGACGTGGGTATCGTGATGGGCACGAACGCCCTGTGCCCGCACAATCAACTTAGGTCCGGACGCTTTGGTTGGACGATTGACCGAGCAGACCGAGCGGTGCTGGCTGGCAAGGTGGTGTTGTGTGGTGTGGGTGCATATCGAGCGTTCCAGACGGTTGACCCCGCGCAGGCCGCCTTGCTTGGTGAAATTCTTTCGCGTCATTATCGCCATTCTGTGCGTGACGGGTTGGGCTTGGAGATTTTGCGGCAATCTGGGTTGGCTGGTCTAAACACCTCGTGCCCGACGCTATGGCGTCATCTGCACCACCCTATTGCAGCACCGACAGGCAAAGCAGATGGCGTCGTGTTCACCCTGACGGCGCACAAACCCGATCCCGCTGATGCGGCGATGGTGGCGATTCTTCGGCGGATTTACCGACATCTTTGGTTCTGGCCACAGCAGCCGCGCGATCTGGAGTATCTGGCCGAGATTGCTATATTGGATGGAATTCAGATTATTCCTGCGAATCTTGCAGCTTATGATGCGCATCTGTCGTCGCATCGTGTCGATGTGGTGGGCACACGACTGCATGGCGGCATCAGAGGGCTGTCACATGGGCGGCGGGTGCTTATTGTTGCGATTGACAACCGTGCCACTGAAATTGGCCGCGAAACGGGACTGCCGGTGATGCGTCGGCAGGATCTACAATCTCAGATGGAAATGCGCTTGCAAAGCAGTTGGCCCACGGCGATCGACCTTCCGCGCTCGGATATTTTGGCGTTTCTCGCCCAGTTTGGCGGTTTGGGTGTCGCCGTATAATTTTGGGAAATTCTGGTATTGGTGACCTGATCTTCGCGGCCAAGCGAGCAGAACAGGTGGGTGATA
>CANFSY010000124.1 GCA_947449875.1 Paracoccaceae bacterium
CCAATCGACAGCAAGGCAACCGAGGTCAGCGTATAGTACAAATCCTTGCGGCCCGTGGCTGCGATCATCAGCGGGATCAGCACGAAAACGGCCAGCACAAACAGGGCAAGGCCCAAAAGCTTGGAAAATTTCATGCCCTCAACCCCACGGCTTGCCCATCAACCCTTGCGGGCGGAAGGCCAAAAACACCATGAGCGAGGCGAAGATCACCAGATAGGTGATGTCGCCGTAAGCCGACAGCAAGGTCAGCCCCACGCTTTCCATCATTCCCAAGATGAACCCACCCGCGATGGCCCCCGAAATCACGCCAGCCCCGCCGATCATGATCATCATAAACGCCTTGACCGAGGTCGGCCCCCCCATCCCAAGGTTGATCCCCGTCACCGCCACCAAAAGCCCGCCGACCAAACCCGCCAGCATCGCCCCCAAGGCAAAACCGATCATCGAATAGCGATCAACATCCACACCCATCAACTGCGCCGCTGTGCGGTCTTGTGCCAAGGCGCGCATCGCGCGGCCCGTGCGGGAATATTGCATAAAGGCGATGAACGCCACGATCAGGGCAACGGCCAAAAAGCCAATGAAGATGCGGTCGTAGGGCATGATGATGCGCATGTCCCAATTGAACACGCCGTTCAAAATCTTGGGCACGCCGCGCTGTTTTTCGCCAAACAGCAGCAAAATCACCGCATCCAGAAAGAAGGCAACACCTGCGGCCAAAAGCATTGTGGATTCGTCGCGCTTAGATCGTTTGATCACCGGTCGAAACAAGAACACCTCGGCCACAGCGCCCATCGCCGCCAAGATCACGGCAGACGCCACCAAGCCCACCACAAAGGGCAACCCCGCCTTGGCCACCACCGTATAGGTGACAAACCCGCCAAAGACGAACATCTGCCCATGGGCAAAGTTCAGCACATTCATCAGCGAGAAGATAAGCGTCAGCCCCAAAGCGATCAGCGCGTATTGCGCGCCAAGATACAGCCCGTTTGCAATAATCTGTTCCATGCCCGACCTTTGTAAGAAAGGGGCCTGCCCCGCAGGGCAGACCCCAGCTTTTGTCACAAGGCTAAGATCAGTCGACCTGCGCCACAAACATCGTTTGGAACGCGCCGTCCTTGAACTCGTTCACAACCAGCGGCACGGAAACCTGACGCTTTTGCCCGAACGAGGTGGTGCCGACATACTGCATCACGGCATCGCCCTTCATATAGGGGTTGGGGGCCGAGAAAGTGTCCATTTTTGCTTTGAACGCATCCACGTTGTCGATGGCGGCCGGATCGGCTGCGATCGTGGCAAGAATGTATTCCAGCGCATAGACCTTGGTGTTGGATTCGTCGTTATACTCGCCGAACTTCGCGGTGTAGCGGGTGACGAATTCCTTCATCATGTCAGACGCCAGTTCCGGAGTGGACGCGCCACCAACCGAGATAAAGCCATTTGCCAGCTCGCCCGCACCTTCTTGCAGAACGGCGGCGTCTTGCGCGGTTTCGGTTGAAATCAGGCCGGTATACCCCATTTCACGCGCCGAACGGATCAGCTGCGGTGCGTTGGCGGGCGACACGCCCGACAGAACCAGCAGATCGGGGGCCGCTTGGATGACGGGGGTCAGAACCGGCGTGAAGTCGGTGGTGTCAACCTGATAGGTGACGGTGTCAGACACAACTTCCAGACCCAAGGCCTTGGCAGCCGCCGAACCGGAATCGCGCTGGCTGAGCGGGTCGGATTCGTTGGCGGCCACGAAAGCCACTTTCTTGATGCCGTTCTTTTCCATCAGGTATTTGTAGATGGCCGGACCAGACTGGTAGTTCGCAACCATGCCCAGAACGGCGTTCGATGCCGGGGCGGTGTACAGCTCTTTGGGGAAAGCATAGGGGAAATACATGATCCCGTTCTGCTCGGCCACAGGGCGCACGGCGGCAGCGCCGTCATCGACGTTGGGGCCTACGACATAGTGAATGCCCGCTTGGGCCATTTGCTCCATGCCCGCAATCGCGCGCTTGGGGTCTTTCTGGTCGTCGAAGGGGACGATTTCGATGTTGTACTTGGTGCCGCCGATGTCATAGCCACCGGTTTCGTTGATCCAATCCGCGCGGGTTTCCATCGAACGCTGGTTCGAGGTGCCCCAAGCCGCCGCCGGACCCGAGGTCACGCCAACAAAGCCAATTTTCAGAACGGGGTTTTCAGCAAAAGCGGTGCCCAGCAGCGCAAAGCTTGCGACAGCGGCCAGGGCAGAGGATTTCAGCAGTGTGCGACGGTTCATGGCAGACTCCCTGTAAGCCAAAGTGACGGTATCAGGCCCCCCGCCGATCGGGATGCCCAAGGCCTAAATCAGGGCCCCACACGAGTTGACACAATTGTTAACAATCGTGTCAACATCTATCGTCAACGGTGTGAGCAGATTCCCTGCTTGAAGCCCTTTGAATTGGTAACTATCCCTCTGCCAAGCCAAGCAATCCCTTTGAAAGTCGCGCACATGTCGCCCAATGCTGACGAAATCGCCGAAGAAGAGATCGTCGAGCGTATTTTTGAGGCAGTTGTAGAACAACGCCTGCCTCCGGGCACGAAATTGTCCGAATCAGCCCTGTGTGAGGCATTTGGCGTGGGCCGTATGCGGATCAGGCGGTCGTTGCTGCTTTTGGCATCGCGCGAAGTGGTGGAACTGCGGGCCAATCGCGGGGCCTATGTCGCCACCCCCACCGCCGAGCAAGCCCGCGAAGTGTTCGAAGCGCGCTTGGCGCTAGAGCCTGCGATTGCCCGTCTGGCCTTTGAACGCGCCACCCCCGCCGATTTTGCCGCCCTGGCCCACCACCTGTGCCAAGAACATGACGCCAACCAGCAAGGCCGCCGCCACGAGGCGATCCGCCTCTCGGGGCAGTTTCACACGCTGCTTGCCCAGATTGCCGGCAATGCGGTGTTGTTGCGGATGATGAAAGATCTTGTGACCCGCACATCTTTGATCATCGGTATCTTCGGCGGGCCAAGCGCCTCTAACTGCCGCGATGACGAACATCAGCAGATTGTGGACGCACTGTTGGCCCGTGATGGACAAAAGGCGGTGGATCTGATGACCGCCCACCTGCACCACATCGCCAGCCATCTGGACCTAGAGGCGAAAAGCAGCAATTCGGTGGATTTGGTGTCTTTGTTCGCAGGGCAGTAACGTCTGGCTTAAAAGATCAGCCCAACCGCTTTCAGCATCGCCTGCGGGGCGGGGCTGCGCCAGATGCGCTGAAAGCTTTCCACGACATTCTCGCGCGTCACGGTGATGCCGGGCAGGGCGATCCATGCCGGTGTCAGGCGGCCCAGCAGGGTCAGGATCGTGGTTTGGGCGGCGGCCACACCTTGAAGATAGGGTTGTTGTGCGGCGATCACCGCAAAGGGGGCGCCTTGGGCAAGGCCAATGGCGGCGTCTTCGCCCAGATCGACGGTGGCCATGGGCAGGGGCTTTGCATGGCGGCGCACAATGTCAGCGGCCTGCAAGGCGGGGGTGTCCCAGACAACAAACAGGCCCGCAAGATCAGGATGGGCGGCCAGCATCGCCGCCGTCTTTGGCGCAGCCTCTTCGATGTTTGCAAAGGCGTCTTGGCAGATCGTCACATCGGGGCGGCGGGTTTGCATCCATTGCGAAAAGGCAATCTCGCGCTCGTTTGTGGCAAAGAAATCAGCGCCGTAGCCCAAAAGCCCCACCGCAGACCCCTGCGGCAGATGGGGTGACAGGCCCTCAGCCGCGATCAGGCCAAGGCCGAAGTTGTCAGCAGACACCAGCGTGCCGTAATGGGTGCCGGGCAGCAATCCGGTGGGGGCATTGTCCAGCAAGATCAGCTTGATGCCCGCCTCTGCCAGACGGGCATGGGCCAAGGCCACCTCTTGGTTGGCCACGGGCAGCGAGATCACCGCATCAGGCTTTTGCGCCAAAAGCCCGTCCAAAGCGGCCACTTGGCGTGAGGGCGAAAAGCCGCAGTCGATCACATGGGTCACAGCGGTGCCGCAATCGCCCAAGACCCCCACAATCCCCGACAGTTGCTGGCGCGCCCAATCGCTTTCCAGCGTGTGCAGCACCACAGCCACCCGAAAGGCCCGCGCTTTGGCGGCGGCCCGATCTTCGGGCAGCAAAGCCACACGTTCGGGCGGGGCGGCGCGTTCGCCGTGCGGGCCAAGGCCAGAGATTGTCATAGCGCACCTCGTGAAGGGGGCGGGGTTATCGCAGGGGCGGGCGGGGCCACATCCAGCCCTGCCAGAAAGGCCGCAAAGCCTTGATGTTTCAAGGGGCTGCCTTGCATGACCCAATCTTTCAAGAACCCGGGCGCAAAGAGCAGCTCTGCCCCCGCCCGTGCGGCCCCCACCAGTCCGGCAGACGAGCCCATCTGGCTGCGAATGATCCGCAAATCGCGGGTGACCAAGGGATGGCTGGCCCCGTACACCGCCTCGCGCACGGCGGCGAGGATGATGTCATTGGTCTGCATGATGGCACCTGACAGCACGATCACCTCGGGGTTCAGCGTGTTGGTCAGGGTGGCCACCACTTGGCCGATCAAGCGGCCCGATGTGGTCAAAATCTCGACACAGGCGGCATCGCCCATTTGCGCGGCTTGTGCCACGTCGATCGCCGTGATCTCGCCGCCGCGCCGCAGGTGATCGGCCAGAAAGGCGCTGCGCCCCGAATCTGCCGCCAAGCGGCCCTCGCGCAGGATCATATCCGACCCCGCCATCGCATCCAGCGTGCCCGTGCGGTCGCCCAGATGCACGGGCAGCGCGCCGATCAGACCCGTCGCCCCTTGCGCCCCACGAAACAGCCGCCCGTCCGACACGATCCCCGCGCCAATCCGCCGCCCGACTTTGACAAACAGCATCGACCCGATGCCTTGCCCCGCCCCGCCGTGCAATTCGCCCATCGTCATCGTATCAACCGACGAGCGCATCCAAACCGGCGCGGCAAAGCTGCGGGTCAGGCGTTCGACCAGCGGGAAGCCTTCCCAAGCGGGTAAGACTGGCGGGGTTCGCGTCAGAAAATCGCCCGCCGACCCCGGCACCGTGCCCGGCACCGACAGCGAAATCCCCCACAGACCGGCGGGCGACGCCTGCCTGTCCAGCGACCAGCGCAGCAGCGTTGTCAGACGTTCGGCCAAGGCTTGCGGCGGGGCGGTCAGTTCGAAAGCCTCGTGATGTTCGGTCAACAGCTGGCCGGACAGGTCGGCCACGCCCACGCCCAAAGCCGATTGATCCAGCGTTGCCACCAACATGCGGCCTTGTTTGGCCGCCAACCGCACCAGCCTTGGGGCGCGCCCACCCGTGGCCGTGCCCAACTCGCTTTCGTCGATCAGGCCCAGATCGGCCAACATGGCCAGCCGGTCCGATACCACGGCGCGGCCCAGTTCGCTTTTGCGTTCCAGCTCGTGGCGGGTCGTCGGGTCATCGGCGCGAATCAGGTTGAGCAGGTCAACCAGCGACGGCGCAGCCGTTTCCGCCACGCGAGGCCGCCCTTTGCCCCGTGCCAATCCGGAAATCTCGGTCAGGTCCTGCGCCATGTCTCCTCCGTTTTTCCTTGATAAATCGGGGCGTTCGTCGGATCAAGCCTTATCTTTTGCATTAAATCGGCAAAAGTAATGCGCGTTATTGTGAATTTATGTTGACCTGACGCGAATAGCCGCATTACAACCGCCACATCGGCTGGAGGGCCGGTAAAAACGCAGGAGGGGAACATGACAGCTTGGAAGCTGGCCTATCACGCCAATTGCTGGGGCGCGCTGGGCGGGGATGCGGTGGGGGTGACCTCGATCACGCAACTGGCCTATCGCACCTATGGCCAGATGGACCGCGCCTTTGCCGAGATCGCAGCGGCAGGCTATGCGGGGGTAGAGGTGTTTGACGGCAACCTTCTTGACCATTCCGCCGCCGATTTTCGCGCCCTGTTGGCCAATTCTGGCCTGCAACTCGTCGCAGCCTATGCGGGCGGCAATTTCATCTTCGACGATATCCTGCCCGAGGAACTGGCCCGCGTGACCCGTGCCGCCGACCGCGCGGCGGAACTGGGCGCGCCGCATCTGGTGGTGGGCGGCGGGGCCAAGCGGTTTGATGGCATCCGCGAAAGCGATTACCACAAGCTGGCTGCCGCCTTGGACCGTGTGAAAGACTTGGCGCAAGTGCGGGGCCTGCGGGCGCATTATCACCCGCATCTGTCAACCATCGTCGAAGGGCCAAAGACCGTCGCCAAAATCTTCGACCTGACCGCCATCGATTTTTGCCCCGACACCGCGCATCTTGCGGCGGCAGGGGGCGATCCGGCGCAGCTGATCCGCGACCATGCGGCGCGGATATCTTATGTTCATTTGAAGGGCTTCCAGCGCGATCCCTTCGCCTTCACCCCGCTGGATCGCGGCGATATACCGACCGGCCCGATCCTGCAGGCCCTGCGCGACACCGGCTATCAAGGCTGGATTTGCGCGGAACTTGATGCTTGGCCCGACCCCGCCGAAGGGGCGCGGATCAGCATGCAAACCTTGAAAAGCCACTGACAACCGGGGTGTGACACCCCCTCTTCTGGGAGGAAGATCATGATTACTAGACGCAGCCTTTTGGGCGGCGCGGCTCTGCTTGCGCTGATGACCGTTGCGGCCCACGCCACGCCGGACGAGGCCTTGGCCAAGCTGGTAAACAGCGTGCTGTCCAAAGGCCCCAACGGCGAGGACCCCGCGCCCGCCTCGGCGGTTACCCTGACCGATGACGAATTGGCACAGATCAAGGCGATGAAGGCCACCGCCGCTATCGTCATGCACATCGGCGGCAATGACTGGAGCAACGCACAGATCAACGGCTTGCAGACCCAGTTCGCCGCCATGGGCATCGAAGTGATCGCTGTGACCGATGCGGGCTTTAAGCCCGAAAAGCAGGTCTCGGACATCGAAACGATCATGGCGCAAAAGCCTTCGATCATCGTGTCGATCCCGACGGACCCTTCGGCAACCGCCTCGGCCTATAAGGCCGCTGCCGATGCGGGCGTTAAGATCGTGTTCATGGACAACGTGGCCGCTGGTATGACCGCGGGCAAGGATTATGTTTCGGTCGTGTCGGCTGACAACTACGGCAACGGCGTCGCCTCGGCCCATCTGATGGCCAAGGCGCTGAACGGCGCGGGCAATATCGGCTTGGTCTTCCACGCCGCCGATTTCTTTGTGACGCGCCAGCGGTACGAGGCCTTTAAAGCGACGATTGCCTCCGACTATCCCGACATCAAGATCGTGGACGAGCAGGGCATCGGCGGGCCCGACTTTTCGGGCGATGCGGAAAAGGCCGCAGGGGCCATGCTGACCTCTCACCCCGAAATTCAGGGCATCTGGGCGGTGTGGGATATGCCTGCCGAGGGCGTGATTTCCGCAGCCCGCAATGCTGGCCGCGATGATCTGATCATCACGACCTGTGATCTGGGCGAAAACGTCGCGATCTCTATGGCGCAGAACGGCTTTGTCAAAGGTCTGGGCGCACAGCGTCCCTATGACGCTGGGATCGTGGAAGCCATGCTTGCAGGCTATGGCCTTTTGGGCAAACCCGCCCCGGCCTTTGTCGCCCTGCCGGCCCTGCCGGTGTCGCACGACACCCTGCTGGACGCTTGGATGCAGGTTTATTCCACCGAAGCCACTGACAACATCAAGACCTCGATGGTGAACTGACGACCTCGCGCGGGCGGATGCTCCCCTGCCCGCGCGCCCTTTGGCCCTTTTCTCAGGAGAATACTGATGACCCAAGTGATGAACGTCGCCATGATCGGCGGCGGGTTCATGGGCAAGGCCCATGCCATGGCCTATGCCGCTATGCCCATGTTCTTCTGGCCCGCCCCCGCCATCCCGCACCGCAAGGTTGTGGTCGATGTGACCGACAGCGCCGCCGAGACCGCCCGCCAACGCTTTGGCTTTGATGAATCGTCATCAGACTGGCGCGCCGTGATTGCCCGCCCCGATATCGACGTGGTCGATATCTGCACGCCCAACAATGTTCACGCCGAGATTGCCATTGCCGCCGCCAAAGCTGGCAAGCACATCATCTGCGAAAAACCCCTTGCCCGCACGGTGGAAGAGGCCCGCGCCATGGCACAGGCCGTGGCCGAAGCCGGTGTGATCCACATGGTCGCCTTTAACTACCGCCGCACGCCCGCGGTGGCTTTGGCCAAGAAATACATTGACGAAGGCCGCATTGGCCGCATTTTGAACTTTCGCGGCACCTATCTGCAAGATTGGTCCGCCGATGA
>CANFSY010000125.1 GCA_947449875.1 Paracoccaceae bacterium
GAGCAGATCCGCCCCCCCACCCGCGTGCCGTGCACGTGGAAGATCTTCAGCGTCTCGATCAGTTCGGAAGGAGAGTTCACTTCCGCCACACCGATCTGGCGCAAAAAGGCGCTCGACGCCGCCCCGCCCCCCGCCAGCGAGGCGGTGTGCGAGGCCGCAGCCTTCTGCGACAGGTCCGTCTTGCCAGATTTGATCAGGGCAATTCCCTTGCCCAAAGCGCGCGCCTTTTCGGCCAAGGCTGCAAAGGCTGGGGCATCGTCGATGCCTTCGACATAAAGCCCAAGGGCCGTCACGCGCGGATCGTCCAGCACAGCGCCCGCAAGCTCGGCCAAGCCCACCACGGCGGCATTGCCCAGACAGGCCACGTAAGCCACGGGCAGGCCACGCTTTTGCATCCCCAGATTGATGACGATGTTCGACGACTGGCTGACCAAAGCCACCCCAGAGCTGACCCGAACTCCGCCGTGCTGATCGGGCCACAGCAAGGCGCCATCAAGGTAGTTGATCACCCCGTAACAATTCGGCCCCAAAATGGGCATATCCCCCGCAGCCGCCACCAACTTGGCCTGCAACTCGGGCTCGCCCGCCTCGGTCCACCCGCTGGCAAAACAAATCGCCCCCCCTGCCCCCATGGCCGAAAGCTGGGCCACCACATCAAGCGTGGCAAAGCGGTTCACACCGACAAAGGTCGCATCCGGCACGCCGGGCAGATCGGCGAGGGACGCATAGGCCTTTAACCCGCCAATCTCGGCCTTGGTCGGGTGCACGGGCCAAACCTGCCCGGCAAACCCCATCTTGCGGCACTGGGCGATCACGTTCAAAGCCCAACCGGCCCCCAAGACAGCGATGGATTTGGGCCGCATCAAGCGGTCAAGGCGGCTCATGCCAAAACCCCGCATCCCTGACCCAAGCCGGGGACCTTCTGCCCCCGGACCCCCGAGGATATTTGGGCAAGTATGAAAAAGAAAGGAAGCGCCCAAGCCTTACACTGCGGGCCTTTCGCCTGATCCAAATTGTTCATCTGATCTCCTTTCATATGTGCCCAAATATCCCGGGGGGTCGGGGGGGCAGCGCCCCCCGATTTTTCGCAGAAAAATCGTTATGCGCCCAGCGGGCGAAGCAATTCGCGGCTGATGATGTGGCGCTGGATTTCGGACGTACCCTCCCAGATCCGTTCCACCCTTGCGTCGCGCCAGATGCGTTCAAGGGGCAGTTCCTCCATCAGGCCCATGCCGCCGTGAATCTGGATGGCTTCGTCAGCAATCATGGCCAGCACTTCGGTGGCCTTCAGCTTGGCCATCGACATATCCGCCTCGGACACCGTGCCTTGATCATATTTCCAAGCAGCTTCCCGCGTCAAAAGTTCGGCGGCTTTCAGTTCCATCGCCATATCGGCAAGTTTAAAGCTGATCCCTTGGAACTTGCCGATCTGCTGGCCGAACTGCTTGCGCTCGGCGGCATAAGACAGCGCATGGCCCATGGCGCGTTCCGCCCGCCCAAGACAGGTCGAGGCGACTTGCAGGCGCGTGGCACCCAGCCACGAATTGGCCACCTCGAACCCCTTATGCACCTCGCCTAAGATCTGGCGTTTGTTCAGGCGGCAATCGTCAAATTCCAGCACGGCATTGGTATACCCGCGGTGCGAGACGTTGCGGTAGCCGTCACGCACGGTAAAGCCCTTGGTGCCCTTATCGACAAAAAACGCCGTGATCTTCTTTTTCGGCCCGCGCGGTGTGTCTTCTTCGCCCGTGGCCACAAAGACTATCGCAAAGCCTGCCAGATCGGCGTGGCTGATAAAGTGCTTGGTGCCGTTCAGCACCCAGTCATCCCCGTCAGCCCGCGCCGTGGCTTTCATGCCGCGCAGGTCTGATCCGGCAGCGGGTTCGGTCATGGCCAGACAATCCCACGTCTCGCCACGAATGCACGGCATCAGATATTGTTCGCGCTGTTCGGCATTGCCCGCCAGCAGGATATTCGACGGCCGCGCCACGCAGGTCCAGTGCAGCGCATAATTGGCCCGCCCCAGTTCCTTTTCATACAAAAGCCAAGGCAACGTATCCAACCCCGCCCCGCCCACTTCGGCGGGCATGTTGGCGGCATACAGGCCTGCGGCAATCGCCTTGGCCTGCACCTCGCGGATCACTTCCAGCGGCAGATGGCCCGAGCGTTCGACGGCGGCTTCATGGGGATAAAGCTCGTCTTCCACAAAGGCGCGGGTGGTGTCGACGATCATCTGTTGTTCTTGGGTCAGGCCGAAATCCATGGCGTGCAACACTTTCCGCTGGTTATTGGGGGTCTACGTTATAGGTCATGCCGTCAACAGCCAGCGCTTGGCCCGACACCATCTTGGCCGCGTCTGACGCCATAAACAGCGCCATATCCGCGACATCTTGCGGATCGGTCAGGCGTTTAAGGGCTGTGCCCGCCGCATAGCCTGCGCGCACCGTATCGGGATGCAGGCCCTTGGCTTGGGCTTCGGCGTCAATCACCGCATCAATGCGCGGCCCGTTGACCGATCCCGGGCAGATCGCATTGGCGCGGATGCCGTAGGGGCCAAGCTCCATCGCCACGGTTTTCATCAAACCGATGATGCCCCATTTCGCCGCCACATAGGGAGCGCGGTAGGGCGTGCCGTACAGCCCCGAGGTGGAGGAGGTGAAGATCATCACCCCCTTTTTGGCCGGTTTCATCAGCCGCGCGGCATATTTTGCCGCCAGCATCGCCCCGTCAAGGTTGACGCCCAAGCATTGGTGCCAGCCTTCCAGCGGCATGTCTTCGATGGCCGCCGTTGGCCCCTTGATCCCGGCATTGGCGCACAGCACATCCAGCCCGCCCCAGGTTCGGGCGATGTCGGCAAACAACGCCTCCATCCCCAACTCGTGGCCGGCATCGACATGGCTGCCCCTGATCCCGGCGGGAAGGGCGGCGATCATCGCGGCATCGACATCGGTCACCCAGACCCTATAGCCTGCGGCCTGAAAGCCCGAAGCCATGACCAAACCAATCCCATTGGCCCCCGCCGTGATCAGGACGGTTTTCATCTTTGCTGACCCACCGCACGGCCCGCACCGTCGGGCTGCGGCAAGCCGGCATGGGCTTTCGCGATTGCGCTCAACTTGGCCCAAACCTCGGCCGAGGCGGGGACGGTTTTGCCTGCGGTCATGTCAACATGCAGGCAAAGCTGTTCCACCGTGGCCACCACCTCATCCCCCTTCAGGATGCGCACGAAAGAGCGGAAGCGCTTTTCATCCGCCGACAGGATTTGCAGCGTGCCTGTCAAACGGTCGCCCAGTTTCGCTTCGCCCAGATGGCGAATGTGGGTTTCGGCGGAATAATACGAATGCCCGCCCGCCACATAGTCCATCCCCGCGCCGATCAGCCGCAAGAAGGCGTCGACCGTTTCGGAATTGGCAAAGTAATAGCGGCTTTCGGTCATATGGCCGTTATAGTCGATCCAGCCGGGCAGAACCTGCATCTGCGCCATGATCAAGGGCGCGCCGTTTGGCGCATCTGCACTGGCATGAAAGGCCGCTGCGCGGGCGGCATCGTGGGCCAGAAGCACTTTGCCCGCACCCCAGTTGCGCTCTTTTAAAGCGCGCAGGAAGCCGATCAGGTTCTGGTCGCGAATCCGCTCCAGCTCGCGGATGCCGTAGGCACCGGATTGGGCGTCAGACTGGGTGGCCACCAGATCGACCAAGGCGTCGTTAAACTCTGGCACGTCCATCAGTTTGGTCCACGGCCATTTCAGCGCGGGGCCGAACTGGGCCATGAAGTGGCGCATCCCCGCCTCGCCGCCCGCCACGCGGTAGGTTTCAAACAATCCCATCTGGCCCCAGCGCAGGCCAAAGCCCATGCGGATGGCGTCGTCGATTTCTGACGTGGTGGCGACCCCGTCCACCAGCATCCACAGCGCCTCGCGCCAGACGGCTTCCAGAAAACGGTTGCCGATAAAGGCGTCGATTTCCTTTTTCAGAACAAGCGGGAACATCCCGATGTCCTTCATGATCTGCACGGTTTTTGCCACAACCTCGGGCGGGTTCTTGGGGCTGCCTGAAACTTCGGACAGCGGCAAAAGGTAAACCGGATTGAACGGGTGGGCGACGATGATGTTATGGGGCGCAGGCGAGCCGTCTTGCAGGTCTGACGCCTTAAAGCCCGAGGTGGACGAGCCGATCAGCACGCCCGGATTGGCCTGCTGCAACTGGGCGTAGACTTTTTTCTTCAGATCAATCCGCTCGGATACGGATTCTTGCACATATTCCGCACCCTCGACCGCTTCGCCGATCGTGCCGTGAAAGGTCAGCTTGCCTTCGGGCGGCATGGGCACATCCGACAGGGCGGGCAGGGCCAAACGCGCGTTGGACAGAACGGCGTTGATCTTGCGCTCGGCCTCTGGGTCGGGGTCAAACACGCCCACATCCCAACCGTTCAGCAAGAACCGCGCCGCCCAGCCGCCGCCGATAACGCCGCCGCCAATGATCGCTGCTTTTCTGGTCATGTCACTTCCCCATCGGTGCGCGTTTTTCCAGCTTCAGCTTGGCGCGCACTTCGGCGGGTGTGATCACCCGCGCGCCAAGGTTGGAAATGATACTGACAGCGCGTTCGACCAGTTGGGCGTTGGTGGCCAAAACGCCCTTGTCCAGCCACAGGTTATCTTCCAACCCCACCCGCACATTGCCCCCCGCAAGGACCGAGGCTGCCACATAGGGCATCTGGTTGCGGCCAATGGCAAAGGCGCTCCAGAACCAATCGGCGGGCACATTGTTGACCATGGCCATAAAGGTGTTGAGATCATCCGGCGCACCCCACGGCACGCCCATGCACAGTTGCACCAAGGTGGGCGCGGGGATCACGCCTTCCTTGGCCAGTTCCTTGGCCAGCCACAGGTGGCCGGTATCAAAGGCCTCGATCTCGATGCGCACACCCGCCGCTGTCATCCGCCGCGCCATATCGCGCAACAGGCCGGGGGTGTTGACCATAACGTAGTCGGCTTCGTTAAAGTTCATCGTGCCGCAGTCGAGCGTGCAAATCTCGGGGCGGCAGTCGACCACATGGGCGACACGTTCGGTCGCCCCCGCCATGTCGGACCGAGGGCCCATCTGGTGCATGGATTCCGAGTTTTCAAAGTAGATATCACCGCCCATGCCGGCGGTCAGGTTCAACACCACATCGGTGCCCGAATCGCGGATGCGTTCGGTGACTTCGCGGTACAGCTTGCCATCGCGGCTGGGTTTGCCGGTTTCGGGGTCGCGCACATGGCAATGCACCACCGCCGCCCCCGCCTTGGCCGCATCAATGGCCGAGGCCGCAATTTGCGCCGGGCTGCGCGGCACATGGGGGCTGCGGTCTTGGGTGCCACCCGATCCGGTCACGGCACAGGTGATGAAAACTTCGCGGTTCATGGCTAGCGGCATGGCGTCCTCCGGTTTGATTGGCGCCAGCATAACGGGCTTGTCAGGGCGCGCTTGACGATTTACGAAATCTGTATGACGAAAAACGCACAAATCTTTGCGCCCTCGCCGCAGGTCTTGACCTTGGCGCTGCTGGTTCTGCCGCAATCCTCGATCCTCGAGGTCGCCTCGACCCTTGATCCGATGCGCTCGGCCAACCGGCATCTGGGGCACGAGGCGTATCGGTGGCGCGTCGTGTCGCCCGACGGGCGGGCGGTGCCCCTGACCTGCGGGATCGAACTGCCATCGTCAGGCCCGCTGTCGGCGGCAGAGGGGGCGGATGCTTTGGTCGTCATCGCAGGCTTTCGCCAGTCTGAAGTGGCCACCGCCCCCCTGATCCGCGATCTGGCGCGCATGGCCCCGCGGTTTGTGGCTGTCGGCGGGATTGATGCGGCGGCTTGGGTTCTGGCGCGGGCGGGGCTTTTGGCGGGCCACCGCGCCACGGTGCATTGGGAAGATCTGGAAGACCTCGCCGCCGCCCACCCCGAGGTGGATGTGGTGCCCGACCGCTGGGTGATTGACGCCAACAGATTTACCGCAGGCGGTGCCGCCCCCGCCGCCGACCTGATGCTGCATCTGATCGGCGCACGCCACGGCCCAGCTTTGGCGCGGCAAGTGGCGGCCTCGTTCCTGACCACGCCGCGCCCGGGGTCTGACCCGCAAATCGCCCCACCCCACCCCGCCGACCCGCGCCTTGACCCGCGCGTGGCGCAAGCCGTGGCCCGGATGGAGGCACGCATTGACGCCCCCGAACCCGCAGCCCACACCGCCCGCGCCTTGGGATTATCCCCGCGACGGCTGGAAACCCTGTTCCGCGCCGCCCTGCAAACCACTCCAGCGGCCTATGCGGTTTCCCTACGCCTGCAAGCCGCCCGCCGCATGATCACCGACACCCGCCATCCTTTGGCCGATGTGGCGCTGCGCACCGGATTCTCTAGCCCCTCGGCCCTGTCGCGGGCCTTTCGCGCGCAGTTTGGTGTGGCACCCAGCACCTTGCGCAAAGGGTAAGGCGCGGGGTGGCGGGCCTTTGCGCCGTGGATCAGGGCTGCCGCGACAGGTAAGCGCGCAAGGCCCGATCGCCTGCCCGCGCAATGGCCACCGCTTGGGCGGGCGAGACCAGCTTGAAGCGCACCGCATCATTGGGGCGCAATTGCACAAAGCCGTCCAAATCATCCGACACCACCGTGGCAATCTTGGGATAGCCCCCCGTCGTGCCATGATCGGCCAGCATCACCGTGGCCAACCCATCGCCCGCCACTTGCACCGACCCGCGCACAATCGGTTCTGACGGGATCGACAAGGCCCCCACCGGCGTCAACGACGGCCCTCGCAGGCGCAGGCCCATGCGGTCATAGGCATTGCTCAGATAAAACGGCTGGCTCGCCAGATCCTCAAGGCTTTCTGGGGAAAAGAAGCGGTCTTGCGGGCCAAGAACGGCGTGGATCACACGGCGCGGGCGGGCCCAGATCGGGCAAGGGATCGCCCCCTCTGCCGCAGGCAGGGTGCGGGCGTCTTGCACCGTGACCTCTTGGCCAGACACCAGCGTGCCCCCGCCCAAGCCTGATTGGCCATGGGTGGCCGAACTGCCCAGCCACTGCGGGGCAAGCAGGCGTCCTGCAAAGGCCAGATAGGTCCAACTGCCCCAAGGCCCGGGTCGGATCACCAGCCGCTCGCCTTGGTGCAGGCTATGCACCTGCCACGCCCCCACCCGCCGCGCGCCGATCTGCACAATGAACCCGCCGCCGACCACGGCAAAGGTCACAGACCCCTCGATACACTCCAAGGCCAGACCGCCCAGCGAGATTTCGATGGCCGCCGCATCAGGCGGGTTGCCAAACACCGACTGCGCGATGGCAAAGGCCTTGCGGTCCATCGGCCCCGAGGCGGGCACGCCAAACCGCAAGCGCCCCAAGCGCCCTGCGTCTTGAAAGGTGATATGCGGCCCCGCAAAGGCCACGCGCAGGCGGGTCATGGCAGGGACTCGAACTCGGCCTCGGTAAGGCGGTGAAAACGGATATGGTCGCCCACATCGAACAGGAAAGGGCGCGCGTCATCGCCCGTCAGCACGCGCGTCGGGGTGCGGCCGATGATCCACCAGCCGGTGGGCATCACCAGTGTGGTGATCAGGCACATGGTGCCCGCGATGATGATCTGCCCCGCAGGCACCCCGCGCACGGGCGTGGTTTTGCGGTCTAGCTTCAGCGGTTCGGGCAGGCCACCCATATAGGCGTAGCCCGGGGCAAAGCCGTACAGGAACACGCGGTAATCGCCGCCAAGGTGGGCGGCTATGACGGCCTCGGTCGAAAGACCGGTGCGGCGGGCGACTTCGGCCAGATCGGGGGCGTTTTCGTAGCAGACGGGCACGTCCCATGTGGCGGGGGTACGGGGTGTCAGGGGGTGATCGGCCAAGCGGCGCAGATGGGCTTCGACCTCGGCATGGTCGGTTTGGACGGGGTCAAAATCGACAAGCAGGTTGACAAAGGCCGGTGTCGCCTCGCGAAAGCCCTTGCAGGGATTGGCGGCGAGCGCCTGATCAAGGGCGAGGACTTGGGCGTGCGCAGCGTCGCTGATGGCAGTGCCAAATTCCACCAGCACGGCATGGTCGGCAATGGGACGATACAGCGCCATGGGTCAGACCCGCAAAAAGGGCGCAAGCGTGACCCCTTCGGCCGTCAGGCGCGCGCGGATCTCTTGCGCCATGGCCACGGCATGCGGGCTGTCGCCGTGGATGCAGATAGAC
>CANFSY010000126.1 GCA_947449875.1 Paracoccaceae bacterium
CGAGGTGATGATGCGCGGCACCTTCGCCAATATCCGCATCAAAAATGAAATGCTGGATGGGGTCGAGGGTGGCTATTCCAAAGGGCCCGATGGCGGGCAAACCTCGATCTATGACGCCTCGATGGCCTATCAGGCCGCAGGCACGCCCTTGGTGATCTTTGGCGGCATCGAATACGGCGCAGGGTCTTCGCGCGATTGGGCGGCCAAGGGGACGGCTTTGTTGGGCGTCAAGGCGGTGATTGCGGAAAGCTTTGAACGGATCCACCGCTCGAACCTTGTGGGCATGGGGGTTATTCCGTTTGAATTCACCGGCGGCGAAACCCGCAAGTCTTTGGGCCTGACGGGGGACGAGATTGTCGATATCGCGGGGCTAGAGGGGGATATCACACCGCTGTCCACCGTGCCCTGCACGATCACCTATGCCGATGGCAAGGTCGTCACGATCCAGATCAAATGCCGCATAGATACCGAGATCGAGATTGACTATGTCCGCCACGGCGGCGTGCTGCATTATGTGCTGCGCGATCTGGCCAAGGCGTAAGGTCATGCGTTGAAACGATAAAAGGGCGGCACCGATGGTGCTGCCCTTTTGCTTTAGGCCCCCTTGGTCACATCAAACCCATAAAGCCAATCAAACCGCCCCAAAACCGCCTTCGGCGCAATCCTTCCGCCCAAATTCAGCGCCAGATGCGCCAAGGGCCGCACCACGCCGCCCAGATGATACAGCCGCGCATTGGCATTGGCCGCCGCCACAATCCGCTCACAGCGCGACTTGCGCGCCGCTTGATAGGCCGCAAGCCCCGCCGCCAAACTGTCAGTTGCCGCCAAAGAGGCCGCCAAAACCCAAGCATCCTCTAACGCCATACAGGCCCCTTGCGCCAAGAACGGCAAAGTCGGATGCGCCGCATCGCCCAAAATCGCAACGCCGCCCTGTGGCAAGGCGCGCTGCCAAAGCGGGGCCACCTGATGCCGGAACAGGCCCCAAAGGCCGACATCCTGCACCTGATCCAACCACCCGCGCACACGCGGCGAAAAGCTGGCAAAGGCGCGGCGCAGCTCAGCCGGATCGCCCCGCAGCGACCAGCTTTCGTCTGCCCAAGCCTGCCGCTCTTCCACCGCCACAATGTTGCGCAAGGTGCCGCCGCGCAGCGGATAGCTGACCAAATGCCGCCTTGGGCCCATATGCACCTCGGCCACATCCGGCCCGCCGTCGCCCGCAATCAAGGCCCGCCACGCCACCTGATGGGTGAAAAACGGCGCAGATGCGCCGTTCAACGCCGCCCGTGTGGTTGAATGCAGCCCGTCTGCGCCGATCAGGAGGGCGCAGTCCTCCGCCCCGCCCGCCATCCCCCCGCCCGCCATTCCCACGACCGGACAGGCTCCGTCCAACGACACCGAACCCACCCGCGCCCCCAGCCGCAGGTCAACCCCCGCCTCAACCGCGCCGCGACGCAAAACCTCGATCAAATCGGCGCGGTGCACAAAGTGATAGCCTTGCTCGGGCGTCAGCCGCCCCACCTCTAGCCGTGTGACCACGCGACCTGTCAGCCCGTCACACAGCGCCACAGCCGTTGCGCGCAGCGCCACAGCGTCCAGCGCAGCGCCCAGCCCCAGCGCGCGCAACACCGCCGCCCCGTTGGGTGACACCTGCACCCCGGCCCCAACCTCGGCAATGGCACCGGCCTGCTCTACCACTGTGACCGCCGCCCCGCGCAGCGCCAAGGCCCGCGCCACGGTTAAGCCCGCAACGCCCGCCCCCAGCACCGTCACCCGCAGCCCGATCACACTCACCACCTTATCCTTTCGATCTGACACAAGGCCGCAAAACGCAAACGCCGGACCCCAAGGCCCGGCGTTGTATCAAAAACAAAGCCCCGCTCACTCGTCGCGGTGCACCTTTTCGCGGCGTTCGTGCTTTTCCTGGCTTTCCAGCGTCATCGTGGCAATCGGGCGCGCATCCAGCCGCTTCAGGCTGATCGGCTCGCCCGAAACCTCGCAATAGCCGTATTCGCCATTCTCGATCCGGCGCAGGGCGGCATCAATCTTGCCCACCAACTTGCGCTGCCGATCGCGTGTGCGCAGTTCCAACGCGCGGTCGGTTTCTTCCGAGGCGCGGTCGGCCAGATCGGGCACAGACCGTGCGGATTCTGCCAGATTGTCAATCGTTTCCGCACTTTGGCCCAAAAGCTCTTGCTTCCAGACGATCAGTTTGCGGCGGAAATATTCCAGCTGCAGATCGTTCATGAAAGGCTCGCTTTCGGCGGGGCGGTAATCTTCGGGCAGGAAGATTTCGGCTTTCATCTCAGCTCTCCTGTTCAGGCGCAGCCAAGGGGGCCATCCTTGGGCAGCCTTGAAGACGGTCCAAGGTGCGCTCCTGTTGCGCGTTCCTCTAGCCCAAAGCTGCTGCCTTGTCACTAGGCGTTGCGCGATTCGCACATCTGCTTTAGGTTGTGCCAAGATCAGCGTGCAGGGGCTTGGAATGACAGTGAAATTTACCACAACCGCCAGATATGTCGTGCCCGAGGATCTGGCCCTTGCCGTCAACGCCGCTGTAGCGCTTGGCCGGCCTTTGCTGGTGAAAGGCGAACCGGGCACGGGAAAGACCGAACTGGCGCACCAAGTGGCGGCCAGTTTGGGCATGGATCTGATCGAATGGCATGTCAAATCCACCACCAAAGCCGCGCAAGGCCTGTATGAATACGACGCCGTCGCCCGCCTGCGCGACGGGCAGTTGGGCGAGGCGCGGGTGCATGATGTCGCCCAGTACATCCGCCCGGGCAAACTGTGGCAGGTCTTCACCGCCCCCGCCCGCACGGTGCTGTTGATTGACGAGATCGACAAGGCCGACATCGAATTTCCCAACGACCTGTTGCAAGAATTGGACCGGATGGAGTTTCACGTTTACGAAACAGGCCAAACCATCCGCGCCGTGCATCGCCCCGTGGTCATCATCACCTCGAACAACGAAAAAGAACTGCCCGACGCCTTTTTGCGCCGCTGCTTTTTCCACTTCATCCGCTTTCCATCGCCCGAAGCGCTTGGTGCCATCGTGCGCGTGCATTTCCCGCATCTGAAAGAAGACCTGCTTGCCGCCGCCCTGACCCAGTTTTTCGAGATTCGCGAAGCGCCGGGGGTGAAGAAGAAACCCTCTACCTCGGAAGTGCTCGATTGGCTGAAACTGCTTTTGGCCGAAGATCTGACCCCCGCCGACCTGCAACGCGATGCCAAGACCAACCTGCCGCGTCTGTACGGCGCTTTGCTCAAGAACGAGCAAGACGTGGCGCTGTTTGAAAAGCTTGCCTTTCTGGCGCGGCGTGACAGGTAGCTATACACGCCGCCTGCGCCGCGATAAGGCTGCGGCGAGACGGGCAGAATAAGGATAAGCGCTATGATTTGGCTTCCGGCAATGGTCATCGGGGCAATTTGGGGCGCAGTGCGCGCGCGCAAACGGGGCGGCGACCGGTTGGATGCGGCGCAATACGGTGCGGTTTATGCGATTGGCCTTGGGCTTTTGGCCGTCTTGGTGTCGATCGCGATTGATCGGCTGACGCACTAAGATGTTTTTGCCCTTCTTCCTGTGCTTGAAAAAGACAGGGGTGCCGGTCAGTTTGGGCGAATATCTGGCATTCTTGGGCGCGCTGAAAACCGACCTTGTCACCCATGATGCCACGGGGTTTTATCATTTGGCCCGATTGGCCTTGGTGAAAGACGAACGTTTCTTTGACCGCTTTGATCGGGCTTTTTCGGAAAGCTTTCAAGGGCTTGATACTCTGCCACTGGAAGAGGTGCTGCAAGCCCTGGACCTGCCCGCCGACTGGCTGGACGACCGCTTGATGCGCCATTTGTCGGCGGAGGAGCGCGACGCCGTCAAGGCCTTGGGCGGCTTTCAAGCCTTGATGGATAGTTTGCGCGACCGGCTGGCCGAGCAAAAGGGCCGCCATCAGGGCGGCAGCAAATGGGTCGGCACGGGCGGCACCTCGCCCTTTGGCAATTCCGGTTACAATCCCGAAGGGGTGCGCATCGGCGGGCAAAGCACGCATCACCGCGCGGTCAAAGTCTGGGAGACGCGCGAATTTCGCAACCTTGATACCGACGCCGAACTGGGGCCCCGCAACTTGAAACTGGCCCTGCGCGCGCTGCGCCAATGGGCGCGCACGGGCGAAAGCCGCTTTGATCTGCCCGCCACCATCGCCGCCACCGCCCGCCAAGGCTGGCTGGATGTGCAAGAGCGCCCCGAACGGCGCAACGCGGTCAAGCTTTTGTTATTCTTGGATGTTGGCGGGTCGATGGACGGCCATGTTCTGGCAACCCAAGCCCTGTTTGCCGCCTGCAAGGCAGAGTTCCGTCAGCTATCCTTCTTTTACTTCCACAATTGCCTGTATGAAGAGGTCTGGACCGATAACGCCCGCCGCCTGACCCAACGCCTGCCGACATGGGACATTCTGCGCCGCTACGGCCCCGATTACCGCGCGATCTTTGTCGGCGATGCCGCGATGAGCCCTTATGAGATCGAAAGCCCAGGCGGTTCGGTCGAACACTGGAACCCCGAACCAGGCAGAACATGGCTGACCCGCGCCACCCAGCACTGGCCGCGCCATTTGTGGATCAATCCGGTGGACGAGGGGCAGTGGGCCTATACCCGCTCCACCCAGATGATATCCCATCTGTTTGACGGGCAGATGGTGCCGCTGACCTTGGCGGGCTTGGCCAAGGGCATCAAGACCCTGCGCTAGAGCCTGCGGCCCCTTCCAGCGCCTTGCCCAACCGCCACAACTGCGCGCGTTTCAGAAAGGCCCTTAAAGCCAAGGGCTTACCCGCCATTGTTTCGGCACGGCGGTGCACATCGGCCACCACGGCCCCCACCTGAGACGGGTGGCGCGACCACATCTCCCACAAAAACCCGTCAGGATCGCGCCGCGCGATCCCCTCCTCCGCCAGAAGGGGGCGGGGGAAATCGACGGCGTTAAAAGTCACAATCGCATCGGCATGGCCCGCAATCGCCACGGCCAGAACGTGAATATCGTTAGGGTCAGGCAAGGCCAGACGCGCTTCGATATTGGGTTGGGCTTGCACGCTGGCACGGGGAAAGGCCGCCTTAGCAAGGGCGGCATCGCCCTCGGCCATTGCCTGCGCCACGGGGCCTAGTTTGGCCGCGGCCAGCACCCATTCGCGCAAGATCCGGTCTGACCATTGCGGTTCATACAGCCCCCGCGCGGCCACGCCCAACAAAAGCGCGCGCAGCACGGGGGGGTATAGCACGCAAGCATCCAGAACGGCGCGCATCACTCCAGCCGGAAAAACAGCGACTTGAGGTACGCACTTTCGGCCAGCACCGGCATCATCGGATGATCCGGCCCTGCAAAGCCGGTATAGATCAACTGCCCCTTGCGCCCGCCCCGCCCGATGCCACGCGCGCAAGCGTTGCGAAAGGCCGTCAGGTCAGCAGCATGGCTGCATGAACATAAGACCAGATATCCGCCCTGCGTCACCAAGCCCGCTGCCAGTTTCGCCACCCGTTCATAAGCGCGCAGGCCCGCTTCCAGCGCGTTTTTGTTGGGCGCAAAGGCGGGCGGGTCGCAGATCACCATATCAAACCGCGCGCCTTCGGCCCCCAAGGCTTCCAGCACATCAAAGGCATCGCCCTGCCGTGTGGCAAAATTGACAAAGCCCGACGCCTGCGCCCCTTTGGCCGCCAGCGCCAAAGCGGGGGCCGAAGCATCCACCGCCAAAGCACTGTCTGCCCCGCCCGCCAAAGCCGCCAAGGCAAAGCCGCCGACATGCGAAAACACATCCAAAACCTTGGACCCTTTGGCCAATCTTTGGGCAAAGGCATGGTTGGGGCGTTGGTCAAAGAACAGGCCGGTTTTCTGCCCGCCTTCCAGATCGGCAAAATAGGTGGCCCCGTTCATCGGAACGGCGATCGGCCCTGTTAGGGCCCCCGCCATCACCACGTTTTCTTCCTTTAGCCCCTCAAGCGCCCGTGCACGGCCCGTGCCGTTCTTGATCACCACAGACACGCCCGTGACCCGCTGCAAGGCAGCGCTGAGCGCGTCAATATGCGCCTCGGCCCAAGCGGCGTTGGGTTGAATGACGGCGGCATCACCGAAGCGGTCGATGATAACACCGGGCAGGCCGTCAGCCTCGGCGTGGATCAGGCGGTAATGCGGGGTGTCATGCAGCCGTTCGCGCAGCGCTAAGGCAGCGGTCAGGCGGGCCGCAAACCACGCCTGATCAATCTGCGCCAAAGGGTCGCGGTCTAACATGCGGGCGATGATTTTGGATTTGGTGTTGACGGTGACAAGCCCGATCTCGCGGCGCTCGCCGTCCTCGAGCACGGCCAAGGCCCCGGGGGCAAGGGCCGCCGTGCGCCGGTCGGTCACCAGTTCGTCGGCATAGACCCACGGAAAGCCCAAGCGCACCGCGCGGGCTTCGGCCTTGGGGCGCAGGCGCACCACGGGGCGGGAATGGGCACGGCCTGTGGGGGCCGAAAGGGGGGCGGGCTCGTCATCGAGAGGGGTTTGATCGCTCATATCCTTCCCATAACCACAACGGCGCACTTTCGAAAGGCCCCGCTTTGGGGTATGGAAGGCCTGCCCCCTGCAAAAAGATGTTGTTAGCGCTAACGAGCTTTGCTAATCCACGCCCAAGCTTTCCTTTAGAGGTTCCCATGGCCCTGCACCCCACCATCGCCCGCGTCACCGACCGGATCCGCGAAAGATCGGCCGCCTCGCGGGGGCTGTATCTTGACCGGATCGGCAAAGCGGTGAGCAACGGTCCGGTGCGCGGCCATCTGGCCTGCGGCAATCAGGCCCATGCCTATGCGGCGATGGGGCAAGACAAAGACGCGCTGGCCGCAGCACGGGCCCCCAATATCGGCGTGGTGACGGCTTATAACGACATGCTATCCGCCCACCAACCTTACGAGCATTACCCCGACCTGATCCGCACCGCCGCGCGGCGCGTGGGCGCTACGGCCCAAGTCGCAGGCGGGGTGCCGGCCATGTGTGACGGTGTCACCCAAGGCCAAGCGGGGATGGAACTGTCGCTGTTTTCGCGCGATGTCATCGCGATGGCGGCGGGGATTGCGCTGTCGCACAACACCTTTGATGCGGCGCTGTATTTGGGGGTGTGCGATAAAATCGTCCCCGGCCTGATCATCGCGGCGGCCACCTTTGGCCATATTCCGGCTGTCTTTGTGCCCGCTGGCCCCATGACCTCTGGCCTGCCCAACGAAGAAAAATCCCGCGTGCGCAATGCGTTTGCCAATGGCGAGGTGGGCCGCGATGCCCTGATGGCCGCCGAGATGGCCTCGTACCACGGCATCGGCACTTGCACCTTTTACGGCACAGCCAACACCAACCAGATGCTGATGGAGTTTATGGGCCTGCACCTGCCCGGTTCGTCCTTTGTCAACCCCGCCACCCCCTTGCGCGATGCGCTGACGGCGGCAGCCGTGGAACGCGCTGCGTCCATCACGGCCTTGGGCAATGACTTTCGCCCCGCAGGCGACATCCTTGACGAGCGTGCCTATGTGAACGGCATCGTCGGGCTGATGGCCACGGGCGGGTCGACCAACCTGATCCTGCACCTGCCCGCCATGGCCCGCGCCTCGGGCGTGTTGCTGGATCTGGCCGATTTCGACGAGATCTCGCAATCGGTGCCCTTGATGGCCAAGGTCTATCCCAACGGCATGGCCGACGTGAACGCCTTTCACGCGGCGGGTGGCTTGGGGCTGTTGATGCGCGAGCTGATGGATGCAGGCCTGCTGCACGCCGATGCCAAGACCGTGATGGGCGACAGCTTGGCCGCTTACCGAACCGAACCCAAGCTTGCCGAAGGCCGCCTGACATGGGTTGCAGGGGCCAAAGAGACCCTCAACGACAAAATCCTGCGCCCCGTCGCCGCCCCCTTCGCGGCAACCGGCGGTTTGAAGCAACTGTCGGGCAACTTGGGGCGCGGCGTGATCAAAGTCTCTGCCGTGGCCCCCGAACGCCATGTGATCGAAGCCCCCGTGCGGGTGTTTCACGACCAAAACGCGGTCAAAGCGGCGTTCAAGGCTGGCGAATTCACCTCTGACACCATCGTCGTTGTGCGCTTCCAAGGCCCGCAAGCCAACGGGATGCCGGAGCTGCACTCGCTGACCCCCACGCTGTCGATCCTGCAAGAG
>CANFSY010000127.1 GCA_947449875.1 Paracoccaceae bacterium
AAGGCTTTGCTGCATGCAAAAAACCTTAACACGCCGGTTGGCGGGCTGATGTCAGCGCAAGATCACGCCTTGCTGGGGCGGATGCATCAGGCAGGGGTGAAGCGGTTTGTTATAAAGCCAGTGGCAGGCTCTTTGGGAAAAGGGGTTTTTCTGCATCAGTCAGCGACCCAAGTCTTGCAGTATCTGCAGGCCCATCCAAGAGACAGATTTTTGGTAGAACAGCACATTGCAGGGTTTGAGCACCGCGTCTATGTCGTCGATGGCGAAGCGGTGGCGGCGAATCAGCGCGTGCCAAACCATGTGGTGGGCAACGGCGTTGACACTGTGGGCACTTTGTATGCTGCGCGGCGAGAGCTGCGAAAAGGTAACCCCTACTTCGCCGACAAACTGGCCGATATTGCAGAAGTCGAAATGACATTGCTTGAACGTGGAGAGGCTTGGTCGAATGTGCCGGCGAGGGGCCAGATCGTTTGGCTTGCCAGTTCTCCGATGCCCAACATGCAAAGCGACTATATCTTGAGCTTGGATTCCTTGTCAGAGGCAACCAAACTATTGGCCGTTGCAGCGACCAAGGCGGTTGCGGCCTATAGTGCAGGATTGGACATGCTCGTCGAACCGTCGGGTGACGCCTATGTATTGGAAATAAACATTCGCGCCTTTATCGGTGGTGTTTCTTTCCCGTATCCCCACGGCGCTTATAACCTGAGTTTGCCTGACGCGATACTGAAAAGCCTTTTCGGGCCGCCGAAGACAGGGCCTCGCACCATTCTTGGATATGATTTCCAAGCGCTTGGGATGGAAGTTTTCCGCGAAGGTCGGACATCTAAGGGCGTTGAGGCAGCAGATTTCGTTCGGTTGGGTTGATCCTGTTGCCTCGGCAGACCTATTGTTGCCCGAAATGCGCCTTAAGGGGGGCAAGGTATTGGTCAAAAGCCCGCCATTTCTTGCTGCTGCCTTGGTAAATGCCTGATCGCACCTGTCGCAGCGAGGCCGTTTGCACCGCGCGGCGGTTGTCTTGCGGCGACAGGCAGGCGGGATCGAACGGCAGGCCGCAATAGTCAAGAACGGCGCGGATCACGGGTTCGGGCGTGCGCGTCAACGCTTCATAATCCACATCCATAAATCCGCCCGGATAGGCCGTGCGCCAATCCGCCATCATCTGTTCATAAAGATCGTAATAGGCCATCGTATCTTGCAGGTTATGCGCATAACCGATGGTAGAGTGGGTGAAATAAGTTTTGTAAACCGACCAACATACCGCCACCGGATCGCGCCGCATATGCAAGATACGCGCCTCGGGGAAGGCTTTCTGGATCAGGCCGATAAAGCGGAAGTTGGCGGGAAGTTTGTCAACCACCACCGTCTGATCGCCCGGTTCATTGTTCAGCGCCGCCAGATAACCCCGACGAATGCGGGTCAGCGCTGCCTCGTTTAAGGGACCGGTGGGGGAATTTGTCAGCTCAAAGCTCGCCAAACGGGGCAAAATCTCTAGCTCTCCGGCCCCGTGCACCTGTGGGTGGCTGGACAGGATTTGTTCCATCAAAGTCGTCCCCGACCGCATCATGCCCAGCACAAAAAGCGGGCGGCGCGGGGCAGGGGCGGGGTGGATGGCGGGACCTGCCGGAGCGAAGCGCTGCAAAAGGTCGGCAAACAGCGTTTGATCTGTTGCAATGTTATACTTGGCCTCTGCCGCCCGCAGATCATTTCCCTTTTTAAGATGGGCAAAGCTGGTGTCAAAATCGCCGAAATCTTCATAGGCTTTGGCCAAGCCAAAATGCAGCAGGGCCTGTTCTTCCAGTGCAAGGGTCGGATCATCGGCCAAGGCGACCATAGACTTGACCAGTGGATCATCGGGTGTAAAATCTTTGGCGCGGCTTAGATTATAAAAGCCTTTCGCCGAACGCGGTGCCACTTTCAGCGTCATTTCAAATTGTTCTATCGCTTCTGCCACCAAACCTTTTGCTAAAAGGATGTTTCCCAAAATCCCCCGCGCCATGCCATTATCGGGGGTGGTGCGCAATAAATCACGCAAAGGGGGTTCGGCTTGATCAAGTTTGTTCAATTTGAACAAACTTGATGATTTGCCCATTACGGCATTTAAATCGGTGGGGACCACGGCGAGATAGCGGGTGAAGGTGTCGACCGCTTCGCTGTCGCGGTCGGCCAGCGCAAGAAGGCGGGCCTTTATGGACAGGGCGCGGGGCAAATCTGGCGAAGTCTTTAGAATAACGTCGATGGCCTCTATGGCTTGCGGTATTTTATCGGCTGAATGCAGCGCATTCGCCAGATTAAATCCCGCCTCGATATAGTTCGGGTCAAGCTTCAAGGCCAAGCGCAGGTGCTTGATCGCCGCAGGGTAAAGCCGCGCCTCTAGCAAGGCACCGCCCAAGACGCCCTGCGCCCATGGGCTGGCGGGGTTCAGCTGCACGGCGGCGGCAATCTCTTCAATCGCAGCTTCTAGCCCCAGAGTGCTGCGCGTACTTTGGAAATGCTTCATCTGCGCCGCGCCAAAGGGGCGGGGGGGCAGGCGGGTGACGGCGGCTTGCGTCTCGGCCAGTTGATCCATCAGGCGCAGGTTGGCGGGATAGGTTTCCAACGCGGTCAGAATGGACACGCGTGCGGCACTGGCGCGGCCTGCTTTGATCTCGGCCTTGGCGCTACGCAGCAGTTTGTCGATGTTAAAGCTCATGGCAGGGCCTTTCCTTGAATGCCCCGTTGTACTTGGCGTGCCTTGCGACAGCAAGCGGCAGACCGTTTTACGCCCCGTGCCCTTTCCTTTTGGGCTGGGGCATGGTTGTTGAGAGCGTATAACAAAGGTGCCCCATGTCCTTAACCGAAATTCGCACCCGTTTTGACGCAGCTGTCGCAGCTTCTGGCCGTGCGGCGGGGTCTGTGACGCTCTTGGCCGTGTCAAAACTGCAGCCCGATGCCAAGGTGCTTGGTGCCTTGCAAGACGGCCAGCGCAGCTTTGGCGAGAATTATGTGCAAGAGGCCGCTGCCAAATGGCCCGCCTTCCGCGCACAGTTTCCCGATGCCAAGGTGCATATGATCGGCCCCTTGCAGACCAACAAGGCCAAGCAAGCGGTTGAAGTGTTCGATGCCATCCACACGCTGGACCGCGCATCCCTTGCCGAGAAGCTGGCAAAACTGGCGCAGGCCCGTGGCCAATGCCCCGCGCTGTTTGTGCAAGTCAACACGGGCGCAGAGCCGCAAAAGGCCGGTATCTTGCCTGATGCTTTGGACGCATTCCTGAAGGACTGTCAGGCGATGGATCTGACGCCGCAGGGCCTGATGTGTATTCCCCCCGACGCAGAAGACCCAAGGCCGCATTTTCAAATGCTGGCGGATATGGCCGCACGTCATGGCCTGTCGGGCCTGTCGATGGGCATGAGCAGCGATTTTGAATTGGCCATCGCCATGGGGGCCACCCATGTGCGGGTCGGCTCGGCGATTTTTGGCGCGCGGCCTACGGGCTGACCTAAGCGCGCACGATCAGGCGGCTTTGCGGGCGCAACCGCCGCGCGATCCACAACAGGTCTTGCGGTGCCAAGGCCACACAGCCCGCCGTGGGCGTGCAGGGCCTGCGCCAGCGGTGCAGGAATATCGCCGACCCGCGACCGGGGACAGAATAGGGCCAGTTCCAGTCGGTGATCAGCACCAAATCGTATTGCGGGTCAGATCGGCGCAGATGCTCGTGCGAAAACACATGCGGCGCGCGGACCATCAGGTTGTAATCCGGATCGCGCGAGTCATCAGACCACAGATCAGATGGCCCGATGGGCAAGGCCCAGTCTGCGGGCTTTGCCATTCGGTCGGGGCGGTAGAGCATTCCCACGATCCGGTGCACGCCCGCCGGTGTGCCGCCATCGCCCTCGCGCTTGGCGTCAGCGGCCACGATGCCACCGCGCCCGTGGGTGCAGGCAAAGCGGCGACCCGCAAAGCGCAGGCCAGTGGGGGTAAGTACCATATCCAGCGGGGTCATACCAAATGTCCTGATTTTGCGGCCTTGGTCGCCAGATAATCGGCGTTCTGCGGGGTTTGGCCCACGTGCAACGCCACGCGGTCGGCGACAACCACACCGCAAGCGCGCATCATGTCAAGCTTGCGGGGGTTGTTGGTCAACAGCCGGATCGCCGAAAACCCCATCTGGCGCAGGATATCGGCCCCGATGCGAAAATCGCGTTCGTCGTCTTCAAAGCCAAGGCGGTGGTTGGCTTCGACCGTATCAAAGCCTTGATCTTGCAAGGAATAGGCACGCAGCTTATTGGCCAGCCCGATCCCGCGCCCCTCTTGGTTCAAATACAGCAGCACCCCCGCCCCTTCGGCCCCCATCTGGGACAATGCGGCGTGCAGCTGCGGTCCGCAGTCGCATTTCAGGCTGCCCAGCACATCGCCGGTGAAACAGGCCGAATGCAGCCGCGCCAGCACGGGTAAGCTGCGATCAGGGCGGCCGATTTCGATGGCGTAATGCTCTTCGCCGCCATCGTCGGGGCGAAACACATGCACCCGCCCCGCTTGCGCCGCCGACAGCGGTACCCGTGCGGCGGCCACGGCGTGCAGTGGCGACAGGCGCGCAATTTCAGGCCCGATGTCATCCACCCGCAACAGCGTCAGCTCACCGCGATAGGCCAAGGCCGCCGCGTCAGAGAGTTCGACCACCAGCACAGCTGGCAAAAGCCGCGCTGATTTGGCCAAGGCCAGCGCCGCGCGGTGCAGATCGGGCGACCCAGTGCGCAGCGCCATCAGCGGGCCCTTCATCGGCCAGCGCAAATCGTCGGCGGGGTCGGCCAGACTGCGAACCCAGTCAATCCCCGCGTCGTCAGGAACGCAAATACGCGCCAAATCGCCGTCATAGGCGCGGGCCTTTAAGGTCTCGGCCCGCCGCCCTGTCAGGGCGATCACCGGCTGACCGTGGCCGCGCAAAAGGGCAAGGCGGGGGGGCGTAAGCTCTTCAACCGCAACAACAAGGGCCGCCTTTTCGCCCACCAGCACCACAGGAACGCCCATGCGCAAATCACCGCGGGCGCGGGAGAGTCTTTCGGTCAGGGTCAAGGCAAAGGTCATGGTCAAGGTGTTACACGATCTTGGGCAAAGTGCCACTGTTTGAAACAATTCCACCCACCGCGACACGACCGCGTGAGAGCTTTGTCACATATCTTGCGGTTGCGTCTTGCCAAGGCCATGTCTGCGTCAAGGGCAACCGAAAAGGGAAAAAACCATGTCCACTTTGCGCAAAATCCTGCTGGTTGATGATGACGACGACCTGCGCGAGGCCTTGTCAGAGCAGCTTGTGATGACCGAAGACTTTGATGTCTTCGAGGCGCGCACAGGGGCTGAGGGCATGGATAAGGCCAAAGCCGCCGCCTATGATCTGGTGATCTTGGACGTGGGCCTGCCCGATACCGACGGGCGCGAATTGTGCAAGCGGATGCGCAAAGCGGGGGTCAAATGCCCGGTTTTGATGCTAACGGGCCATGACAGCGATGCCGACACAATCCTTGGGCTGGATGCGGGGGCGAATGATTATGTCACCAAGCCGTTCAAATTCCCCGTCCTTCTGGCGCGTATCCGCGCGCAGCTGCGCCAGCACGAACAATCCGAAGACGCGATTTTTCAAATGGGGCCCTATACATTCAAGCCTGCCCAAAAGCTGTTGCTGGATGCCAAAGAAAAGAAAATCCGCCTGACGGAAAAGGAAACCAATATCCTCAAATACCTCTACCGCGCGCAATCCGGCGTGGTGGCGCGCGATGTGCTGCTGCACGAGGTGTGGGGCTATAACGCCGGTGTCACCACCCATACGCTGGAAACCCACATCTACCGCCTGCGCCAAAAGATCGAGCCCGATCCCGCCAATGCACGGCTTTTGGTCACCGAAGCGGGTGGTTACAAGCTGGTCGCCTGAACGCTGCGTTGCCTTGGGCCCGTAAATTTTCACCTCTGGGCTTATAATCGGGGCAGCGCAACCTATGTTAAGGCTAAGGATGCAGATTTGCCGTTTGGTGGTGATCTGGATCGGTCAAGGTCCCCTCACCGTGTCGGGGTTATGACACGGTTCCTCCCTGTTGGACCTGGCCGGGCTGTTTGCCCGGCCGCTTTTTTGGGGGTGGTCTGTCACGCGGCACGCGCAAAATCTGACGCATGTGGTGTTGGGTTAGGGCAGTGCTTTACCTTCAAGCCCCGCGCTTTGCCTAAACTTCGGTTATTCTAACGTCAGCGAGAGCAGCCCTTAAAATTTGACGGCCAAGGGATTGTTGGAGAACAACTCTTTCTGTGGCCCTACAAGAGGGGCCGACAGATTACATCGCTCGGTCTGGATACCCTGATCGGGCGGTGTTGGTGGGTAAAAGCGGCGGTCTTGCCGCGAGAAACCCCGACAGGATCAGTGCGGTCATTCGTTCCTCCCGAACCACCGGATCAGGCCGTCGTGGCGGGTCTGTGCGCGGGTCTTGTCGCGCAAAGTCCAACAGGGTCGCTGCGATTATCATGGCCAAAAGAGCGCTGAGATGTGCTAGGATCTTTCGAATATTGTGGCCGCAGCTTAAATGCTGGCCGCCAGGATTCTCGGCCCAACTTGCCAAGATGGCCTCGTCCGATACCCAATTGGCATGCTGTAAATAAAGTAGCCCCTCCAAAAATCTTGCCGGAACGGCCGGCCGCCCGTTCGCTGACATAAAGAACCCCGCCCAGTCCGGTTCGGCGAACTTTCATCACCAACGCAGCGCGCAAGATTTCGAGTGTCGGGGGATCGCTGCGGGATGTGCAATCCCTCGCGGGTCATTCGTCATTGACCACCACCCAACGCTATATCGAAGTGAACGGTGACGCGAAATGGAGGGTGGTGGAGATGTGAATGGAGGTAGGAGGGATGGGAAGCATGCTACTACACCATCCTGGCGAAAGCATAACGGCGACCTCTCTCACGGAATGGGTTTTCAATAAAACTGTAAATAATATAACTAATTGCCAAAACAGCACATAGAACAACCGTCGTTGCAATGATTGTATCCAGAGGGGACATCTGGGGGATGCTTTTTCCACCTTCATTGACGATCTCTGGTTTTTTCAAGACTAACCTTATGAATTCGTTCGCTATATAAAGAACAAATGTGTGACTCATGTATAACGAATAAGAAATCGCGCCAAGAAATTTTAAAAAATCTAAATTCAATATCTTACTCATTAAACTATTCCTGTCAAGAGATACTGTAAAAACCAAGGCAGCGGAAAGCGGATAAATGGCAATGTGGGTGCCGTTAGAAAAATGAAACTTTATAAAACAAACAAGAGCAAAGAACGCGACGGTCGACGAGTAGGTTGGTAGAGAAATTCGATGATTTCTTGAGATCCCCGCTGCTAGGCATCCAGTAAAGAAACCTGCAAGACACCTCAGTAAGGCTCCACAACCCAATGCGCTTCCAGACCACAGCAAAAACAGTGACACAACAGAAATCAAAGCAAACAAAATATTCTTCTGTCTGGGTAGTAATAATGTTCCTATGGCGAAGGCCAGGTAGGTGTAAAATTCGACGCTTATAGACCAAGCAGGGACATTGAATGTCAGAGGTTGATTTGGAAAAATCGCAGACAGTAGGAAAAAGTGTTTCAAAAATGCCGCAAAATCATTTGGATCAAATACTGATTTTGGGCTGTATATACCCCGTACGACAGCGATGTATTTAAGAAATTCAACCGCTAAAAATATAAACAGAAAAATCACATGTACTGGATACAGTCTGGCGAGCCTCAAAAATTGAAACCGAACAACATCCTTCCACGCGTGGATGCAGTCTGAATATGCGTTGAAAATGACGAATCCAGATAGCACAAAAAACAAATCAACCATTAGATAACCGTTGTTTATAAATTTAGAATCAAAAATTGGATTCCATTTAGGCAAATGGAACACAACAATAAATAAAGCTGCTATTCCCCTTATGCTTTCCAACTCATC
>CANFSY010000128.1 GCA_947449875.1 Paracoccaceae bacterium
CCCGAATAGATGCGGGTAAAGGTCAAGGTGCCCATGAAGGGGTCGTTCATGATCTTGAAGGCCAGACCCGAGAAGGGTTGGTCATCATCGGCCGAACGGGAAATGTTGCGTGTTTCGCTCTCGTCGCCCGGAGCGAAACCCATATAGGCGGGCACGTCCAAAGGATCGGGCAGGAAGTCGATCACAGCGTTCAGCATCGGCTGCACGCCTTTGTTTTTGAACGCAGAGCCAGCCAAGATCGGGATGAAGTCGATCGCCAGCGTGCCCTTGCGGATCAGCTTGCGCAGGGTTGCTTCGTCAGGCTCGTTGCCTTCCAGATAAGCTTCCATCGCTTCGTCGTCTTGACCAACCGCTGTTTCCAGCAGGTTCAGACGCCATTCGTCGGCTTGCTCTTTAAGCGATTCGCGGATCGGTTGACGGACCCAAGATGCGCCCAAGTCTTCGCCCTGATAGACCCATTCTTCCATGGTGATCAGGTCGATAATGCCTTCCAGCTTGTCTTCCGCGCCGATGGGCAGTTGGATCGGCATCGGGTTGGCCCCGGTGCGGTCCTTGATCATCTTGACGCAGTTAAAGAAATCCGCGCCGGTCTTGTCCATTTTGTTGACGAACACAATCCGCGGCACCTTGTAGCGGTCAGCTTGACGCCACACGGTTTCGGTTTGCGGTTCAACACCGGCGTTGCCGTCCAGCAGCACCACAGCACCATCAAGCACCGCCAGCGAACGTTCGACTTCAATGGTGAAGTCGACGTGGCCGGGGGTGTCGATGATGTTGAAGCGGTACTTGTCGTTCGAGGAGGTGTCGCCCGAGTCGACCTGACGCTGCCAGAAGGTGGTGGTTGCAGCAGAGGTGATTGTGATGCCACGCTCTTGCTCTTGCTCCATCCAGTCCATGGTGGCGGCGCCATCATGGACTTCCCCGATCTTGTGGGTTTTGCCGGTGTAATACAAGATCCGCTCGGTCGTCGTGGTTTTACCCGCGTCGATGTGAGCGATGATCCCGAAATTCCGGTATCGGTTCAGCGCATATTCGCGTGCCATAGTGCCCTCTTACCAGCGATAGTGGCTGAACGCTTTGTTTGCGTCGGCCATTTTGTGGGTGTCTTCGCGCTTTTTCACAGCCGTGCCACGGTTGTTCACCGCGTCAGACAGTTCAGCGGCCAGACGTTCTTCCATGGTGTTTTCGTTGCGCTTGCGCGCCGCGATGATCAGCCAACGGATCGCAAGCGCTTCGCGGCGCTCGGTGCGAACTTCGACCGGCACCTGATAGGTGGCCCCACCGACGCGGCGCGAGCGCACTTCGACGGAAGGTTTCACATTGTCCAGCGCCTCGTGGAAGGCTTGGACGGGTTCGCGCTTCAGGCGGGACTGAACCCGCTCAAGGGCGCCATAAACGATCGATTCTGCGACGGACTTTTTGCCATCCAGCATCAGGTTGTTCATGAATTTCGACAAAACCCGATCGCCATATTTGGCATCGGGCAGGATTTCGCGCTTTTCGGCGGCGTGACGACGGGACATTCTCTATCTCCTCACTTCGGACGCTTGGCGCCATACTTCGAACGGCGCTGACGACGTTCTTTCACGCCCTGGGTATCCAGAACGCCGCGAAGGATGTGATAGCGCACACCCGGCAAGTCTTTGATACGACCGCCACGGATCAGAACCACAGAGTGTTCCTGAAGGTTGTGCTTTTCACCCGGAATGTAGCAGATCACTTCGAAGCTGTTGGTCAGACGCACTTTGGCGACTTTCCGCATAGCCGAGTTCGGCTTTTTCGGGGTGGTGGTGTAAACGCGGGTACAAACGCCGCGCTTTTGGGGGCAGGATTCCAAGTGCTGGGACTTGGACTTGCGAACTGGGGCCTCCCGCGGTTTGCGGATCAGCTGTTGAATAGTCGGCATGCACGTTCCTCGTGTTGCTCTGTCAATACTCGCACCAAGACTTGGTGCGCCACTTCTCGACACGGCCCTTTGCGCCTATCGCAAAAGCCAAAACCGCAGTCGCGCCCAAACTGGGTGCGGTGCGGTGGAATTCCAGAGGATCGGGGCTTGCACCCGGATCATGACCAGTTCCAATGTCTATCCCCAGCCACAGGCAGACCCGTGGCTAAGGTAGGCGGCTGATAGGGGGAATCACGAGGGAAGTCAACAGGGGCTGCTCGGCCCCACGGGTCACTTGCAGCCTGCGCTGGCAGGCAGATCACGGGCGCATTGGGCGGGCACGACATAGGCGGCCATGGGTCGGGTGCAATAGGCCGCAGCCCCCAGATCACGCTGAACCAGCTGCGCCGCGCAGGCGGGCGGCGTGTCAGAGATCAGTAAGATCGGGCCAGCCATGGTCAGCGGCATCGGATAGGTTTGTTCGTAATAGTTTGCGGCAGCCCCCGTTGGGCGCGGCGTGTAAAATCCCAAGCCCGAGGATTGGCCAGTATAAAACAGATCGGCAAGGACATCGCGGTTGTTGGCAACAACGGTGCCCAACCCGTGTTGATGGGCCAGTTGCACGATCTTTTGGCTGACCTCTGCCCGGCCAATATACCGGTTCAACAGCGGTTTCTGGCCAAATCCAAAGGTCGGATACACTGTCAGCAGCGGCAATGCCAGCGACAGGGCAGCATTGCTTGCAACCCCAACCCCGCGCCAGATCCGGTGGTTGGACAAAACCCCCACCGCAAGAACGCTGCCCGCAAAATACGACGCCGCCGCCCAATTGGCGTTGCTGTCCTGCAAGACCGATTGCAAGGTCACAAGCGTCAGCGCGGGAAGCGAAAGGGCGACCAGAAACGGGGCGCGCCGAAACCGCCAGACGCCGACAAGGATGGCGCCAAACACCACCGGCCCGACCATGGCCAGTTGCGAGGCGAGAAAGGCAAGCATCGTCGCCAGACTGATCCCGTCGAAAGGATCACGGTGCTCGATCCAGCCGATGTTGTGGGCTGTGTGCGTAAACGTCACCCAGCCATGCGCAAAGTTCCACAACAGGTTGGGCAGAACGAGGGCGACGGCAGGCAAGGCGATCAGCGCCACCTCAGATCGGCGCGGGCGCAGGTGGCCGCGCAGCAGCGCCGCCACCAGCAGTCCGGCGGGCAGGTAAATGCCGGCGTATTTCGCCAGACAGGCGCAGCCGATCAGAGCACCCGTTAACAGGGCGTCCGTTCTACGGTGCTCTGTCAGCAAACGATGGTAAACCAAAATCCCCGCTGCAAAGAACGGGGCCATGATCGTGTCGGTGGAGATAAGCAAACTGCCCACAGCCACCATCGGAAGCGTGCTATAAAGTGCCGCCGTCCAGATCGCCGCACTTCGCCCTGCCAGACGTTGGGCCAAAGCCGCCAGCAGCAGGGCCGTTGCCCCGTGCAGCACCGGCGCCGGCATCCGGACCCAGAAGGGCGTGTTCGACTGGGCCAGGGATGTTACCGCGCCGATCACATAGGCGATCAGGGGTGGCTTTGAAAAATACCCAAAGGCAAAATGCTGGCCCCACAGCCAATATTGCGCTTCGTCCGAAAACAGATCTGTGCGGTTGTACGCCAGCAGGGTCAGTCGCAGCGCGGTCACCAAGGCCACGATACTTAAAGCGGGGGCAAACCATCCCGTCCCTGTCAGGCGCAGTGCGAAGCGTTTCAAGGCGGTCCTCGGGGTGTTTGGGTGGAAAATCAAACCCAAAGGGCTTCAAAGCAACGATGCTGTGCTATCTTTATACATCACAAGGCGCAAGACCGCCGCCAGCAGGCAAACCAGCAGGCTGCCCAAAACCACATCCGACAGATAATGTCGCCCCGCCGCCATGCGCTGCCACGCCGTCACCAAGGGCAGCAACAGGGCCAAGCCCAACCCCAGTTGATAAGCCAGCGGGCTGATCCGCCCCCGATTGGCCCGCAGCACAGCGCAGATCGAAATCGCCAAAGCCGTGGCCCCCGCCGCCTCTCCTGACACAAAAGAGCAGTTGCGCGCGCATTGGTCGGCAAAGTCCCAAGCGCGGCTGAACTGCGCGTGGCCGCCGAAGTCTTGGCTCATAAAAGGCCGCGCCCTGCCCCAAAGGCGTTTGAGCAGCCCGTTCACGATCAGCCCCGGCCCCAACAGAAAGACCAGCGCCTGAAAGGCCCAATCGCGCGGGGATAGGTTCAAGATGGGGCGTTTGCGGCTGGCAAACCCCGCAATCAGCACCAGCACAAAACCGCCATCCTCGGCCCAGATCAGCGCGGTGCGCAGGCTTTCAACCCACAGGTTGCCTGCGATGGGAAAGGTGGATCCATCGTAAAACAACCGCGATGTGGCGATGTCTAGGGCGGGAAAGGTGACAAACAGCCCGCTTGCAGCCAGAACGGCCAAGGCAAGGGCGGCAACGGTTCTCATTCTTTTTCTTGACGGATCAGCCAGAGGTTGCGCGCATAAATCACGGTGCCGGGCAATTGACCGATGATGATGACGGGATCCAGTTTATGGATGCCGTAGGCAAGCACGATCAGGCTGCCCAAGATTGAGAAGTACCAAAAAGCCAGCGGCACCACAGACCGCCCCGCCTTTTCCGAGGCCCACCATTGCACCAAAAAGCGCGCAGTGAACATCAGCTGCCCCAAAAGCCCTACCGTCAGCCACAATGCATCCAGCGGGTTAACATCACTGATCATTTTCAGCAGATTATACATGGGGTTCCTCGGCCAAAGGCTTAGCTTTCTTGGCGCGGCGCAGAAGCCAAGCCACGCCCAGCAAATCCACAGCCCCCACCATCGCGCGCTGTAAGTTAGAGTAGTTCGACGCCCCTGCCCCGCGCGGGCGGTGACTGACATCGACATGGGCCACTTGCCAGCCATCGCGGGCAAACAGCGCGGGCAGATAACGGTGCATGTGGTTGAAATAGGGCAGTGCTAGAAAGGCGTCGCGGCGAAAGGCTTTCAGCCCGCAGCCCGTATCACGCGTGCCGTCTTGCAGCAGCCAACCGCGCAAAGCATTGGCAAAGCGCGAGGCGAGTTTCTTTGACCACGTGTCTTGCCGCTTCACCCTTTGCCCCGCGACAAGGCCGATCAGCCCTGTCGCGTCGCCGATCAGCGGCGCAATCAGGCGGGGCAGTTCCTCGGGCGGGTTTTGCCCGTCGCCGTCCAGCGTGCAGATCAACGCCGCACGTGCGGCCAAGACGCCCGAATGCACAGCAGCACTTTGGCCAGCTGATTTGGGGTGGCGCAGCAGGCGCACATGGGTCAGCGCCATAGCGCGCACGCGCGCGGCGGTATCGTCGGTGGACCCGTCATCCACCACGATGATTTCAAAAGGCCGATGCGCTTGCAAAGCGGCATCAATCGCGCGCACAAGGCCGGCGATATTCTCGCCCTCGTTGCGGGCGGGGATGACAACGGACAGGGTGGTCATAGCAGGGTTCGCTTTCCTATGGCCGCCCGGGCCTGTGTCGCCCCTGCGGCATAGGGCCAAAGCGCGGGCATTTCAAGCCACGCGCCACGAAAGCGGCCTTAGCGGCTGCGTTCATGCATCAGCATATAAACACCCGAGGCGACAACAACCGCCCCGCCGATCAACGTCAGATGGTCCGGCAAAGTGCCAAACCGCGCCCAGCCGAGCAAAATTGCAAACAACAAGGACGTGTAGCGAAACGGGGCCACCACGGCCAAATCGCCCACCCGCATCACCTTGATAGCGGCCAGATAGCCCACAATCAAAAACCCCGCCGCCGCCGTGGTCTCGGCTACGGCCTGCAACGTCAGCGGGTGCCACCCCTGCCCCGCCACACCAACACCGCCCATCAGTGTCACCGCCACCGAGGCCCAAAGCGCCCCCGTGGTAGACGGAAGATTGGGCGAAAAGAACCGTGTCGACAAATCGCGCAGAACGACACAGGCGACCGAGGCAAGGCCCAGCACCGACCACAGGTCAAAATCCGCAGCACCGGGCCGGATGATCAACATCACCCCGCCAAACCCCACAAGGATCGCGGCCAGCCGCAGCCAGCCGATGGGCGTTTTGAACAGCAAAGCGGCCACCAAAGTCACCGCAAGGGGTAAAAACTGCATTATGGCCGAAAGGTTCGCCAAGGGCATATGGGTCAGTGCCACCAGAAAGGTGACAGTGGCGGTCACTTCGCCAATCGTACGCAAGGTCAAATACCGACGATCCGGCCCGCGCGGCAGCAGATGCAAGCCCCCCGGACTGCGCGCGGCGATCACCAGCAGGCCCAGCGTGGCCACCAGCCCGCGCAGCACAATCGCTTGCGACAGCGGCAGACCGTCGCCGATCACCGCCTTTACAAAAGTATCGTTCAACGTGAACGCCAGCATCGAGGCGCACATCAGCCAAATGCCGCGCGTGTTATCAGAAAGGGTCATCGCAGCACCTGATAGGAAAAACCCCCCGCCGTTTCCGGCGAGGGGTCAAGGGCTTAGCCTAAGGCCCGCTTACGCGTTGCGGCCTTCGATCGTATCGACCAGACCGGAGTCATTGTCGTCGTCCATGTCCATCACACCCATGGGCGCTGCCAAGGCCGCGGCGGTTTCCGCTTCGGACTTGCGCGCCTCGATCACGGTTTGGTCGCGGTCGGTCGCGATCTTCTTCACGCGGCTGGTGGCACCACCCGTGCCAGCCGGTATCAGACGACCCACGATGACGTTCTCTTTCAGGCCCACGAGTTTGTCGCGCTTGCCCTGAACCGAAGCCTCGGTCAGAACCCGCGTGGTTTCTTGGAAGGACGCCGCAGAGATAAAGCTGCGCGTCTGCAAGCTGGCCTTGGTGATGCCCAACAAGATCGGCTCTGCCACGGCGGGACGCATGCCATGCAGATGCGCCTTGGCGTTGGCTTCATCCAGTTCCGTCTTGTCGACGTTTTCGCCTTTGAGCAGCGTGGTTTCGCCCGAGTCGAGGATCTCGAACTTTTGCAGCATCTGGCGGACGATGACTTCGATGTGCTTGTCGTTGATCTTCACGCCTTGCAGACGGTACACGTCTTGCACTTCGTCGATCATATAGTTGGCAAGCGCTTCGACACCCAAGATCCGCAAGATATCGTGCGGCGCGGGGTTGCCGTCCATGATGTAATCGCCCTTTTGGACAAAATCGCCTTCCTGAACCGGAATGTGCTTGCCCTTGGGGATCATGTATTCAACGGCCGTCAACGTCTCATCCACGGGTTCTACCGTGATGCGGCGCTTGTTCTTATAGTCTTTGCCAAAGCGCACATAGCCATCGGTTTCGGCGATGATCGCGTGGTCTTTCGGGCGGCGGGCTTCGAACAATTCGGCCACGCGGGGAAGACCCCCGGTGATGTCCTTGGTCTTGGCACCTTCGCGCGGAATACGCGCCACAACGTCGCCGGGGCGAATTTCCTGACCGTCTTCGACGGACAAAATAGCGTCCACCGACATCGGGTAGGTGATGGGCGTGCCGGTTTCCGAACGCATCGGTTCGCCAGTGGCCGGATCCATAACGATCACTTCGGGCTTCAGTTCGTTGCCCTTGGGCGCAGAACGCCAGTCCGAGACGATCTTCTGGGTCATGCCCGTCGCTTCGTCGGTATCTTCGCGCACCGAGATGCCCGAGATCAGGTCTTTAAACCGCGCAACACCGGTCTTTTCGGCGATGATCGGCAGGGTGTAGGGGTCCCATTCGAACAGCTTGTTGCCGCGTTTGACCATTTGGCCATCCTTGGCGTGCAGTTTGGCCCCATAGGTCAGCTTGTGAACGGCGCGGTCGGCGCCGGCTTCGTCCAAGATGGCGATCGACATGTTCCGGCCGACCACGATCTGCTCGCCCAACACGTTGGACAAGAGGTTGGCGTTGCGGAACTCGATCTTGCCTTCTTGGCTGGCTTCCAGGAACGACTGTTGGCCGCCCTGTGCGATGCCGCCGATGTGGAACGTCCGCATCGTCAGCTGCGTGCCGGGTTCGCCGATGGACTGAGCGGCGATGATGCCGACAGCCTCGCCTTGGTTGACCAAGGTGCC
>CANFSY010000129.1 GCA_947449875.1 Paracoccaceae bacterium
CTGGACTCGCAAGCCTTCGCCGCAGCCCGTGACGGTATGGCCGCAGAGTTCGGCTTTTCCAGCGACAGCGACGGCGTCAGCGTCAGCGCACGGTTCTTGACCGACACCAGCGCGCAGGCCACCGACCTGCTGCATCTGGCCCTGACCAAACCGCGCTTTGACCCCGCAGCCATCGAACGTGTGCGCGGCCAAGTGCTGCAAAACATCGCCAGCAATGCCAAAGATCCGGGCACGATTGCCGGCGATCTGCTCAGCCATGCGGCCTTTGGCGATCATCCCTATGGGTCCAGCGGCGATGGCACCACCGCCAGCGTGCAAGCCCTGACCCGCGATGACCTTTTGACCGCCTATCACGGCGCTCTGGCCCGCGACCGCATCTATGTGGCCGCGGCGGGCGATATCTCTGCCGCCGATCTGGGTGCGATGCTTGACAAACTTTTGGGCGACCTGCCCGCGACGGGTGCCCCCCAACCCGACGATGTGGCCCTGACGGCCAAGGGCGGCGTTATCACCCAAAGCTTCCCCGGCCCGCAAAGCACGATCAGCTTTTATCAAGGCGGGATCACCTTCGAAGACCCCGATTATTTTGCCGCCACCATCCTGAACGAGATTTTGGGCGGCAACGGCTTTTCCTCGCGCCTGATGGATCAGGTGCGCGAAAAGCGCGGCCTGACTTACGGCATCGACACCAGCCTAGCGGCTTATGACCACGGCGCGATCTTGGCGGGGTCGGTGGCGACATCCAACGACAAAGCCGCCGAGACGATGCAGGTGATCCGCGATGTCTGGGCCGATGTGGCCAAGACCGGTGTCACGCAAAAAGAGGTCGACAATACCAAGACCTATCTGACCGGCGCTTACCCCTTGCGGTTTGACGGCAACGCCCGAATCGCGTCGATCTTGGTGGGGATGCAGATGCTGGGCCTGCCCGTGACCTATCCGGCCACCCGCAACGCCAAGGTGCAGGCCGTGACGCTGGCCGATGTCAACCGCGTGGCCGCCAAGCTGCTCACACCAGATGCCTTGACCTTTGTCGTGGTGGGCGATGCCAAAGGGATCGCCTCCAGCAACTGACGGAATCTATGGCCTGCCGGTGTTTTCCCTGCTACAGTTAGGGCCATGAACAGTCAGGCCCCCAACATGATGCGTCCGGAAATCAAATTGCTGGACGAAGCCGCGATCAACCGGATCGCGGCGGGCGAGGTGGTGGAACGCCCCGCCTCTGCCGTCAAAGAGCTGGTCGAAAACGCTTTGGATGCGGGCGCGCGGCGTATCACGGTGGATTACGCCGCCGGTGGCAAGGTGCTGATCCGTGTCACCGACGATGGCTGCGGCATGACGGCGGCTGATTTGCCGCTTGCTGTGGCCCGCCATGCCACCTCGAAGATTGACGGGTCGGACCTGCTCAACATCCGCTCTTTCGGCTTTCGCGGCGAAGCCTTGGCCAGCCTTGGGTCGGTTGGCCGTCTCACCCTCATCTCGCGCGCGGCGGGCAGTGAAGGGGCCAGTCTGACGGTCGCCGGTGGCCGTATGGGCCAAGTGCGCCCCGTGGGGGCCGTGCAAGGCACGGTGGTGGAACTGCGCGATCTGTTTTACGCCACACCCGCCCGCCTGAAATTCTTGCGCACCGATCGGGCCGAAGCAGGGGCCATTTCTGACGTGATGCGCCGCTTGGCCATGGCCGAACCACAGGTGGGCTTTGCCCTGAACGAGGTGAGCGAGGGCGAGGCCCCCCGCAGCCTGTTGCGCCTTGATCCCGAGAACGGCGATTTCTTCGATGCCCTGCAACGCCGCCTAACGCGCCTTCTTGGGGCCGATTTCACCGCCAATTCCCTGCGCATAGATGTGGACCGCGACGGGATGCGCCTGTCGGGCTATGCCGCCCTGCCCACCTATTCGCGCGGCTCTTCTGTGCAGCAGTTTGTTTTTGTGAACGGGCGTCCGGTGCTGGACCGCTTGCTGCTTGGCGCGCTGCGGGTAGCTTACTTGGATGTGCTGTCGCGCGACCGCTACCCTGCCGCCGTCTTGAACCTGATCTGCGATCCCGAACGGGTGGACGTCAACGTCCACCCCGCCAAATCCGAGGTGCGTTTTCGCGACCCCGAAGCCGCGCGCAGCCTGTTCATCACGGGCCTGCGAACCGCGCTGTCGGGTGCAGGGCACCGCGCATCCACCACCGTAGCAGGGGCCACTTTGGCAGCCCTTCGGCCTGAACCGCAAAGCGCGCAAACGCCGCGCGTCTACCAGATGGACCGCCCCTCAGGCGCCAGCCTGTCGCGGTCTTTTGCGCTGCAAGCGCCGTCCGGCTTTGCCGAAACACCCGCAGCGCCGCTGGTTTATGACACGCAGCCCACGGCGCAGGCCGAAAGCTTTCCGCTTGGGGCGGCGCGGGCGCAGGTGCATGAAAACTATATCATCGCGCAAACCCAAAGCGGCATCGTGATCGTCGATCAACACGCCGCCCACGAGCGGTTGGTCTACGAACGCCTGAAACGCCAGAGGGATGAGACGGGCATCAAAGCGCAAGCCCTGCTGATCCCCGAAATCATCGAACTTGACGCCAGCGATGCGGCTCGTCTGCTGGCGATGGCCAGCGATCTTTCGGCTTTGGGCTTAACGGTCGAACCTTTTGGCGGCCATGCCATCGCTGTGCGCGAAACGCCGGCGATCTTGGGCAATGTCTCTGCCCGCGCCTTGGTGCAAGATGTGCTGGACGAGTTGGCCGATCAGGGCGACAGCCCGTCTTTGCTGGCAAAAATGGATGCGATCTTAAGCCGTATGGCGTGCCACGGGTCGATCCGCTCTGGTCGCCAGATGCGCGCCGAAGAAATGAACGCCCTGTTGCGCGAAATGGAGGATACGCCCCTGTCCGGCCAATGCAACCACGGGCGGCCCACCTATGTCGAGCTGAAGCTGTCGGATATCGAACGATTGTTCGGTCGGCGATGATCCTTGCGACACAAAGCCGCTGACCTCAAGAGCCCCCAATGATCACACATCTATCCGCCGCCCAGTTTACCGTCATGCCTTGGGCCAATGGCAAAGGCAGCACCGTTGAACTCTTGCGAGTCGAACGCGAAGGGCGGCTGATCTTGCGCCTGTCGCGGGCGATGGTGGTAGAGGATGGGGCTTTTTCGATCTTCCCCGGAATCGCGCGCAACCTGACCGTTCTGAGCGGGCCGGGGTTTGATCTGGTGGGCGAAGGGGTGCACCTTTCCGCCCGCCCCCTGCACCCCGTGGCCTTTGCAGGCGATGTTGCGCTGCGCGCTGTGGGGGTGGCAGAACCGTGCGAGGATTTCAACGTCATGACCGACGCTGATCTGCCCCCCGCGCAGGTGAGCATGCACCCCGCAGGGGCCACGTCGCAGGGTGCGCTGTTGGCGCTGGCCGCAGGGCGGATTGGCGGGGTGGCGGTGGCACAGTATGACGTGGTTCTGACCGCTGACCCCCTGTTGGCCGACATGCCCGTGATCGCCGTGCAGGCGGTCGGGCTTTAGCAGTACCGCTCGATCGCTTGGGTCTGGTGATCGGCGTAGCGGTCGCCGTAGGCAAAGCCAGCGGGCAGGATGCGGTTGATCTCGGCGTGATCTTCCGGAGTCAATATAATGTGTGCCCCAAGTGCAAACTGCCGCAGGTGCGCCGCCGAACGCGTGCCGGGGATCGGGATCACATGCGGACCGCGCGACAAAACCCACGCAAGGGCCGTGGCAGGCGTTGACCATCCCCGCGCCGCACAAAACGCGCGAAATTCGTTGATCTTGGCGATATTGGCCGAAAAGTTCGGCTCTGTGAACCGCGGGTTGGTGCTGCGAAAACCATCGGTTGGCAGCGCGATCGGGCTATCGCCCAGCATCCCCCGCGCAAGCGGAGAGAAGGGGATAAACGCCACGCCTAAGTCCGCACAGGTCTGGATCAGGCCCAGTTCTGGCTGGCGTGTCCAAAGCGAATACTCGTTCTGGATCGCCATGCAAGGATGCACCGCGTGGGCGCGGCGCAGGGTGTCGGGGGCCACTTCTGACATGCCGTAGCCGCCAATCTTCCCCTCGTCGATAAAGCGTTTCAGGGTGCCTACCACCTCTTCAATCGGGCGGGCGTGTTCGCGGCGATGGATGTAGAACAGTTCGACATGGTCGCGCTTTAGCCGCCGCAAGGAGATCTCAAGTTCAGCGCGCAAATGCGCTTGCGAATTGTCGATCCGGCGCGGGGTTTCGTTGACCACACTCGCCTTGGTGGCAATCGCCACCTGCGGTTTGCGCAATGCCAGCCAGTGGCCGATAACATCCTCGGACACGCCCATGCCGTAGATATTGGCGGTGTCGATAAAGGTGATCCCCGCGTCCAGCATCGCATCCAGACAGGCAAGGCTTTCGGCCTGATCGGTCGCCCCGAAGATGCCCCCGAACGACATGGCCCCAAGGCCAATGGCAGACACGTGCAAATGGCCTAGGGCGCGGGTTTTCATGGGTCAGCTTTCCAAAAATGCGGCTTGCAGGGCAACTTCGACCATCGCGCCGAACGATCGTTCGCGTTGGTCGGCGGGCAAAGCTTCATGGGTCAGGATATGGTCGGAAATCGTCAGCGCCGCCAAAGCGCGGCGCTGGTAGCGGGCGGCCAAGGTGTACAACTCTGCCGCTTCCATTTCCACACACAGGGTGCCGTGGCGTTGCAACTGATCCGACAGGTCCTGCCGTTCGTCATAAAAGGTGTCTGACGAATAAATCCCGCCGACATGCACCGGAACCCCGATCTGCAAGGCCGCCCGATGCGCCGCGCTCAGCAGGCCAAAATCGGCACAGGGCGCGAAGTTCAGCTCTTTAAAGATCGACCGCGACGGCGACCCGTTGGTGGACGCCGTCTGCGCCAGAACCACATCGCGCACCTTGACATGGGGTTGCAAAGCGCCCGCCGATCCGATGCGGATCAGCGTTTGCGCGCCGTAGTCACGGATCAACTCGTTGGCATAGATTGACAAAGACGGCATCCCCATGCCGCTGCCATGGATCGTCACGCGGTGCCCGCGCCATGTGCCGGTAAAGCCCAGCATCCCGCGCACTTCGTTCACCAGCACCGGATTTTCCAGAAATTTCTCAGCCGCCCAGCGGGCACGGTAGGGGTCGCCCGGCAAAAGGACGGTTTCGGCGATGTCGCCGGGTTTTGCGCCGATGTGAAAGGTCATGCTGTGCTCCTGTTTGGGGCAACCTAGCCAGCGCGGGGCGCAAAGGCTAGGTCACTATAACGTTATAGCTTGCTTTTCGTGGCAGAATCCCGCACAGCGCGGCCAAACTTTCGCGGGGGGAACGGCCATGCAGGATATCGACACACTCTTGGATCAGATGAGCTTGGAGGAGCAGGTATCCCTTCTATCGGGCGCTGATTTCTGGTCGGTTGCGGGCAACGACCGCTTGGGCACCGGCTGGCTGCGCGTGACCGATGGGCCGAATGGCGCGCGGGGCGGCGGGTCACTGGTGGGCGGTGTGAAATCGGCGGCGTTTCCGGTGGGCATCGCCTTGGGTGCCACGTGGGACCCAGCCCTGACAGCCCAAATTGGCCGCGCTTTGGCGCAAGAGGTGAAATCCAAAGGCGCCCATGTCTCGCTTGCGCCGACTTGTAACATCCAACGCTCTGTCACCAACGGGCGCAATTTTGAATGCTATTCCGAAGACCCGATCCTGACGGCAGAACTGGCCGTGGGCTATATTCAGGGCCTGCAGGGCGAGGGGATCTCGGCCACGATCAAGCATTTCGTGGGCAACGAAAGCGAGATCGAGCGGACAACGATGTCGTCCGACATCGACGAACGCACCCTGCGCGAGGTTTATCTGGTGCCCTTTGAAGCGGCGGTGAAACGCGGCAAGACATGGGGGATCATGTCGTCGTATAACAAGCTCAACGGCACCTATACGGCGGAAAACCAGTGGCTGTTGACCAAGGTTTTGCGTGAAGAATGGGGCTATGACGGCGTGGTGATGTCGGATTGGTTCGGCTCTCGGTCTACCGAACCTACGGTGAACGCGGGGCTTGATCTGGAAATGCCCGGGCCCTCGCGGGACCGTGGCGATAAGCTGATCGCCGCTGTGCAGGCGGGGTTGGTGTCGCCCGACACCATCCGCACCCGCGCGCGCGCCATGCTGCAACTGATGGCGCGGGTGGGGTCGCTGAACGATCACCGCGCGCACCACGAAGTGGCTGACGATCGCCCCGAACACCGCGCGCTCATCCGCCGTGCGGGGGCCGAAGGGGCCGTGTTGCTGAAGAACGACGGGCTGCTGCCGCTGGCGCGCAAGGGGTCGGTCGCGGTGATCGGGCCCAATGCGAAAGAGGCGCAGATCATGGGCGGCGGGTCAGCACAGTTGAACCCGCATTACCGCGTCTCGCCTTGGGATGGGCTGGTGGCGGCGTTGGGCGCACCAGCGCTGACCTATGCGGCGGGGTGTGACAATCACCGCTTTGAACCTGTGCTGACGGGCGATTTCGCGGTGGAATTCTTTGCAGGCCGCGCTTTGCAAGGCCAAGCCCTGCACCGCGAAACGCTGTCCGATTTGATGGCCTTCTGGATTCCGCCCTTGGGCGGCGGTGCGGTCGATCCGGCCAACTTCTCGGCCCGCGTGACGGGGGTGTTCACACCCGCAGCCTCTGGCTTGCACCGTGTGGGGGTCTTTGCGGCGGGCTATGCCAAGGTCTATGTCGATGGGCACTTGATCGCCAACGCATGGGACGGCTGGCGCAAAGGGCGCACCTTCTTTGAAGAGGGCTGCGACGAGGTGGTGGGCGACGTGACCCTGACCGCAGGCCAAACCTATCAGGTGGTGGTCGAGTTCTGCAACAAACCCGCCGACAATCTGGTTTTTGCGGGCCTGCGTGTTGGCATAGGCCACACCTTGGGTGACGAAGACATTGCCCACGCCGCGCGTGTGGCGGCGGCGGCGGACCGCGCCGTGGTGTTCGTGGGCCGTTCGGGCGAATGGGATACCGAAGGGTCGGATCTGGAAAGCATCGCCCTGCCCGGCCGCCAAGACGAACTGGTCGCCGCTGTGCTGGCCGCCAACCCCAACACCGTGGTCGTGCTGCAAACCGGCGGGCCGGTAGAGATGCCGTGGATCGCCGACGCCCGCGCCGTTCTGCAAGCCTGGTACCCCGGGCAAGAGGCGGGCAATGCCATTGCCGACGTGCTTTTGGGCACCGAACCCGGTGGCCGCTTGGCGCAAACCTTTCCCCGCATCTGGTCGCACAACCCCACCCACAGCCAAGATCGGCAGATCTACCCCGGCCTGAACGGCCATGTCCGTTATGAAGAGGGCACGTTCATCGGCTATCGCCATTACGACCGCATGGGAATTGAACCGCTGTTCCCCTTCGGTCACGGCCTGTCTTACACAAGCTTTGATCTGACCGATTTGGTGGCCAGCGCCACAGGGGTGACGGCAACCGTGACCAATACCGGCGACAAACCCGGATCAACCGTGGTGCAAGTCTATGTGGGCCAAAAGGCGGCGTCCGTGCCCCGCCCGATTAAAGAGCTTAAGGGCTTTGCCAAAGTGCACCTTGCCGCAGGCGAAAGCTGTGAGGTGACCATCGCGCTGGACGACCGCGCCTTTGCCTTCTTTGACGTCACCGCAGGCCAGTGGCGGATCGAAGCGGGGGCGTTTGACATCTTTACAGGATTTTCTGCCGCCGATCTGCGTGCGGTGGCCACGGTTGACCGCGCTGCAGCGCTGCTGGCGGTGTAAGCCAAAGCGGGCACTGCACGGCGCCGTTCGAAAGCGCAGACCTTAGGCGGCCTGCGCTTTTGTGTCTGCCAGACCCACAATATCAAACATGATGCGGTTCAGATCGAAGTCCTTGGGCGTGTAAATCGCAGCCACCCCAAGGGCCAAAAGCGCCTC
>CANFSY010000130.1 GCA_947449875.1 Paracoccaceae bacterium
ACCCCCGACAGCTTCGCCTTAACGCGCACCTTCACCATCTCGCGCGGCAGCAAGACCCAAGCGCAGGTTCTGACCGTGCGGGTGACGCGCGGCGGGGTCACCGGATGGGGCGAATGCGTGCCCTATGCGCGCTACCGCGAAAGCCTGTCTTCGGTCAGCGAGGCCATCTTGGCCTTGCCCGAGGGCATCACCCGCCAAGCTTTGCAAAGCGCGCTGCCCCCCGGGGCTGCCCGCAACGCGCTCGACTGCGCGCTGTGGGATCTTGAGGCGAAAGCCTCTGGCCAACGCGCTTGGCAACTCGCAGGCATGGCAAAGCTTGGCCCTGTGCAAATCGCCTATACCCTGTCGCTGGATACCCCCGAAGCCATGCGCGCCCATGCCGCCCAAAACGCCCACCGCCCGCTGCTCAAACTGAAACTCGGCACGCCTGACGATATGCCACGGCTGGAAGCTGTGCGCCAAGGGGCCCCCAAGGCCCGCCTGATCGTCGATGCGAACGAGGGCTGGACACCCGAGGTCTACACCGCCCTTGCCCCCCATCTGATCCGCCTTGGCGTGGCTATGGTCGAACAACCTCTGCCCGCAGGGGCAGACGAGATGCTGTCTGAAATCGCCCGCCCCCTGCCCGTGGCGGCGGACGAATCCTGTCACGGGGCGGCGAGTCTGGCGGGGCTGGCGGGCAAGTATGATCTGGTCAACCTGAAGCTGGATAAGACGGGCGGGCTGACCGAGGCGCTTTTGGCAAAAGCCGAAGCGCAGCGCTTGGGCTTTGGGCTGATGGTGGGCTGTATGGTCGGGTCTTCGCTGGCCATGGCGCCAGCTGTTTTGCTGGCACAAGGGGCGCAGTATTGTGATCTTGACGGCCCGCTGCTTCTGTCTCAAGACCGCGCGGTGCCTTTGGACTATGACGCCCAAGGGGTCCATCCGCCCGCAAGGGCCCTTTGGGGATAGAATATGAGCCGTTTGGTCTATGTGAATGGGAATTTTGTGCCGGAAGCCGAAGCCGTGGTGTCGGTGTTTGACCGGGGCTTTTTGATGGCGGACGGGGTTTATGAAGTCACCTCGGTTCTGGGCGGTAAGTTGATTGATTTTGCCGGCCATTGCGTGCGCCTTGCGCGGTCTTTGGCAGAGCTGGATATGACCAACCCCCATAGCGACGCCGAATGGCTGGCGCTGTTTCGTCAAGCCGTCGAAAAGAACGCCGTGGTGGACGGCATGGTCTATCTGCAAGTCACGCGCGGCAATCCGGGCGACCGCGACTTTGCCTATCCCAACCCCGCCGTGCCGCCGACGGTGGTGATCTTTACCCAGTCCAAACCCGGACTGGCGCAAAGCCCTGCGGCCTTGGCGGGCTGGAAGGTGATCTCGGTTCCCGACATCCGCTGGGGCAGGCGCGATATCAAGACGGTGCAGTTGCTGTACCCCTCGATGGCCAAGATGGCGGCCAAGGCGGCGCATGTCGATGATGCGTGGATGGTCGAAGACGGGGTGGTGACCGAAGGCACCTCGAACAACGCCTATATCGTCAAGGGCAACCGCATCATCACGCGGCACTTGTCGCATGATATCTTGCACGGCATCACCCGTGCCGCCGTGCTGCGCTTTGCCCGCGAAGCGCAGATGGAGGTCGAAGAACGCCCCTTCACCATCGCCGAAGCCCAAGGCGCGGACGAGGCCTTTATCACCTCGGCCAGCGCCTTCGTGACTCCGGTGATCGAGATTGACGCCACTGCCGTAGGCAGTGGCAAACCCGGCCCGCTGGCGCTGCGCCTACGTGAAATCTATCTGGACGAAATGCACAAAACCGCAATCTGACCCGCCCTTGGCAGGACAAACGCTCGGGGCGGTCCGGAGGGGCAGACAGCCCCTTCGGCAGGGGGGATCGGGGGGGCTGGCCCCCCCGACCACGCCGGCGGCAGCCCTTAGCCGTGTTTGGGCGGCTTACCCCCGACATTGGCGCGAAACGCCGCATCAAAGGCCGCCGTCTTATCCGCATCGGCTGGGGTTTGGTTTTGCGCCACCCAGTCGGCATAGGGCATAGCGTAAACGATCTCGCGCGCTTCGTCTTTGGTCATCGCGATGCCCTCAGCGGTGGCCGCTTCGTTATACCAGCGGCTCAGGCAGTTGCGGCAAAAGCCTGCCAAATTCATCAGGTCGATGTTTTGCACATCGGGGCGCTTTTCCAACAAATGGTGCATCAGCGCACGAAACGCCGCAGCTTCCAGCTTTTCACGGGTGGCATCATTCAGGTGCATCGACAGCCTCCAAGGCTTGGATCAGGGCCGGCGCCAACCGCCGCGCCCAGTGTTCTTGCGCCACCTTATCGCCAATCAGATCCGAGCGCAGCTCGATCAACGTGTTGTGACGGCCCTTTTGCAGCGCGTGGACATCAATCGAATCGCCGGGCAAGTGGCCGTCATAGGGTTCATTATCGCCCACACATAAATCACCGTCGCGGCGCAGACCTGCAATCAACGCCCGCGACAAGCGCGGGTCAAGGTGCGAATACAGCACCCCCACCGCCCAAGGACGCGGGGCGCGGCCGCGCAGGCAGGGGGTAAAGGAATGGATCGCCACGATGACTGTGTCGGGCCGCTGGTCGGCCAATTGCCCAAGCGCCGCATGATAGGGGCGGTGCAGGGTGGTCAGACGCCGCGCGACCTCGGCCGTTGATACGCCTGCATTGCCCGGAATGATCGTGCCATCATAAAGCTGCATCACCAGCGTAGGGTCTTCTTCGCCACGATTGGCATCAATCACCAGACGGCTGAAATCGCTGCAAATCACGGGGCTGTCCAGCTCAGCCCCCAAAGCCTCTGCCAGACCCCGCGCGCCGACATCCCATGCGATGTGACGGGCCATATCCTCCGCCGATACGCCCAGATCGCCGTCGCACACCTCTGCCGGAACACGGTTTGACGCGTGATCGCAAGTGACCAGCCAGCGGCCCGGGCGGTCTTGGCCTAAGATATGAAACGGCACCATGGCGGGCTCCTTTGGGCCCCATATCTAGCCTTGCGGCAGGCGAAAGGGAATCACCGCCTACCGAAAAACTGCCCATTGCCGCCAAAAAGCCCGCATTTTGCCCAAAGCGTCACCCGAGCTTTGCGCAATCGTCACGCGGCGTGATTTATCCCTGCCACGGCCAGTTGCTCCTTGGGGGCAATTGCGCCATAAGGCCCTCGGCCCACCGCAACCTTTGAACACGGCATAAAGGATCAAGGCATGAGACGCCTTCGGAACGTTAAAATCGTGGCCACTTTGGGCCCGGCCTCCAGCGATTACGCCACCATCCGCGCTTTGTTTGAAGCGGGGGCCGATGTGTTCCGCTTGAACATGAGCCATGGCACCCATGACGACATTCGCGCGCGCCACACCATCATCCGCAAGGTCGAAGCGGATCTGGGCCGCCCGATCGGCATTTTGGCCGACCTTCAGGGGCCCAAACTGCGCGTGGGCACCTTTGCCAATGGCAGCGAAGAGCTGGTCGAGGGGGCGAAGTTCCGCATGGATCTGTCGGCCACCCCGGGCGATGCCAGCCGCGTGCAACTGCCCCACCCCGAGATTTTTGCAGCCCTTGAACCGGGCGCATCCTTGCTGGTCAACGATGGCAAGATCCGCGTTGTGGTCGATGACTGCGGCAAAGATTTCGCCAATTGCACCGTGACCGTGGGCGGCACGATCTCTAACCGCAAGGGCGTGAACGTGCCCGACGTGGTGCTGCCCGTGGCCGCCCTGTCGGACAAAGACCGCGTCGATCTGGAATTTGCCTGCGAATTGGGCGTGGATTGGCTGGCGCTGTCCTTCGTGCAACGCCCCGAAGACGTGATCGAGGCGCGCACATTGGCGCGGGGCCGTGCGGCCCTGATGGCCAAGATCGAAAAGCCCGCTGCTGTCAAAGCCTATGACGCGATCTTGCAAGTGTCTGACGGAATCATGGTGGCACGCGGTGATCTGGGCGTGGAACTGCCCGTCTACACCGTGCCGCCGATTCAAAAGCGCCTGATCCGTGGGGCGCGTGCGGCGGCCAAGCCGGTGATCGTCGCCACCCAAATGCTGGAATCGATGATCGAAGCGCCGGTGCCCACCCGTGCCGAAGTCTCTGACGTGGCCACCGCCATCTATGAAGGCGCCGATGCCATCATGCTGTCGGCCGAATCTGCCGCTGGCAAATACCCGATCGAAGCCGTGACGACGATGAACAACGTCGCCATTGCCGTCGAAAAAGACCCGACCTACCGCCAAGTCATCGAAGCCAGCCGCCAGATTCGCCGCGAATCGATTGCCGACGGCATCGTGGCCGCCGCCCGCGAGATTGCCGAGGCGACCAATATCAAAGCCATCTGCTCGTTCAGCCAAACCGGCACCACGGCGGGCTTGGTCTCGCGCGAGCGGCCCAAGGTGCCGATTATCGCGCTGACCCCGCTGATGTCGACCGCACGACGCCTTGCGCTGACTTGGGGCACGCACTGCGTGATCTGCGAACCGCAAGAACGCCTGAAAGGCGCGGTTCTCGCCGCCGTGAAAGCAGCGCGCAAAGACGGGTTTGCGGGCATCGAAGACATGATCGTGCTGACCGCGGGCGTGCCCTTTAACGTCAAGGGCACGACAAACGTGCTGCGCGTGGCCCCCTGTGACGAGCGGTTGATTTCCGCCGTCGATCCCGACTGATCGCCAAGACTAGCGGTCAGGCTGGCGTTTACGCTGGCCTGACGCTTTATGACGGACCCCCGACTTTATGACGCACCTGTGACAATCTCGCACACAGGTCCTTGCACCCACCCCTGCCTGCCCCTATACGGCAGTCTCTCAATACCCCGCACGGCCGGCCCACGTGGCATGCCGAGCCGTGCCTGAAACGACGGAGATCGAAATGCCCAAGATGAAGACCAAATCGGCGGCCAAGAAGCGTTTTCGCTTCACCGCCAACGGCCACGTGATCGCAGGCCCCGCAGGCAAGCGTCACGGCATGATCAAACGCACGGCGAAATTCGTCCGCAACTCGGCGGGGACCATGATCCTCAACGCGTCGGACGAAAAGATCGTCAAAAAATACATGCCGTACAACCGCTAAGGAGAGCCAGATATGTCCCGCGTCAAATCCGGCGTCGTCACCCACGCCCGCCACCGCAAGGTGATCGCCAAGGCGGCTGGCTATTATGCCGCCCGCTCGACCAACTTCAAAACCGCCACGCAGGCCGTCGACAAGGCCCAGCAATACGCAACACGCGACCGTAAGGCCCGCAAGCGCCAGTTCCGCGTGCTGTGGATTGCGCGTATCAACGCCGCTGTCCGCCTGTTCGACCCGGCCTTCACCTATTCGCGCCTGATTGATGGCCTGAACAAGGCTGGCATCGTGGTTGACCGCAAAGTTCTGGCCGATCTGGCCGTGCATGAGCCCGAGGCGTTCAACGCCATCGCAGCCCAAGCCAAAGCCGCTTTGCCCGCAGCGGTCTAAGCAGGCGCACTGTCTTTTGAAAAGGCCCTGCCATTTGGCGGGGCCTTTTCTTTTGCGCCAAACAAAGCGCCAAAACCCCGCTGCATTCCCCCTGCCCACTTGAATCCCACGCCCCTTCCCGCTAGCACCAACCCGACCTGAAGGAGACTGCCATGGACGGGCTCGACACGCTGAAAGCCAAATATCTAACCGCTGTGGCGGGCGCTTCTGACGAATCTGCGTTGGAAGAGGTGCGCTTGGCAGCACTTGGCAAAAAGGGCGAAATCTCGGCCCTGATGGCGTCTTTGGGCAAGATGGAGCCCGAGGTGCGCAAGGCCGCTGGCGCGAACCTGAACCTGCTCAAAGATGAAATTGACGCCGCTTTACGCGCCAAAAAGGCCGGCTTGGCCGATGCCGCGTTAGACGAACGCCTGCGCAGCGAATGGCTGGATGTCACCTTGCCGGGCCGTCCGCGCCCGCAAGGGTCGATCCATCCCGTAAGCCAAGTGATGGAGGAATTGACGGCCATCTTTGGCGACATGGGTTTTGCCGTGGCCGAAGGGCCGCAGATCGAAAGCGACTGGTACAATTTCGACGCGCTCAACATCCCGCCCGAACACCCCGCGCGCCAAGAGCATGACACGTTCTTTATGGCCCGCGCCGCCGACGATGCCCGCCCGCCCCATGTGCTGCGCACCCACACCTCACCGGTGCAAATCCGCGCTATGACGGCCCAAGGCGCGCCGATCCGCGTGATCGCCCCGGGCCGCGTGTACCGCATGGATATGGACCAAACCCACGCGCCCATGTTCCACCAAGTCGAAGGTCTGGCGATTGACCGCGACATTTCGATGGCCAATCTGAAATGGACGCTGGAAGAATTCTGCCGCGCCTTTTTCGAAGTGCCCTCGGTCGAACTGCGCTTTCGTGCCAGCCATTTCCCCTTCACCGAACCCTCGGCCGAAGTGGACATTCGCTGTTCATGGGAAGGCGGTCAGCTCAAGATCGGCCAAGGCGACTCGTGGCTGGAAATCTTGGGCTCTGGCATGGTGCACCCCAAGGTTTTGGCCGCAGCAGGCGTTGACCCCGCAAAATGGCAAGGCTTTGCCTTTGGCATGGGCATAGATCGCATCGCCATGCTGAAATACGGCATCCCCGACCTGCGCGCCTTTTTCGAATCTGACCTGCGCTGGCTGCGCCATTACGGCTTTGCCGCGCTGGACATGCCCGATTTGCCCGGCGGCTTGTCGTCCTAACCGCCGCATGGCCGCCCCGCGGCCCCGCGCAACGCTTTTCCCTAGCCCTGCCCCGCAGGGTTACGTCCCCCGGAGGCTGCTATGAAGTTCACCCTGTCTTGGCTGAAAGATCACCTCGACACCTCGGCCCCGATCGAGGCCATCACCGAAGCCCTGACCGACCTTGGGCTAGAGGTCGAAGAGGTGGTGAACCCCGCAGCCAAGCTGGCCCCCTTTACACTGGCCAAAATTGTGCACGCCGAAAAGCACCCCGACGCCGACAAGCTGCGGGTCTGCCGCGTGCTGACGGACGAGGGCGAAAAGCAAATCGTCTGCGGTGCGCCCAATGCCCGCGAAGGCATCACGGTGGTTCTGTGCAAACCGGGCGATTATGTGCCCGGCATTGATGTGACCTTGGGCGTGGGCAAAATTCGCGGTGTCGAAAGCCACGGCATGATGGCATCCGAGCGCGAGTTGGAACTGTCGGACGAGCATAACGGCATCATCGAACTGCCCTCGGGCGAGGTCGGGCAGCGGTTTGTCGATTGGCTGGCCGTGAATCGCCCCGCCACGGTGGACCCGATGATCCATATCAAAATCACCCCCAACCGCCCCGACGCCTTGGGCGTGCGCGGTGTGGCCCGCGACCTTGCAGCGCGCGGCTTGGGTGTGTTGAAACCCATGCCAGCGGCCGTGATCAAGGGCTGCTTCCCCTCGCCCATCGGGGTTGCGATTGACGCTGACCTGAAGGCCAAAGGGTGCCCACATTTCGCCGGCCGCACCATTCGCGGTGTGAGCAACGGCCCCTCGCCCGATTGGCTGCAACAAAGGCTCAAAGCCATCGGCTTGCGCCCGATTTCGGCGCTGGTCGATATCACGAACTACTTCACCTACGGCCTGAACCGCCCGTTGCATGTGTTTGATGCGGGCAAAGTCACGGGCGGCTTGCGCATTCATGCCGCCGTGGGCGGGGAAGAGTTTCTGGCGCTGGACGGCAAGACCTACCCGTTGCGTGCGGGCATGATGGCAATTTCCGATGCGGCCGGCGTGGAATCGCTGGCCGGTATCATGGGCGGCGACGTGTCAGGCTGTAGCGAGACCACGACAGATGTGTTCTTGGAAAGCGCCTTTTGGGACCCGATCACG
>CANFSY010000131.1 GCA_947449875.1 Paracoccaceae bacterium
AGCGCAAGACCTGCGCTCGGAAATGCTGTCGACCATGAAGCGCATGGGCATTCGGGTGGACAAGCACCACCACGAAGTGGCCACCGCCCAGCATGAACTTGGCATGATCTTTGGCGGCTTGGTGGAACAGGCTGACAATATCCAAAAGTACAAATACGTCATCCACAACGTGGCGGCCGCTTACGGCAAGACCGTGACCTTCATGCCCAAGCCCATGAAGGGCGACAACGGGTCGGGCATGCACGTGAACATGTCGATCTGGAAAGACGGCAAGCCCTTGTTTGCCGGCGACAAATACGCCGACCTCAGCCAAGAGGCGCTGTATTTCATCGGCGGTATCCTCAAGCACGCCAAGGCGCTGAACGCCATCACCAACCCGTCGACCAACAGCTACAAGCGCCTGATCCCGGGCTTTGAAGCGCCGGTTCTGCGCGCGTTCTCGGCCCGCAACCGGTCGGGTTGCGTGCGTATTCCGTGGACCGAATCGCCCAAAGCCAAGCGCGTCGAAGCCCGTTTCCCCGATCCGGCGGCCAACCCCTATCTGGCCTTTGCGGCCCTGTTGATGGCGGGCCTGGACGGGATCAAGAACAAGATCGACCCGGGCCCCGCTTCGGACAAGGATCTGTACGATCTGCCGCCGGAAGAACTGGCCCAAATCCCGACCGTGTGCGGTTCGCTGCGCGAAGCACTGGACGAGCTGTCGAAAGACATGGATTTCTTGCTGGCCGGTGGCGTGTTTACCCGCGACCAGCTGGAATCTTACATGGCGCTGAAGTGGGAAGAGGTTTACGCCTTTGAACACACACCGCACCCGATTGAATATGCGATGTATTATTCCTGCTGATCTGATCGGCATGACAGACAAGGGGCGCAGCGATGCGCCCCTTGTGCGTTTCAACGCCAGTCAAATTCCGACACACCCTGTCGCGCATGGCAATGACGCCGCGCCCCCACCGCGCAGACTGGCGCAAACAGGGGGCACCTATGGCAGACCATTACGCAGACCGTCGCAAGATTGACCCATCGCGCGGAGAAACACTGGGCGACGGCACCCCCAACGACAACGACCGCATCGAAATCGGCCCCACCCAGCTTGCCTTTCGCGAGTGGGAGGCGGCGGGGCTGACCCTGCCCAACCTTGCGCAAATGCGCGAGTACCGCTGGAAGCGGATGACTGACGCCATTGTCGCGCGCGGTTACGGCGGCTTGCTGATGTATGATCCCATGAACATCCGCTACGCCACCGACACCACCAACATGCAACTGTGGAACAGCCACAACCCCTTTCGCGCCTGCCTGATCTGTGCCGACGGGCATATGGTGATGTGGGAATATAAGAACTCACCCTTCCTTGTCACCTTCAACCCTTTGGTCAAAGAACTGCGCTCGGGGGCCTCGTTCTTCTACTCGGTCACGGGCGACACCTCGGCCAATGACGCCAAGAACTTCGCCGCCCAAGTCGATGAGGTGATGCGCGCCCATGCCGGATCGAATCGCAAGCTGGCGGTCGACAAAATCATGGTCCACGGCCTGCGCGCCCTTGAAGGCGCCGGATTCGAGGTGATGGAGGGCGAAGAAGTCACCGAACGCGCCCGTTCCATCAAAGGCCCCGATGACATCCTTGCCATGCGCTGCGCCCACCACGCCTGCGAAGCCGCCATGGCCGAGATGGAAGAGGCGACACGGTACGGCGTGCCCAAGGGCGACATGTCCGAAGACGCGATCTGGGCCGAACTGCACAAAGGCAACATCAAACGCGGCGGCGAGTGGATCGAGACGCGGCTTTTGGCATCCGGCAAGCGCACAAACCCGTGGTTTCAGGAATGCGGCCCAAGGATCGTGCAAAACAACGAAATCGTGGCCTTTGATACCGATCTGATCGGCTGCTACGGCATGTGCATCGACATATCGCGCACATGGTGGGTGGGCGATGCGCGACCCACCAACGCCATGATCTCGGCCATGCACCACGCTTTAGACCATATCCGCGTGAACATGGACCTGCTTAAACCCGGCGCGCGGATTCGCGATATTGTGCATTCCGGCCACCAGTTGGACGGGCAGTATTGGAAGGGCAAGTATTCGTGCAAAATGCACGGGGTCGGCCTGTGTGACGAATGGCCCTATGTGCCCTATCCGGATTCTTGGGTGGAAGGCTCGTTTGACCATGTGCTGGAACCGGGCATGACATTGTGTGTCGAAGCGCTGGTTTCCCCCGAAGGTGGCGATTTTTCCATCAAGCTGGAAGATCAGGTGCTGATCACGGACACCGGCTTTGAGAATCTGACCAAATACCCTTTCGACCCCCGCCTTCTGGGCTAAGCCGCGGCCCCGATCTTGCGTGCCGTCCCCTTGGCGATTAAGGGGGCGCATTCCGCATCGAAAGGCCGCCCCATGATCCCGCGCTATTCCCGCCCCGAAATGGTCGCCATCTGGTCGCCCGAAAGCCGTTTTGACATCTGGTTCCAGATCGAAGCACACGCCTGCGACGCCATGGCCGCCAATGGCACGATCCCCAAAGCCAATGCTGCGGCGGTGTGGAAGGCCAAAGACGCCACGTTCGATGTGGCGCGGATTGACGAGATCGAAGCCGTCACCAAGCACGACGTGATCGCCTTTCTCACCCATCTGGCCGAGATTGTCGGCGCGGATGAAGCGCGTTTTGTCCATCAGGGCATGACCTCGTCTGACGTTTTGGACACGACGTTCAACATCCAGCTTTGCCGCGCCGCCGATCTGCTGCTGGTGGCGATGGACCGTGTTCTGGCGGCCCTAAAGACCCGTGCCTTTGAGCATAAGAACACCCTGCGCATCGGCCGCAGCCACGGTATCCACGCCGAACCCACCACCATGGGGCTGACCTTTGCGCGCTTTTACGCCGAAATGGCGCGGGGCCGTGCCCGCCTGATCAATGCGCGGGCCGAGGTGGCGACGGGGGCGATTTCCGGCGCTGTCGGCACCTTTGCCAACATCGACCCCTCGGTCGAGGACCACGTCTGCGCCATGATGGGCCTTGTGCCTGAACCCATCTCCACCCAAGTCATCCCGCGCGACCGTCATGCGATGTATTTCGCCACTTTGGGGGTGATTGCGTCCTCGCTCGAAAACGTCGCCACCGAGATTCGCCACATGCAGCGCACCGAAGTGCTTGAGGCGGAAGAGTTTTTCTCGCCCGGTCAAAAGGGCTCCTCGGCCATGCCGCACAAGCGCAACCCGGTCTTGACCGAAAACCTGACCGGTCTGGCGCGGCTTGTGCGCTCGGCCGTCACCCCCGCGCTGGAAAATGTGACCCTGTGGCATGAACGCGACATTTCGCATTCCTCGGTCGAACGTGCGATTGGCCCTGACACCACAATTACCTTGGATTTCGCGCTGCACCGTCTGGCCGGCGTGATTGAAAAGCTGGTGATCTATCCGGAAAACATGCTCAAAAATATGAACCAGTTCAAAGGCTTGGTCATGTCGCAGCGCGTGCTTTTGGCCCTAACCCAAGCCGGTGTCAGCCGCGAAGACAGCTACCGTCTGGTCCAGCGCAACGCGATGAAAGTCTGGGAGGCGGGGGCCGATTTCAAGACCGAACTTCTGGCCGACCCCGAGGTGACAGCCGCCCTGTCGCCCGCTGATATCGAAGAAAAGTTTGATCTGGCCTATCACACCAAACACGTCGACACCATCTTTGCGCGGGTGTTCGGAGCCTGATTTTGCCGTGTTAACCCGCCCTTTACGGCTGCGGCCCTAGGGTGGGGTATCAAGGTGATGTTGGGTATCAAGGTGATTCGGGGGCGCGATGTCAGTCAATCCACAGCCAAGGGGGCGATCTGCAACCGCATCCGGCATGGTGGCAAAACCTGTCGGAACGGATCTGGCGCAGTCTTTGACGCCGCGCGCAAAGGCTGCGATCATCGTGCGCTTTGCCATGTCTGAAGGGGCAAATCTTGATCTTGCCTCGCTGCCCGAAGATATCCAGACCGCCTTGGCCCAGCAAATGGGCGACATGCGCCGCGTGTCGCGCAGCACGCTGGAAAGTGTGGTGCGCGAGTTTTTGGGCGAGCTTGACAGCCTTGGCCTGTCGTTCCCGACCGGCCTGTCGGGGGCCTTGTCGATGATGGAGGGGCATCTGTCCGACGGGGCCACGGGGCGGTTGCGGCGACAATCGGCCGATAACACCGGCAGCGATCCGTGGCTGCGCATCATAGGGTGTCCGGCGGACACACTTTTGCCGGTGATGTTGGAAGAAGGGGTCGAGGTGTGCGCCGTCATCCTGTCCAAACTTCCAGCACACTTGGCGGCAGAGCTTTTGTCCAAAGTGCCGGGTGATCGGGCGCGTCATCTGGCCTATGCCGTGTCGCTGACGGGCGATGTATCACCCGACACCGTGCGCCGGATCGGCACGTCGGTGGCCGAACAATTGGACATTCGCCCGATCAAGGCGTTCAAGACCAAGCCGGGCGAACGGGTTGGGGCGATCTTGACCAGCGCCCCCGCGGCACTGCGCGACAGCCTGCTCAAAGGCTTGCATGAATCAGACTCGGTGTTTGCCGAGGCTGTTGAAAAAAGCATTCTTCCCTTCGAACATATCAAAACCAAACTTGGCCCGCGCGATGTGCCCGCTGTGGTCAGACTGGTTGACAGCCAAACCCTGACCACCGCTTTGGCCTTTGCGCGGGGTCATCCCAAGCTGGACCCGACGGCCGAATTCATCTTGGCGAACCTGTCCCAACGCATGAGCCAGACGTTGCGCGAAGATGCCGCGTCGCATGGCAAAATCAAAACCAAAGACGGCGAAGAGGCGATGGGAAAGATCGTGGCCGTGATCCGCCAGTTGGAAAGCAGCGGCGAGATCACATTGCTGCAACCCGATGATTGACGCGCCCCCCTTGGCAGCCGGTCTTAAGGTGGCGCCGCACCAGCAGCCCTTGCCCTTGCACCTTTGGCCGCCTAGGTTGCCGCCAGCTTCCAAACGCCAAGGATATCTCGTGACCAAGACGGCCCTTCCCGCCACCAGCAAGGGCATCGCCTTTCTCGCCGTCGCCATCTTTTTCTTTACCGCCATGGATGCTTTGGCCAAACACTTGGTCGCCCATTACCCCGCGATCGAGGTTGTCTGGGCGCGCAACGTGGGCCAGTTGGCCTTTGTGCTGATCTACCTTGGCCCCAAAGTCACCACCGCCGTGCGCACCCGCTTGCCCGGTTGGCATGTGTTGCGATCAGCCACCCAGTTGGGCACGACGATTTTGTTCTTCACCTCGCTCAACTACATCGGGCTGGCCGAAGCCACGGCCTTGGCCGACATCAACCCCGTGCTGATCACCTTGGGCGCGGGGTTGTTTTTGGGCGAAAAGCTTACCCGCGCGCGCTTGATTGCAGTGGGGGTTGCGATGGGGGGGGCTTTGATCCTGATCCGCCCCGGCATGGGGGTATTCACGTCCGCCGCCTTTTTGCCCTTGGCCTGTGCGGTGTGTTATTCGGCCAATATGTTGCTGACGCGGCTGGTGGGGGCGCAGGAAAGCCCGTGGGCGTCGATGTTTTACGCGGCTTTGTTCGGGTCGATCATCACCTCAGCCCTTTTGCCGTTTTCGTGGAAACCCATCGCCTTGGCCGATGTTCCTCTGTTTGCCTTGGTCGGCGGCTTGGGCGCGATTGCGCAATTGTTCACCATCCGCGCCTATTCGTTGGCCGAGGCGGCGGTGTTGGCCCCCTTTGGCTATCTGGACATGGTCTTTGCCGTGATCTGGTCTGTCGCTGTTTACAGCGCATGGCCTGACCAATTCACTTTGCTCGGCGCGCTTGTGATCGCGCTTGCGGGTCTTTATGTCTGGCGTCAGGAAAGGGCCGGCGCGGGCAAGCGGCTGGCATAGGAATTTTGGCCAATAAGCGCACCCCCTCTGCTGTGGCCTTGCGCCTGTCTGATCTGGTGGACAGAGGGCAAAATTTGCTTGTCGTGGCGATGTTAACCTTGCTGCGCGCCCTGCCCTATCGCTGGCGTATCCCCTTGGGCGGTTGGGCTATGCGCGTGCTGATTGCACCGTTTGCGGGCTACAACAGGCGTGTGCGCACCCATCTGGCGCTGATCTGGCCCGATTTGTCGGCCGAGCGCGTCACCGCCATCACCCGTGCGGTGTGCGACAACGCGGGCCGCACTTTGGCAGAGCTCTATTCCCCCGAAGACTTCAAAGCCCTCGTCGCCACGGCACCAATTTTGGGCGCCGGCATGGGCCCGATCTTGCAGGCACAGGCCGAAGGGCGCGGGGTGATCTTTGTGTCGGGCCATTTTGGCAATCACGACATCGCGCGCGCCGTGCTGGCCAGTCAGGGGCGGCCCGTGGCGGCCCTGTACCGCCCGCAAGAAAACCCGCATTTCGACCGCCACTTCGCCGCCACCATCCGCGCCATTTCGTCGCCTTTGTTCGCGCGCGGCCGCCGTGGCTTGGCCGAACTGGTGACGCATCTCAAATCGGGGGGGATGTTGGGCATGTTGATCGACCAGCATTTCCACAAAGGGGCGGTGCTGGATTTTATGGGGCGCAAGGCGCGCACCTCGCTGTCAGCGGCAGAACTTGCGTTGAAATACAACTGCTTGCTGGTGCCGGTTTACGGCATTCGCCAACCCGACGGCCTGCATTTCGACCTACTGATCGAAGCGCCAATCCCCCACACCGACCCCGTCACCATGACCCAAGCGCTAAACGATAGCCTTGCCGCCCAAGTGCGCTTGCGCCCCGAGCAGTGGTTTTGGGTGCATCGCCGCTGGCGCAAGACTACTTGATCTGGGCTGCGGCCAAAATCTCGCCCGGCCCCTCGGCCTGCAAAATCACCACCACCGCATCGCTCCCAGCCACAGGTGCGGTCAGGCGCAAAGCACTGCTGCCGTCCCATTGGCCCAAGCTGACCCAGTCGGTGACGACATTGGCATAGTCCAACACCCGCCCCGCATTCTCGCCGTCGTCGATCTGCACCGAGGCGAGCGGATGGTAGCGCACCAGTTGCACCTGAACCGGCGCGCCTAACGGCGGTGACGCTTGGGCCACAATGTCAAGCTGATCGCCCTGACGGGTCAGCCGCAACTGCACCGCCCGCAGCGCGCGTTGGTCGCGGCGAATGGCGCGTTCGACCTGTTCGGGGTCAGACCCCGCCACCTGCTCGCGCCCGCCCACAATCATTTGCGGCGTGTAAATCGTATTTGACCCCACCAGATGCGCATAGGCTTTTTGGCGGGCGGTGAATATCGGCTGGGCGAAGTGGTCGCGCCACCCGATGTAATCCCAATAATCCACATGCAGGGCGAGGGCGATCACATCCGGATCGGCGGCCAGTTTGCGCAAGAACGCATCCGCCGGCGGGCAAGACGAACACCCCTGCGAGGTGTAAAGTTCCACCACCGTGCCCAAGGTCGCCGTATCCTGCGCTGCGACCAAAGAGCTGCCCGCTGCCCAAAAGCCCAAGGCCGCGCTGAATGCCAAGTGTTTCATCAAGCCCGTCTCCCTCATCGCTTGTGTCTACCCAGAACCCGCCGCACACGCCAATCAAGGTTTTGCGATGTTTTTCGCCGCTTGGCCAGAAATGCGGCCAAACTTGGGTGAATTCGGGCTGGATTTTCGGCATACAATTGCATACAATGATCCAAAGCCCAGATTGATTCCTTGCCCTGCCT
>CANFSY010000132.1 GCA_947449875.1 Paracoccaceae bacterium
GGGCGCCCATGCGAACACCACGCCCGCCGCCAAAGTGGCGAGCATGCCGCCCAAGACCACCCATAAGGCCGACCACATTTCAAACCGATAGGGCAAATCCATCACCAGCCGAAGCGTGGCCCACCCGCCCAAGGCCCCTGCCCCCATCGCAACCGCCCCCGCAGCCGCGCCCATCAAGGCCGACCGCAGCGCAAAGCTGGCCAAAACCCGCCCGCGCGTGGCCCCCAAAACCCGCAAAATTGCCGCCTCGCGCATCCGCGCGGGTACGCCTGCTGCAGCCCCACCCACCAGCACCACCAACCCCGTGACCAGCACCGCGCCTGCGGCCAGAACCGTGGCGGTGGCAATGGCTGACAAAGCCTCGACCGCGCGGCCGATGGCTTCTTTCATGGCAATGGCTGTGATGTTGGGGAACGTGTCAGAGGCTTGGCGCAAGATCGCGGCCTCAGCCTGAGGTGCGGCATAGACGGTGGCGATAGAGCTGTGCGGGGCCCCTGCCACCGCTGCCGGATTGATCGCCATGATAAAGCCCATCCCCGCGCCGGAAAAATCGACCTTGCGAAACGAGGTGATCGTGGCGGCGATATCGCGGCCCAAGATGTTGACGGTCAGCTGATCGCCCAGCTTCAGGTGCATCTCTGCCGCCTCGGTCGCCGCAAAGGAAATCTGCGCGGGGCCTTTATAGTCTTTGGGCCACCATGCGCCTGCGGTCACCGTTGTGCCTTCGGGCGGGGTGTCGGAAAACGTGATCCCGCGGTCCCCTGTCACCACCCAATGATCCCCCACCACATCGCGCGCCTTGCGCCCGTTGATCTGCGTCAGAATGCCGCGCAGCATCGGGGCGGTTTGCACTTGGGTGACGGCGGGGTTGGCTGTCATAAGGATGTCAAACGGCGCAAGTTGGGCGTCTTGGATATCCATAAAGAAGAAGCTCGGGGCCTTGGCGGGCAAATCGCGCGCGATGGCGGCGCGGAAATTGGCGTCGATCTGGCCAACCACGGCCAGAACCGACAGGCCAAGCCCCAGCGACAGGATGACGGCCTGCACCTCTGACCTTGGCCCGCCCATGGCGGCCAGCGCCCAGCGCAGCGCAGGCCGACCGTTTACAAAGCCCAACCGCGCCGCCCCCCGCGCCAGATGTTTAACCCCAAGCCCTGCCGCAGCCAAGACCGCCAAGGCCGCAAGAACCCCGCCCAAAGTGCCCAAGGCCAAGCTGGCATTGCCCGAAAATCCCACCGCGCCGCCAACAAACAGCGCCAAAAGCGCCCCCATCCAAGCCAGATGCGCGGCCTTGGGCCAGACGCGTTCTGCCGTGCCCCTATATAAAGAGGCGACACGCTGGCGCACCGCATGGGCCAAGGGCCACAGCGCAAACAGCAGCCCGCTGACCATGCCGTAAAACGCCGCCTGCACCAGCGGGGCGGGATACAGCCCAATCGCCACCGGAAAGGGCATCAGCTTGACCAAAAGCGGGGCCCCTGCGATCAACCCGCCGGCCCCCAAAACCAGCCCCAACCCCACACCAACCGCGCAAATCACCGCGATCTGGATGAGATAGACGCGCAGCACCAAAGCGCCTTCGGCCCCCAGCACCTTAAGCGTGGCAATCGTGCCGACCCGTGCCGCCATAAAGGCGCGCACCGCCGAGGCCACGCCCACCCCGCCCACAGCCAACCCCGCAAGACCGATCAAAATCAGAAAAGACCCCAAGCGGTCGACAAATTTCTCGACCCCCCGCGCGGCGTGGCGCTTGTCTGACCACGTCATGCCCTTATCGCGAAACGCCGTCTCAGCCGCCTTTTGCAGCGCATCCAGATCAGCGCCCGCGGGCAAGATCAGCCGGTAATCGGTTTCATACAGCGTGCCGGGTGCGATCAGCCCTGCCTGCGCCAGATCGGCGGTGCGCACCAAGGTGCGCGGCCCAAGGCTAAAGCCAGCCGTGGCACTGTCAGGCTCTGCCAGCAGCACAGCGCCTAAGCGAAAGGTCTGGGTGCCAAGTTTGAATGTATCGCCAACCTTCAACCCCAGCCTGTTGGCGAGGATCTTTTCCATCACCCCGCCCGGCACCCCGCCCTGCGGCGCAAAGGCCTGTGCCAGCGTGCCCGCCTGCAACCCCACCGCCCCTATCAAGGGCCAAGCATCGTCCACCGCCTTCACCTGTGTTAAGGCGCGGTCCTCCCCCGCCACGGCGAGCGAGCGGAAGGCGACAATCTCTGACACGCGCACGGCGTGGTCCTTCATCCACGCTTTTTCGTCGTCAGACGCGAAGCGGTAGGTGAAATGCATCTGCGCATCGCCGCCCAAAAGCACGCCGCCTTGATCGGCCAAACCGCCCTGAATGGCTGCGCGCAGCAAGCCCACCGCTGCAATCGCCCCGACGCCCAGCGCAAGGCACAAGATCAGCACGAGAAATCCCGCCAAACCGCCGCGCAACTCGCGCCGCGCCAAGCGCCACGCCAAGGCCCACATCATGCCAAAAGCCCGTCGGCCAGCTTCAACACCCGATCACAGCGCGCAGCAAGGTCGGGTGCATGGGTCACCATCACCAAAGTCGCCCCATGCGCATCGCGCAGATCAAACAGCAGGTCCATAATGGCCGCGCCATTGGCGGCATCCAGATTGCCCGTCGGCTCATCGGCCAGCAACAGCTTGGGCCGGCTGACCGAGGCCCGGGCCAGCGCCACGCGTTGCTGTTCGCCCCCCGACAACTGGCTTGGATAGTGCCCCGCCCTTGCCCCAAGGCCCACACGGCCTAATTCGGTGCGCGCCCGCGCGAAGGCGTCAGGCTCACTAGCAATTTCCAAGGGGACGGCGACGTTTTCAAGGGCGGTTAATGTCGGAATCAGGTGGAAGCTTTGGAAAACCACGCCCATATTGCCTCGGCGGAACCGTGCCAAAGCGTCCTCGTCCAAACGGGTCAGATCTTGACCAAGGGCGCTGACACGCCCGCTTGTGGCCCGTTCCAATCCGGCCATCACCATAAGGAGCGAGGATTTGCCCGACCCAGACGGCCCGATCAAGGCAAGGCTTTCTCCGGCTGTCACGGCCAGCGAGATGCCGCGCAGAATATCCACCGCGCCAGCATTGCCGTTCAGCCGCAGGTGGACATCTTGCAAATCTAACACAGTCGCCATGACACCCACCTTTACCCGTTTGACCTCATATGGGCTGATCCGCGCGTTGCGCAATGTCACGATCGCGTTATTGCTGGCCAGCCCCGCCCAAGCCGCCACAATTGCCGCTTTGGGCGACAGTTTGACCCAAGGCTACGGGCTTTTGCCCGAAGAGGGCTTTGTGCCGCAGTTGCAGGCATGGCTGGCCGCCCAAGGCCAAACCGTCACCGTGCAAAACGCGGGCGTGTCGGGCGATACCTCGGCCGACGGATTGGCGCGGCTGGAATGGACCCTTGCGCCCGAGGTGCAGGGCCTGATCGTCACCCTTGGCGCAAATGACATGCTGCGCGGGCTAGACCCCGCCCAGACCCGCGCCAATATCGACGCCATCTTGCAAGGGGCCAAAGCCAAGCACATCCCCGTGCTGCTGATCGGCCTGCAGGCTGCGGGCAACTATGGGCCGGAGTATAAGGCGCAGTTTGACGCGGTCTATCCCGAGCTTGCCGCCCAATATCATGTGCTGCTCGCCCCGGGCTTTTTTGCCCCGCTGCTGGCCAAATCCCCCGACCCCGCCGCTGTGACGATCTACCTGCAACCGGACGGATTGCATCCCAATGCCCAAGGCGTACAGGTGATTGTAGATGCCATCGGCCCCTATGTGCTAGCCCTGCTCAAGGAAATTCCATGACCCTGCTTGATGATCTGGCCGCCCTGCTAGGCCCCGCCCATGTGCTGACCGGCCCCGACCTTGCCAAATACACCGGCGACTGGAGCGGGCATTACCACCCCAACCCCATAGCCGTCGCCCGCCCCGCCAATACGGCCGAGGTGGCAGCGGTCTTGCGATGTGCAGCACAGCACAAAACACCCGTGGTCCCCGTGTCCGGCCTGACCGGCCTTGTGGGCGGGGCCATGACCAACGGCGGCTTGATGTTGTCGGTTGAACGGCTGAACAAAATCCGCGAAATCCGCCCCTCCACCCGCATTGCCATTGTCGAGGCGGGGGTGGTGCTGCAATCGCTGCACGACGCAGCCGAGGCGCAGGGCTTGTACTTCCCCCTATGGTTTGGCGCGCGCGGGTCGGCGATGATCGGCGGTGTGCTGTCAACCAATGCGGGCGGGTCCAACGTGGTGCGCTACGGGTCCACCCGCGCGCTGTGCTTGGGGCTAGAGGTGGTTCTGCCCGATGGTCGCATCTTGAACCTGATGTCGGAACTGCACAAAAACAACTCCGGCTACGATCTGCGGCAGATGTTCATCGGGGCCGAGGGCACGCTGGGGGTGATCACCGCCGCCGTGATGAAACTGGTGCCGCGCCCCAAGGCCTATGCGACCGCAACACTGGCGGCGCGCAGCCTGCCTGATGCGCTAGACCTGCTCAACCGCTTGCAAGAGGCCTCGGGCGGCGCAGTCGAGGCGTTTGAATATATGCCCGCAAGCTATATGCAGCGCCTGTCCGAATGCCGCCCCGACATTCGCCTGCCGTTTGATCGGCGCTATGAGACCAACATTCTGGTCGAAATTGCAGCCATTGCCCCCAAAGACTACACCCCCAAGGCCGATGGCACCGTGCCCGTGGTGGCCCTGCTGGAAGACACCCTTGCAACGCTGATCGAAACCGGCGCTGTCTTGGATGCCGAGATCGCCCAGAACGACGCCCAGCGCTTGGCCATGTGGAAACGCCGCGAGCTGGCGGCAGAGATCACGATCGACCGCCAACCCACCATCGACACCGACATCGCCCTGCCCCTGCATCTGGTGCCCGAATTCTTCACCCGCTTTGACGCCCGCCTGCCAGCACTCGATGCGGGGGCCGACACGATCAGCGTGGCACATCTGGGGGACGGCAACGTACACTTCACCGTCTACCCCACCCGCAACGACCCCGCGCTGTATGATGCCGTGGTGGAAGCGGTCGAGGATATCGTGGCAGACTTGGGCGGCAGCTTTAGCGCCGAACATGGGGTGGGATTGTCAAAGCTCAACAGCATGGCACGGCGCAAAGACCCCGTGGCACTGGATGTGATGCGCGCGGTCAAAGCGGCGCTGGATCCGGCAGGGCTGATGAACCCGGGCAAGGTTATTCCGGCGAAAGGGTAAAGCGCCCCCCCCCAAGCCCGATTTTTCTGCGAAAAATCGCGTTGCGCCAAGGGGGCAACCGAAATGGGCGTTCATCGCACTAGGCTTGGGGTTTGGCGCAAAGGCCGCAAGATCAAAGATGGGTCCAAAGCGACAATTGGACCCGTTGCCCGATTTTTCGCAGAAAAATCGACTTGCACCCACCCGTCAGCGAAAGAGAGCGTCAAAAGAACCTTACGCCGCCAAAGCACAAGGCCCCGCGCCAGATCGGGCCTTAGGAAACAACTTACTTACCCTTCCAAACCGGATCGCGCTTTTCGGCAAAGGCGCGCGCGCCCTCGAGCTGGTCTTCGCTGGAATACAGCTTATCCACCGTCACAAGCTGGCGCTTGGTCACGCGGTTGAGCGCGTCTTGAAAGCGCATGGCCTCGGCCTCGCGCACGACTTCCTTGATTGCGGCATAGACCAGCGGCGGGCCGGATTCCAGCAGGCGGGCCAGATCCCAAGCCTTGCCCAGCAGCGCGGCGGGGGTACAAATCTCTTTCACAATCCCCCAGCGCAGCGCCTCTTCGGCATCAAACCAGCGGCCGGTCAAAAGCAGGTCCATCGCCACATGATAGGGAATGCGCTTGGGCAGTTTGATCGACGCCGCATCCGCCACCGTGCCCGACCGGATTTCCGGCAAAGCAAAGGTTGCCGTGTCGCTGCACAAGATCAAATCTGCCGACAGGGCCAGTTCCAACCCCCCGCCGCAGCAAATGCCGTTCACCGCCGCAATCACCGGCTTGTTCAGGTTGGGCAGTTCCTGCAAGCCGCCAAACCCGCCCACACCGTAATCGCCGTCGACGGCATCGCCGCCTGCTGCGGCTTTCAGATCCCAGCCGGGGCAAAAGAATTTCTCGCCCTCGGCCCGCAGGATACAGACGCGCAGGCTGTCATCATCGCGAAAGGCGCGAAAGGTCAGGCCCATCAGGCGGCTGGTGGCCAGATCAATGGCATTGGCCTTGGGGCGGTCAAGCGTGACCTCTAAGATCGCGCCTTCGCGGCGGGTTTTGATCGGGCCTTGGGTGGACATGTCCATGTCAAACTCTCCGGATAAGGGCATCGACGGCCACGGCGCCCTTTTGGCGCACGAGAACCGGATTGATTTCGATTTCTTCAAGGCTGGCATCTGCGGCCATCAAAGCGCCAAGCTGCACCGCCAGATCGGCCAAAGCCGCCATATCGGCCTTGGGCCGACCGCGGTAGCCATCCAACAAGGGCCAAAGCCGCAGGCGGCGCAGGGCCGCGAGGATTTCGTCCGGCGATGCCGGCAAGATCAGCGTGACGGTATCGGCCAAAACCTCAGCCGTCACCCCGCCCATCCCCAAGGTCAGCGTCAACCCATAGATCGGGTCGCGCTGCAGGCCGACCAGAACCTCGGCCACAGCGCCACTGACCATCTCTTCCACCAGATAGCCGGTGGCCCCGACCATTTCGGCCTGCCCCTCTAAGGTGCTCAAGCCCAAGCGCACCGCTCCGGCCTCGGTTTTATGGGCAAAGCCCAGACCCTTGAGCGCATAGGGTGCCGCCAACCCCGCAGCCGCCGCCGCAACCCCCGCAAGCGTTGGCGCACTGACAGATTTGGGCACCGCAATGCCGCTTGCAGCCAGCAAGGCCTTGCCCTCAGCCTCGCTCAACAACCGTGTATCGCGCGGCGCAAGGGCTGGCAAAGGCCGCCATCCCGCCGCCCCGGCGGGGATTTGTGCGGCTTTGATCGCGGCCAAGGCCGTCTCAAGCCCCATCAAAACGCACACCCCTTGCGATAAAAGCTGGGCTGCATAGGCCTCGTCAAAGTTCTCGGCCATCGAGGCGACGGGAAAGGCGGGCTTGCCCGTTTGGGCCTGTGCAGCCACGATCGCGTCAAAGGCGGGCTGATAGCCGGACGGATCACAGCGATCTGCGCGCGGCATGTCGATGATGTAAATGCCCGCATCATAGCCCGACAGCATGGTGGTAAACACATCCGTGGTGCGCGGGCCATCGCCCCAGATGAAGGTGTGGTAATCCAGCGGATTGGCTATGGCCACGATCGGGCCCAAAATCTCGCCCAGCCGCGCGCGGATCGGTGCGGGCACGGGTGGAAAGTCGATGCCAAAGGGTGCTGCCAAATCCGCCACCAACCCCGCTTCGCCCCCCGAACACGACAGCGAGCAGATCCGCCTCCCCACCCC
>CANFSY010000133.1 GCA_947449875.1 Paracoccaceae bacterium
GCAATGCCGCCATCCATCGGGAAGGGGTCGTCGGTAAAAGCCCCCTGCCCCAGATAGGTTTTCAGCGTACCCGCGCGATCGTCAGACGACACGCGGAAAAACGTCATATCCCCCGCTTTGACCTTGCCCTTGACCGCGCCAAAGCACTTCTCGCGGCCAATGACGGTGCCCAGAACGTCCAATTCCGAAATCTCGGGCGTGTCGCCGATGAATTTTTTGGGGAAGTTGCCGCAGTGGGTGCACACGCACTTATCCACCTCGGTGCCGTAATTGTTGTTCCAATCCAAAATCGCGGGTGGGGCGCCAGAGGCGAGGGCCAGCGCATACATCGACAGCGCGCCCATGATATCAACCTCGCAGGCCGAGGGCATCAGCTCTTCGCCCATCATGCTCATCGTCAGGCAGGTCGCACAGCCGAAATTGTCTTGCAAAGACCGCCAGCATTGGATGGCCGATGCGTCACATTCGTTTTCGGCAATCCAGCGGTCAACGGCCAAGGACCATTTGGCCTGTTTGGCGATTTGCTCGGGCTTGATATGGGCGGGAATGCGGCCATAGGCTTTGATTTTCTCCAGCTTGGCCAACAGGTCGCCGTCGGTATCGCTGACGCGCGATGCGGCCCCCATCATCTCGGACAGGTCCACCGTCACCACCGTCACACCCCCCGCTTGCAACAGCTTTTCGCTGTAGCGCATGGTTTGAAAAGCCCCCGTTCTGGCCCCAATCGCCCCAAGGCGCGCACCGCGCAGGCCCTTGACCGTGCGGCAGACGCGGGCAAAGCGTTCCAGATCGGCCCCGAATTCCGCGCCGGACGTGTCGCAAGTGTGGCTGGTGGTTTCGCTGAACGGCACGCCGTATTGGTAGAAGTTGTTGGTCACCGAAATCTTGCCGCAAAAGGCATCGCGGCGCTGGGTGACAGAGACTTTATCCACCTCGTCATTTGACGCTTGCAGCAAGATCGGCACGTTCAGCTTGGCGCGGTTGATCAGTTCGGCGATGGCGATTTCGTCGCCGAAATTGGGCAGGCAGATCACCAAACCGTCAATCTGGTCGCGGTGCTCTTTGAAAAAGGCGGCGTAAAGTTCGGCATCGGGAATGGATTGCACCGCGCCATTGGCGGTCGCTTCGTACGGCAGGATCAGGGCCTTGACGCCCAAACGGTCCAACTGTGCGAGCGTTTCGCGGCGCGAGTCTTGGCAGGGGGCCGGGCTGAAAAAGGCCCTTGACCCGATCACCACCCCCAAAGTCACCTGTCTGCGAATGTGCAATGCCATCGAAACCTCCTTGCGTTTGGTATCGTTTACCGCCGAATGCTTTCGTTTGCAATCGAAACTGGCGGTGCTATGCTATGCCAAACAGCAGGATCGCCCGTGAAACCGCCCACAGACCCCATCACAGGCCTTTTGGCCGAACCGCGCCGCCGCCGGATTCTGGAGTGGATTCAGGAAGAAGGCTCTGCCCGCGTGCGCGATCTGGCAGGGGCCTTTCAGGTGTCAGAGGCGACAATCCGCCAAGATCTGGAACGGCTGGAACACGACGGCAGTGTCACACGCGAACATGGCGGGGCGTTTTTGACATCAGTCCCCGCCCAAGTTTCAGCCGTGGCGCTGCATCATCAAGACAATATGGACAAAAAGCGCAAAATCGGGGCTTTAGCGGCATCCTTGGTGGGGCATGCCGAGACGCTGATTTTGGACGCAGGCACCACCACGACCGAAATCGCCACCCGCCTGACCACGCGCAAAGACCTGACGGTGATCACCAATGCGCTGAACATCGCGCTGATCTTGGGCGCTGTACCGGGCTGTGCGGTGCATATGCCGGGCGGGCAGTTCAAAGCGCCGACCCTGTCGCTGTCAGGCGACAAATCGGTGGATTACTTTCGCAACATCTTTGCCGGAAAGCTGTTTTTGGCCACGGCGGGGGTGGCTTTGGATGCGGGGCTGACCTATCCGTCTTTTGCCGATTTGCAGTTGAAAGAGGCGATGATCAAAGCGGCCTCGCATGTCTATCTGGTGGCGGACAGTTCCAAGATCAACAAATCCTCGTTCACCCGTTTGGGCGCGTTAGAGGTGATCCAGTCCTTTATCACCGATGCAGGCATTTCCGATGCCGACGCGCAGGCGTTTGAGGCGCGGGGTATTCAGGTCTTGATCGCAACATGACGGGTGTGACCCTGTCAGATGTGGCGCAGCGGGCTGGCGTGTCGCGGGCGGCGGTGTCGCGCACGTTTACGGCGGGTGCCTCCGTCTCGGCCAAGATGCGCGCGCGGGTCGAGGCGGCTGCGCGCGATCTGGGCTATAGCCCCAACCTTTTGGCCCGCAGCCTGACCACGCGCAAAACCCAGCTGGTGGGGCTGGTGTCTAATAACTTTCAAAATCCGGTGTTTTTGCAGATATTTGACCTGCTCACCAAGGGCTTGCAAGATCGCGGCTTGCGGCCTTTGCTGGTGAACCTGTCGGACGAAACCGATCCCGCCCGCTCGGTGCAGCTGCTGCGGCAGTATTCGGTCGAAGGCGTCATTCTGGCCACATCCCACTTGCCCCAAGGTTTCGCCAGCGCCTTTCGCGATGCCGGCGTGGCGGTGGTGCATGCCTTTGGCAGGCCCACAGGACAGACCGATGTGGTGGGCATCGACAATGTGGCCGCCGGCGAAATGGCCGCACAAACGCTGATGGCGCGGGGCTATCGGCATGTGGGCTTTATGGGCGGGCCAGAGCAGGCGTCCACCACGCAAGACCGTTTGGCAGGGTTTGCCGCGGCAGCGCAGGCCTTGGGCGGGGTGGTCAGCCACAGCTTTGCGGGCGCTTATAGCTTCGAGGCGGGGCGGGGTGAGATGGCGCGCCTGTTATCTGGCCCAAGGGCAGAGGCTTATTTTTGCGCCGATGATGTGTTGACCATCGGCGCTTTGTCAGCGGCCCAAGCGGCGGGGCTAAGGGTGCCCGACGATCTGGGCCTGATCGGGCTGAATGACATGGCCATGGCCGGTTGGGCCAATATCAACCTGACCACCATTCACCAGCCCTTTGACGCCATTGTGCGCGGTGCGATGGACCTGATGCAGGACCGCTTCGCCAACCCCGACCGCGCGCCGCAAACGCGCCTGTTCCCCTGCCACATCGTCGACAGAGGAACGCTGCGCCCCCTTTAGCGGAACATCTTTGGGCGGGCATCCACCCAAGCCCCCGCCTGCCCCGCCGAGGCCACCGCCGCATGGATCGCGGCGATGGAACGCAGGCCGTCTTCGACCCGTGGATACAGGTCAATCGCCGGATCGGCCTTGCGCCCGTCCCGTGCGGCCATGATGCCTTCGGCCAAGTCGCGATAGATATTGCCAAAGGCCAAGGGCATGCCTTCGGCATGGCCCACGGTCACACGGCTGGCGCGGTCCGCTTCGGGCGACAGGTTGCCCTCGCCGCGCTCGATGATCTGCAAACGCTGGCCCAGCGGCATATAGTGCAACTGGTTGGGCTGCTCTTGCGCCCAGCGCAGCCCGCCGGTTTCGCCGAAAACCTGAATCGTCAAACCGTGCTGCCGCCCGATCGCGACCGAAGATGTCCAAAGCCGCCCCACAGCCCCGCCGTCCATGCGGAAATTGACCATGGCGTCATCTTCCAGCACGCGTTCGGGCAGGCAAGAGGCAAAGTCTGCCGACAGTTTGGCGACCTCTTGGCCGGTGACAAAACTGGCCATATGCAGCGCATGAATGCCGCAATCGGCGAATTGGGCCGATACACCGGCCTGCGCCGGATCATAGCGCCAGCGCACGCGCGGATTGTTGGCATCGGCGGCGTTGGCGTGGTGGCCATGGGCAAATTCGGCCACGACCAGCCGCACCTTGCCAATATCGCCCCGCGCCACCATGGCGCGCATATGGCGCACCAAGGCATAGCCCGTGTAGCCATAGTTGACCGCACAAATCCGGCCCGCCGCATGGGCGGTATGGACCAGATCGGCGGCCTCGTCCTCGGTCACGGTCAGGGGTTTTTCGCACAAGACGTGAAAGCCTTCGGCGAGAAAGGCCTTGGTGATTTCGTAATGGGTGGCGTTCGGCGTGGCCACGGTGACCAGATCAACACGGTCGGGGCGGTTGCGCTCGCCCTCCAGCATCTCGCGCCAATCGCCGTAGGCGCGGTCTGCGGCCAGCCCCAAACGCTGGCCAAACGCGCGGCCTGCGGCGGGGTTATGATCTAAGGCCCCTGCGGTGAAGGTATATAGCCCGTCTAACCCTGCTGCCAAGCGGTGGGCTGGCCCGATCTGGCTGCCATCGCCGCCGCCGATCATGCCCCAATTCAACCGTGTCATCGCATCGCCCCCCGTTAAAACCCGTTCGCCGCCAGATAGGCCCTGTTCGCCCGCGCATCGTCAAGAGGCGAGGTGGTGCCCGCCGGATCACAGTCTTGTTCCACGGTGCACCAGCCTTCAAACTTGGCCTCCAGCAGCACTTGGCGCACGGCTGCGAAATCGACATCGCCTTTGCCCAGATTGCAGAAAATCCCCTGCCCCGTTGCATCATAAAACCCCATCCGGCTGGCCACGGCGCGAGCCTTGACCACGGGGTCAATGTCTTTGAAATGCATATAGGAAATCCGCCCGATATGGCGGCGCATAAAGGCCACGGGGTCAAAACCTGCATAGGAATGATGACCCGTATCAAAGCAGATTTTCAGCAAGGCTTCGTCGGTTTCGTCCAACAGCCGTTCCAGTTCGGGTTCAAAGTCGATGAACCCCGCCGCATGGGCGTGGATGGACACCGTCAGCCCGTGATCGACACCCAGCTTGGCCACCGTGCGGATGCGGTCGCCAAAGGCGTTCCATTCGGGGGTGTCCATCTGCTCGGCCTCTGCCGCGCGGCCAGCGGTGGGGGCGCGGCGGGGCGAGATGGAATCGATCAGCACCAAATGTTTGGCGCCGTGCGCCACCAGCGCCTTGCAGGTGCGCGTGGCACCGTCCCAGACATCGTCCCACTTGGCCGCATCGTGAAACGGGCGAAAGACCACGCCGCCGATCAGCGTAAGATCGTTCTCGGCCAAGCCATCGGCCAGAACGGCGGGATCTTCGGGCATAAAGCCCACGGGGCCCAGTTCGATCCCCTTATACCCCGCCGCCGCACAGTCTGACAGAACCTTGCGCCAGCTGGGGTTGCGGGGGTCGTCTGCGAATTCCACGCCCCAAGAACAGGGCGCATTGCCGATGCGGATCATGATGCCTCCAAGTTGACCCAAGCGCCGCAAGCCGCGGAATGGCGGGCTGCGGCGATGATGCGCGACACTTCCAACCCGTCCGCAAAGGTCGGCCAGACGGGGGTTGCTGTTTCAATCGCGCGCAGAAAATCGCGCGCTTCGATGATGATCTGGTCTTGATAGCCCGTGCCATGCCCCGGACCTTGGCAAAAGGGCAGATAATCGGGGTGCAGCGGGCCGGTCAGGATTTTGGTAAAGCCGCGCTGCGCGGCCTCGCCTTGGGCTTGGTACAGCCACAGGGCGTTTTGATCTTCTTGGTCAAAGCGGATCGCGCCTTTTGTGCCTGTGATTTCATAGGCATAGCCCATCTTGCGCCCCGATGCCACGCGCGAGAAGCTTAAATGCCCCATCGCCCCGTTGGCAAAGCGGCACAAGAACTGGCCGATGTCGTCATTGACCTCGCGCCCCTCGGCCCCCGGTCGGTTGGGGTAGACGGTGCCGATATCTGCCGTCAGGCGCGCTATCGGCCCGACCAAGGCAAGGGCTGCGTTGATCATATGCGGGGCCAGATCGCCCATCGTGCCATTGGCCACACCGAAGTTGCGCCATTTGGCGGGGCTGGTGCCGTCGGCGTCAAAATCCTCGGTATGCTCGCCGCGAAACCAGATCACCTCGCCGATTGCGCCCGATTGCACCAGTTGGCGCGCATAGGCCGAGGCGGGGGTGCGAATGTAGTTAAAGCCGACCATATTGGCCACCCCTGCGGCTTGGGCGGCAGCCACCATCGCCACAGCATCCTCAAGGCTCGCCCCCAGCGGCTTTTCGCACAGCACCGGCTTGCCCAAGGCAAAGGCGCGTTCGGCAATGGCGCGGTGGGTGTCTTGGGGTGAGGCGATCACCACCGCCTGAACCCGTGGGTCATCGACCAGCACCCGCCAATCACCCGTGGCGCGGGCAAAGCCGTAAGCGGCGCGGTAGCCTTCAGCACTGGCATCCGATGTGGCGCAGATCATCTCTAACCGGGGCCGCAGGGTGGTGTTAAACACCGCCCCCACCGCCGCCATGGCCACCGAATGCGCCTTGCCCATATAGCCGCCGCCCACAATGCCAATTCCGATGTCGCGCATGGGGGCTGTCCTTGAAGGTGTTTGCAACCGGTTGCAAAATGGGTATCCTAAAGCCCAAGATAAGGTCAATCCGCTTTCGATGACAGGGGAAAAGGCGTGCAACGGATTTGGAAACGTATGGCGCTGAACCGCTTTGTCGTGCTGGGCCGTGTGGGGATGGACCTCTACGCCGACCCGCCCGGTACCAAGATCGAAGAGGCGTTGCGCTATGTCGTGGCGATTGGCGGATCGGCGGGTAATATCGCGGTGGCCTTGGCCAAGCAGGGGGCCAACGCCGCGCTGGTAACCTGCGTGTCCGACGATGCTGTGGGCCGCTATTGCGTGGCAGAGTTGCGCCGCTACGGGGTCAACACCGCCCATATCCGCCCCGTGGCGGGCGAGGCGCGCACCTCGCTGGCCGTGGTGGAAAGCGTGCCGGTGAAGACGCAATCGGTGCTGTACCGCAACGGCGCTGCCGATTTCGCGCTGACCGACTCCGATGTTGCGGCGGTGGATTATGCGGGCATCGCGGCCTTGGTGGTGACGGGTACGGCACTGGCCTGCGAGCCGTCCCGCAGTGCCACCTTTGCGGCCATCTCTGCGGCGCAAGCGGCGGGGGCCTTGGTTGTGCTGGATATTGACCACCGCGCTTATTCTTGGGCCTCGGTTGCACAAGCCGCGGGGTTTTATCAACAAGCCGCGCATTTGGCCGATATCGTGATCGGCAATGACGACGAATTCGGCCTGATGGCAGGCGGTTTTGACGCGGGCCAGTCTTTTGCCCGCGCCTTGGCGCAGGGGTCAGGCAAAATCGCCATCTACAAACGCGGCGCTTCGGGGTCGGTGACCTTTACCCCCGATTTCAGCTTTGAAACCGGCATTTTCGCGGTCAAGGCCAAGAAACCCATGGGCGCGGGCGATGGCTTTATGGGCGGGCTATTGGCCGCCCTTGGGCGCGGCCATACGCTGGAAACCGCCGTGCGGCGCGGTTCGGCCACTGCCGCGATGATCGTGGCGGGCATCGGCTGCGCCCCTGCCAGCCCCACGACCGCAACCCTTGACGCTTTTCTGGCCAAAGTTGGAGAGACC
>CANFSY010000134.1 GCA_947449875.1 Paracoccaceae bacterium
GAGCTGCAAGAGAGCTTCGCTGGCTTGATGGCGGGCAAAGCGATGGTGGTGCAACCGGCGCAAATCAATGGCCGTGTCGCCTATCGCCTGCGGGTCGAAGGGGTCGGATCGCAGGCCGAGGCGCAAAGCTTTTGCGCAGCCTTTCAGGCAGAAGGCACGGAATGCGTGCCCTTAGCCCAAAGATGACACAGGTCGGGCGGGGCGCTGCGATCTTTGGCTGCGCGGGGCCACGCCTTGACCCTGACCAGGCGGCGTTCTTTCGCGATTATGACCCGTTCGGCTTTATTCTTTTTGCCCGAAACGTCGAATCCCCCGATCAACTTCGCCATCTGACGGCGGCGCTGCGCGACTGTGTGGGCCGCGATGCGCCGATCTTGGTGGATCAAGAAGGCGGCCGCGTGCAACGCCTGCGCGCCCCCCATTGGCGCGAATGGACCCCGCCTTTAGACTTTGTGACCGCTGCAGGCGACACAGCCCTGAAGGCGATGGCGCTGCGCTATCAGATCATCGCGCGGGAATTGGCGGCGGTTGGCATTGATGCCAATTGCGCCCCCGTGGCTGACCTGATCACACCTGTCACGCACCCCTTCTTGAAAAACCGCTGCTATGGCTCTGATCCTGCAACGGTTTCCAGCCTGTGCCGCGCCGTAGCGCAAGGTCTGTTGGACGGCGGTTGTCTGCCCGTGGTCAAACATATGCCCGGCCATGGCCGATCCAGCGTGGACACGCACCACGATTTGCCCCGCGTCACTGCCACGCGCCAAGATCTGGCCGCGCAGGATTTTGCGCCGTTCAAGGCGTTAAACGACCTGCCGATGGCCATGACCGCGCATCTGGTCTTTACCGCCTATGACGACCTGCCCGCCACCCAATCGCCCGCGATGATAGACGTGATCCGCCACGACATCGGCTTTGGCGGGTTGCTGATGACCGACGATTTGAACATGCAAGCGCTTTGCGGCACCCTCGCCGAACGCACCGCAGCGGCGATGGCGGCGGGGTGCGATCTGGCTTTGCAGTGCAACGGCGATCTGGCCCAAATGATGCAGGTGGCGGGGGCGGCGGGCGATATGTCAACCGCCGCACGCCACCGCGCCCAAGCCGCGCTGGCATGGCGCAAGCCCGTGGCACAGGTTGACATTGCAGCGCTTGAGGCCGACCTTGCGGGCCTTATGCCGGATGCGCCCCATGGCCCAAGCTGATGACTGGACAAAACCATCTCCCTCTGACCGTTTGGCGGAAGAGGCGCTGATCATTGATGTTGAAGGCTTCGAAGGCCCCCTAGACCTGCTGTTGAACCTGTCGCGCACGCAAAAGGTGGATTTGCGGCGCATTTCGGTGCTGCAACTGGCCGAACAATATCTGCAATTTGTCAACCGTGTCGTGGCCTTGCGCATCGAACTTGCGGCGGATTATCTGGTGATGGCGGCTTGGCTGGCGTACCTCAAATCGCGCCTGCTTTTGCCGCCCGAACCGGGCGAGGCGGGCCCCAGTGCCGAAGATCTGGCCGCCCATCTGGCCTTTCAGCTGGAACGCCTTGCCGCCATGCGCGAGGCGGCAGCCCGGCTGATGGCGCGCGATCAGCGCGGCCGCGATTTCTTTGTGCGCGGCCAGCCAGAGGTGGCGACGATCCGCAAAGCCCTGCGCTTTGATGCCTCGCTTTTGGATCTGATGCGGGCCTATGCCCGCATCCGCACCCGCGACGACTTTCGCCCCTATGCCTTTGACCGCGAACATGTGTTCACCATGGAACAGGCGTTAGAACGCATGCGGGGCCTTTTGGGATATATGGGGGCTTGGTCGGATCTGACCTCGTTTCTGCCGCAAGGCTGGGGGGCGACGCCCGCGCGCCGCCGCTCTGCCACAGCGGCGCATTTTGCGGCTGTCTTGGAAATGGCCAAGCGCGGGCAGGTAGAGTTGAAACAAACCGAAATCTTCGCCCCCCTGATGATGCGCGCCAAGGGAGAGGTGTGATGGACCCCGTCGAGCTTAGCCTGTTTGCAGCCCCGCCCATGGGCGAGCAAGAGCGTATGGTGGAAGCGATCCTGTTCGCCTCGGCCGAACCTGTCACCTTGGCAGATCTGGAACGCCGGATGCCCCAAGGCTGCGACCCTACCGAAGCCATCGAACACCTGCGCCGCCGCTATGAAGGGCGCGGCGTGCGGCTGGTGCAGATCGGCCCCGCCTTCGCCTTTCGCACCGCCCCCGATCTGGGCCATCTGATGCATCAAGAACGCATCGAACCCCGCAAGCTGTCGCGCGCGGCCATCGAAACCTTGGCCATCGTGGCCTATCACCAGCCTGTCACCCGCGCCGAGATTGAAGAGATCCGGGGTGTGGCCGTCAGCCGTGGCACCGTGGATCAATTGCTGGAACTGGATTGGATCCGCCTAGGCCGCCGCCGTATGACACCGGGGCGGCCTGTGACCTTTGTTGTGACCGAAACCTTCTTGGACCATTTCGGCCTAGAATCCGCCCGCGATCTGCCCGGCCTGAAAGAACTGCGCGCGGCAGGGTTGCTCGACAGCCGCCCGCTTCCCGCGATAGACCCTGTCCTTGACGACGAGGATGCAGCCCCATCCGACCAGTCCGAGCTTTTTGAGGAGTAAGATGAACCGATTGATCCTATCCACCCTGACCCGCTTCATGGGCCAGACCGTCAACAAAGGCGTTGAGGCCGCGCTGAAAAAGGTCGGCGACAAGGCGCAAACCGTCATCGAAACCACGCCGATGGACACAAAGCACCCCCCCGGCACGTCTGAAACCGTGAAAATGGCCCGCCACTTGGGAAAGATCACGGGCAAGTTTCTGGGTTAAGGGTTCACCGCCCCAAACAGCGGCACGGTCGAGATCGACATCTTGGCGCTTCCCTGAGTCAGATCATTGGCATGGGTGAGATAGATCAACACCTGATTTTTCTCATCAAAAATTCGCGTGACGTTGAGCGATTTGAAAATCAACGAGGTGGAGCGGCTAAACACCTGCTCGCCCTGCGGCGAGGTGTCGATCGGCCCCAAGGTCAAGGGCCCTGTCTGCCGGCAAGCGATCGACGCGTTGGAGGGGTCTTCAAACCAGTTGCCATTCGACAAACGGTCCAGCACCGAGCGGTCGAAATAAGCGATATGGCAGGTCACCCCCGCCACCTTGGGGTCAGCAATCGCTTCAATCACGATGTCGTTGCCCGTCCAGTCCACGCCCACGCGCCCGACTTCTTCGGACAGGGCAGGGGTGGCGCACAGCATAAGGAAGCCAATGGCAAGGGAACGCATGTTTTTTCTCGCACCGATGTAAAACTGTCTGAATATTGATGTAGGAAACGGCTATGTCTAAACAAGGGGTTTTGCAGGCTTTGCCTTGGGGTGTGCTTGCGCCTTGGGCTTAAGCCCTCGAAATCCCGCATTTTCATCGAGCCTTGGTTGACCCCGCCAAGGGGTGGGGGTAAACGGGGCGCAAGTTTGGAAGGGGCCGCCTGTGGTGCTTTCCTCAAACCGGTTGAAGGAGCCCCTCGTGGACAGTCTTCTGCGTGACTACTTGCCCATTCTTGTGCTGTTGGCCGTGGCCGTGGGCCTTGGTCTGGTGCTGATTCTGGCCGCTGCCTTGATTGCGGTGCGCAATCCTGATCCGGAAAAGCTGTCGGCTTATGAATGCGGGTTCAACGCTTTCGACGATGCGCGCATGAAGTTTGACGTGCGGTTTTATCTGGTGTCGATCTTGTTCATCATCTTCGATCTGGAAGTCGCGTTTTTGTTCCCATGGGCTGTCGCCTTCGCCGACATCAGCATGGTGGCCTTCTGGTCGATGATGGTGTTTTTGGGCGTCTTGACCGTGGGCTTTGCCTATGAATGGAAGAAGGGGGCCTTGGAATGGGCGTGATGACGGGGGCCAATAGCGCAGGCGCTGACCGCGAGGTTGCGACCCAAGCCTTGAATGCCGAGCTGCAGGACAAGGGCTTTTTGCTGACCTCGACCGAGGATATCATCAACTGGGCCCGCAACGGGTCGCTGCACTGGATGACCTTTGGTCTGGCCTGCTGCGCGGTTGAGATGATTCACGTCTCGATGCCGCGCTATGATCTGGAACGGTTCGGCACAGCACCGCGCGCCTCGCCGCGCCAGTCGGATCTGATGATCGTGGCGGGCACCTTGACCAACAAAATGGCCCCCGCCTTGCGCAAGGTCTATGACCAGATGCCCGAGCCGCGCTATGTGATCTCGATGGGGTCTTGTGCCAATGGCGGCGGGTATTACCACTATTCCTATTCGGTGGTGCGCGGCTGTGACCGGATCGTGCCCGTGGATATCTATATCCCCGGTTGCCCGCCCACAGCCGAAGCTCTGCTCTACGGCATTCTGCAACTGCAACGCAAAATCCGCCGCACCGGCACTTTGGTGCGTTAAGGGGGCATGATGGCACTGAACCTGACCGACCTTGCCGCTGCCCTGTCACCCCGCGCCGGTGTGACCAGCGCGGTTGAAGCCTTTGGCGAGCTGACCGTGACCGTGGCTTTGGACAGCTTGGTGGACCTGATGGCCCATCTGAAAGATGATCCGTCCACCCGCATGACCAGCCTTGTGGATATCACCGCTGTTGACCATCCCGAACGGCTTGAGCGGTTCGATGTCGTCTATCACCTGCTGTCGATGTACACCAACGGTCGGGTGCGGGTGAAAACCACTGTGTCTGACAGCGCCATGGTGCCCTCGCTGATCGGCGTCTATCCCGCCGCCAATTGGTTCGAGCGCGAGGTGTACGACCTGTTCGGCATCCTGTTCAGTGGCCACCCCGACCTGCGCCGCATTCTGACCGACTACGGCTTTCGCGGCCACCCCTTGCGCAAAGATTTCCCCACCACAGGCTACACCGAAGTGCGCTACGATGCGGTGCAAAAGCGTGTGGTCTATGAACCGGTCAAACTGGTGCAAGAATACCGTCAGTTCGATTTCATGAGCCCGTGGGAGGGTGCGCAGTACATTCTTCCGGGCGACGAAAAGAAGGCATAAGATATGGACGGCGATATCCGGCAGAACCAATACGACGACGGCTCGGTTGATCTGGAAACGGGCGAGCAGCGCATTCGCAATTTCAACATCAACTTCGGCCCGCAACACCCCGCAGCCCACGGCGTCTTGCGTCTGGTGCTAGAGCTTGACGGCGAGATTGTCGAACGCTGCGACCCGCATATCGGTCTGTTGCACCGCGGCACCGAAAAGCTGATGGAAAGCCGCACCTATCTGCAAAACCTGCCCTATTTCGACCGGCTGGATTATGTGGCGCCCATGAACCAAGAACACGCTTGGTGCTTGGCCATCGAGCGGCTGACCGGCACGGTCGTGCCGCGCCGCGCCAGCCTGATCCGCGTGCTGTTTTCTGAAATCGGCCGTGTGCTGAACCATATCCTGAACACCACGACCCAAGCGATGGACGTGGGCGCTTTGACCCCGCCTCTATGGGGCTTTGAAGAGCGTGAAAAGCTGATGGGCTTTTATGAACGCGCCTCTGGTGCCCGCCTGCACGCCGCCTATTTCCGCCCGGGCGGGGTGCACCAAGACCTGACCCCGCAATTGCTGGACGATATCGCCGCTTGGTGCGACGGCTTCCAGCGTGTGCTGGACGATTTGCACGGACTTCTCACCGAAAACCGCATCTTCAAGCAGCGCAACGTGGATATCGGCATCATCTCCGAAGCCGATGTGCAGGCTTGGGGCTTTTCGGGCGTCATGGCGCGCGGGTCAGGCCTTGCGTGGGATTTGCGCCGCAGCCAGCCCTATGAATGTTATGACGAATTTGAGTTCAAAGTCGCCATCGGCAAAAACGGCGACTGCTACGACCGCTATCTGGTGCGCATGGCCGAGATGGAGGAATCGACCAAGATCATCCGCCAAGCTGTCGCCAAACTGCGCGAACCAGCGGCCCAAACTGACATTCTGGCACGCGGCAAGCTGACCCCGCCCAAGCGGGCCGATATGAAAACCTCGATGGAAAGCCTGATCCACCATTTCAAGCTGTACACCGAAGGCTTCCACGTGCCCGGCGGCGAAGTCTATGCCGCCGTCGAAGCGCCCAAGGGCGAGTTTGGCGTGTATCTGGTGGCCGATGGCACCAACAAACCCTACCGCTCCAAACTGCGCGCTCCGGGGTTCTTGCACCTGCAAGCCTTGGATTTCATGTGCAAAGGCCACCAACTGGCTGACGTTTCCGCCATCATCGGCACCATGGACATCGTTTTCGGAGAGGTGGACCGCTGATGCTGCGCCGCTTGCACAAAGACCAACCCGCCTCTTTCGCCTTCACCGAAAAGAACCTTGAATGGGCCAAGGGGCAGATTTCCAAATACCCCGAAGGCCGCCAAGCCAGCGCCATCATTCCGCTGTTGTGGCGCGCGCAAGAGCAAGAAGGCTGGCTGACCCGCCCTGCGATTGAACATGTCGCCGATATGCTGGGCATGGCCTATATCCGCGCTTTGGAAGTTGCGACGTTTTACTTTATGTTCCAACTGCAACCGGTTGGGTCAGTCGCCCATATCCAGATTTGCGGCACCACCACTTGCATGATTTGCGGTGCGGAAGAGTTGGTGGCAGTGGCCAAAGAACTGATCTCGCCCCATGCCCATACCCTGTCGGCAGATGGCAAGTTTTCGTGGGAAGAGGTGGAATGCATGGGCGCTTGCGCCAATGCGCCCATGGCCCAGATCGGCAAGGATTATTACGAGGATCTGACGGCCGACAAGCTGCGCGACCTGATTGCGCGGTTCTCGAACGGCGAAGTGCCCGTGCCCGGCCCGCAAAACGGGCGCTATGCGGCAGAGCCTTTGTCGGGCCTGACCAGCTTGAAAGATTTTGAAAGCGGCAAGAAGCAATACAACGCTTCGGCCCAAGCGGCGGTGGATCTGGGCGATACGGTCAAGCGCATCGACGGAACCGAAGTGCCGATTTTGACACCGTGGCTTAAGGGCCGCGCAACGGCATAGGGGGCGGATATGAGCGATCATCACGCAGAACCGTCAGAAGGCGCTCGGGCGTCAAACTGGCTTTGGGCCTTGGTGGCGGCAGTTGTGGCAGCCTGTCTGGCCGTTTGGCTGACGGGCATGTCGTTGGCGGCAGCGGCCCTTTTGGCGGGCGCGGTTTTTGTCGTCTATGCTGTGGTTTTGGCCCAATTCTGGGAAGACCCGCCGCACGGCGACACCCACGACCACGGGCATCACGGGCACTAAGAATGGCACCCACCCAACCCAACGGCAGCTTTGAAGCGCGGTTGATCGCCGTGGTGATC
>CANFSY010000135.1 GCA_947449875.1 Paracoccaceae bacterium
CGTCAAAGGTGCGGGTTGCTTTGGCCACGGCTTGCGCCTCGTGCCCCGTCACCACCACCACGCGCGAGGGTTCCAGCGACCGCGCCGCACTGAGCGCGTGGTGCAACATCGGCACGCCCGCCAAGGGGTGCAACACCTTGGGCAGGTCGGAATTCATCCGCGTGCCCATGCCCGCCGCCAAAACAATTACTGAAACCTGCATCTGCCTCTTTCCTTTGTTCTTACCCCGTTTTACCCCGCTAAGGCGCGACAGCAAGGGGGGATGGTTCACGCCATGTTTCAGGGGGAAAATGCGATGCGAACGGTGGTTTTTGACCTAGACGGCACGCTGGCCGATACCAGTGCCGACCTGTTGGCGGCAGCCAATGCCTGCTTTAGCGATCTGGGCCATACCCCGCCCTTGGGGCCAGATGACAAGCTGACAGCCTTTCTGGGCGGGCGGGCCATGTTGCGGCTGGGCTTTGACCGCTTGGGGCTGGGGTGGAGCGAGGCGGATATCTCCCGCGAATACCCTCGCCTGCTGGCCACCTATGCCGAGGTGTTAGACCGTGAAACACAGCTTTACCCCGGTGCTGTGCAAGCCGTGCAAGACCTGCGCGCTTTGGGCTTCGCCACGGCGATTTGCACCAACAAACCCGAAGGCTTGGCGGTGGAACTGGTGAAGCGTTTGGGGATTGCGCCGCTGTTTGGCGCCTTGGTGGGGGCCGATACCTTCCCCGTGCGCAAGCCCGACCCCTTGCCCTACCGCGCGGCGGTCGAGCGGGCGGGGGGGGCGGTGGGTCGTTCGTTCCTGATCGGGGACACGCAGACCGACCATGACACCGCGCGCGCGGCGGGCGTGCCCATCGTGATGGTCAGCTTTGGCCCCGAGGGGCAAAGCGTTGCGCGGCTTTCCCCCGACGCCGTGCTGCACCACTTCGCCGACCTGCCCGCGCTTGCCCAAAAGCTGATTTCCTGAAAGAAGCGCCGTCATGCCCGCGCAGGAGATGCCATGACCAAAACCCGCCCCACACCCGTCTCGCGCCACGCGGTGACCTTTATTTTTGTCACGGTGCTGCTGGATATGGTGGGCTTTGGCATCATCATCCCCGTGTTGCCCAAGCTGATCGGCACGGTGGCGGATGTGTCTTTGGCAGAGGCGGCCAAGATTGGCGGGTGGATGGCTGCGGCCTATTCGGTGGCGCAGTTTTTGTTCGGCCCCTTGATGGGCAACCTGTCTGACCGCTTCGGGCGCAGGCCCTTGTTGCTGCTGGCGATTTTGGGGCTGGGGTTGGATTTTCTGGCACAGGCTTTGGCACCCACAACGGCTTGGCTCTTTGCGGGGCGGATATTGGCGGGCCTGTGCGGGGCGTCTTGGGTGATTGCCAATGCCTATATCGCCGATGTCACAGCGCCCGAAGATCGCGGCAAAGCCTTTGGCATGATGGGGGCGGCCTTTGGGCTGGGCTTTATCATCGGGCCGGTGATCGGCGGGCTGCTCGGCGAGTTCGGGGCGAGGGTGCCGTTTTATGTGGCGGCGGCGGTGTCGGGTTTGAACCTGATTTACGGCTATGTCGTGCTGCCCGAAACGCTGACCCAAGCCAACCGCCGAGCCTTCACCCTAGCGCGGGCCAATCCGTTTGGCGCGTTCAAGGTGTTCGGCCAGTATCAGGGCGTCTTGCCGCTGTGTTTGGTGCTGGCGATGTTTTTCTTCTTCTCGTCGGTTTATCCGGCCATCTGGGCCTTTTGGGGCAAAGTGCGCTTTGGCTGGTCAGAGGCGATGATTGGGGTGACTTTGGCTGTCTTCGGCGTGGTGATTGCAGCCTTTCAGGGCGGGCTGACGGGGCGATTTGTGAAGCTTTTCGGCGAACAGGGCACGGTGGTTTTGGGCTTTTTATCGGCCATCGTGGCCGGCTTGGGCTACGGGGTGACCGGATCGCTGGCGGTGGTGTTTTTGCTGATGGTGATCCACGGGCCCGAAGGCTTCATCAACCCGCTGTTGGCGGCCCGCATGTCAAAACGGGTGCCCGAAAATGCGCAGGGCGAGTTGCAGGGCGGTATCTCGGCCATCACCAACATCGCGATGTTGGCGGGCACGGTGTTTTATGCGCAGGTCTTTGGCTATTTCATGTCCCCCGCGGCCCCTTTTCAATCGCCCAATGTGGCCTATTATCTGACGGGCGCGGGCATGGCCCTGACCTTTGGGCTGTTCTTATGGGTCAGCGCGCGCGACCGTGAAGGGGCAAGGGCCAAATGACCGAGGTTTTCACCGGCAGTTTCACCCAGCAAGAGCCGATCCCCGAAGAGGGGATTGCCGCAGCCTTGGCCGTGCTGCGCCATGGCCGTTTGCACCGCTATAACACAGCCCCCGGCGAAGTGGCCGAAACCGCGCTGCTGGAAGAAGAATTTGCCGCGCTGACAGGGGCGAAATACTGCCTTGCCGTCGCTTCGGGCGGCTATGCTATGGGCTGCGCCTTGCGGGCGCTGGATCTGCAGGCGGGGGAGGCGGTCTTGACCAACGCCTTCACGCTGGCCCCCGTGCCGGGAGCGATTGCGGCGGCGGGTGGACGGGCGATTTTTATCGAGGTGACAGAAGATCTGGTGATCGACTTTGCCGATCTGGAAGCCAAAGCCCGCAGCACAGGTGCGCGGTTTTTGATGCTCAGCCATATGCGCGGGCATCTGTGCGATATGACGGCGCTGATGGCCTTGTGTGACGCCTTGGGCGTGACGGTGATCGAAGATTGCGCCCATACGATGGGGGCGGCGTGGAACGGTGTCGCCTCGGGGCGGCATGGGGCGATCGCGTGTTATTCGATGCAGACCTATAAGCATATCAACGCAGGTGAAGGCGGGTTTTTGATCAGCGACGATCCGGCGCTGATGGCGCGGGCGGTGCTGCTGTCGGGCAGCTATATGCTCTACGCCAAGCACCGCGCCGCCCCGCCGCCGGAAGCGTTTGAAGGCGTGCGCATGGTTATGCCCAATGTCTCGGGCCGGATGGATAACTTGCGCGCAGCGATCTTGCGCCCGCAGTTGAAGGTTCTGGGCGAACGTGTGGCACGCTGGGACGCGCTGTACCGCAGGCTTGAGGCGGGGCTTACCGCCACGCCGGGCGTGGCGCTGGTGCCGCGGCCTGCGGCGGAAAGCTTTGTCGGATCGTCTTTCCAGTTCCGCCTGCCCGACTGGTCGCCCGCCCGTACCGCGCTGTTCTTGCAACGCTGCGTGGCGCGGGGGGTGGAATTGAAATGGTTCGGCGCGGCGGAGCCTGTCGCCTTCACCTCGCGGTATGATCATTGGCACTATGCCGAACCGCAGAGCCTGCCGCAAACCGACCGGATCTTGGCGGGGCTGATCGATTTGCGTTTGCCTTTGACCTTTACGCCCCAAGATTGCGAGATCATCGCACGCATCATTCGCGCGGAAGCCTTGAGTGTGGGGCAGGGGCCAGAGCCGGAAGGCGTTTGGGCACCTGCCATTCAATAGGCTGCGCTCTGTGCCCGCAGGGGGTTTCACACCCCCGTGGGATATCTGGGCACATATGAAAGGGCGCGCGGATCAGCCGAGTTTGAATTGTTTGGCAAGTTTCAGGCCTTGGCCTTGATAGTTTGACGCGATGCCTTGGCCATAAAGCGTATCGGGGCGTTCGGTCATCTTTTCATAGACCAAGCGGCCCACGACTTGGCCATGTTCCAGCACAAAGGGCGCTTCGTGGCAGCGCACTTCCAAAACCCCGCGCGACCCTGCACCGCCTGCCGTGGCATGGCCAAAACCCGGGTCAAAGAAGCCGGCGTAATGCACGCGAAACTCGCCCACCATGGCCAGATAGGGGGCCATTTCGGCGGCGTAGTCGGGGGGAATGGTCACAGCCTCGCGGCTGACGAGGATGTAAAAGGCACCCGGGTCAAGGATGATCTGGCCATTGGTGGCGCGCACCTCCTCCCAAAAATCGCGAGCGGGGTAGTGGGCGATGCGGTCAAGGTCAATCACACCGGTGTGCGGCTTGGCGCGGTAGCCTAAAAGATCGCCTTGCGCGGGGCGCAGGTCGACCGAAAAGCCCAAGCCTTCGGAGATCAGCGGGGTGCCTGACACCAGCGGATCGACGGCGTGCAGGGCGCGCAACTGAGCGTCTGACAGCATGGCATGGCCATAGCGAAAGCGGATCTGGTTCAGTCTTTGGCCGGCGCGGACCAGAACAGAAAAGCTGCGCGGGCAGACCTCGGCGTAAAGCGGGCCTTGGTAGGCTTCGGGGATACGGTCAAACTCTGCCCCGCCATCGGTGATGGTGCGGGTGAGAAGATCCAGCCTGCCGGTGGAAGATTTGGCATTGGCCACCGCCGACAGGCCCGCAGGCAAAGCAAGGCGTTCCATCAGCGGGATCACATAGACGCAGCCCTTTTCCAGCACAGCGCCTTGGGTCAAATCGACCTCGTGCATGGTGAAGTCTTCCAGACGGGCTGCCACTTTGCGCCCCGCCCCCGCAAGGAACGATGCGCGCACGCGGTAGGCTTTGGTGCCAAGGCGCAGATCAAGGCTGGCGGGTTGAACTTGGGCGCCCTCCACCGGACGATCGGCTTGGATGGCCCCTTGGGCAATCAAGGCCCGCAAGCTTTGCGCAGGCAGCACACCAGAGCGGTTCATGGGCGGGCCTTTCGCCGGAGATGCTTCATTTCAAACAAAAAACCGCCCGCAAGGCCAGATGCCCCACGGACGGTTTTTGCAATGGTCGGGCCGGAGAGATTCGAACTCTCGACCTCCCGCCCCCCAGACGGACGCGCTAACCAGGCTGCGCTACGACCCGACGATGGAGATGGTACATAGCGATATTCGGGGCAGGGGCAAGCAGGAAAATGCACGGCTTGGGACATGGCTGCGCGGGCCTAGCGCTGCGGTCGCGGTGGTCGGGCCATGATCGCGTGCAATTGGTCCAGCCGGTCATGAAGATCGCGCAGCGTCGGGCGGTTTTGCGCCATGGCTGTGGCGGGTAGGGGCTGCAATTGGGCGGCGATCTCGGCCAAGGCTTGGGCGGGCTGGGGCAAGGTTTGGCTGCGCGGGTGCAGGTCTAGGATCACAGCGGGTTCTGACTCCACCCAGATATGGGGGGCTTCGGGGACTTCATCGGGGGAAGGGTCAAGCAAAAGGGGCAGGCTGGGTTGGTCAAGCAGGCCGTGCTCTGCGGCGCGGCCGGGTTTTCGTGGCGTGACGGAGGCGCGGGGGAGGGGCGGGGGCTCTGGCAGGAATAAGGACTGCACGGCTGCGGCTTGCAGCCCGTCTGTGGGGGCGGATTTGCGCGATTGGCCTGCCAACGGCAACACTTGCGCCATCGCCGCAGGCGCGCCCACGGGTTCCAAGGCCAAAGCTGCATCGTGATCAAGATCGGCCGATGTGGCACCCCCGATCGTTGCGACATGTCGCACGCCTTTTTCGCGCAGCACCTTTTGCACATCGCGGATCGTCATGCCGTCGATATGCAACAGCCGCCGGATGCCCGACACCAAGGCCACATCTGACGGCCTATAATACCGCCGCCCCCCCGCCCGTTTCACAGGCTTGATCTGCGGAAACCGGCTTTCCCAAAAGCGCAGCACATGGGCGGGAATGCCAATCGCATCAGACACTTCTGTAATGGTGCGGAATGCGTCAGCCGCCTTGTCCATCCGCCGACCTTTGCTTACTTGCCCCCACCCGCCACGCGATCTTTCATCAGATGCGAGGGACGGAAGGTCAGCACACGGCGCGGTGAAATTGGCACCTCGTCACCGGTTTTGGGGTTGCGCCCCACCCGCGCGGTTTTCGCCCGCAGCGAGAAGGTGCCAAAGGAAGAGATCTTCACCGTCTCGCCCGCGGCCAGCGCGTCAGAGACATGTTGCAGAACGGATTCAACAAGTTGCGCAGAATCGTTGCGCGACAGACCTAAAGCGCGAAAAACTGATTCGCTAAGATCCATCCGTGTGAGCGTTTTTTCGGCCATTATTTCCCCCCCGGGTGTTTGCTGAAACATGCGGCGGATCAAAATGCGAGTCAATAACGATGGCTTGGTGCAAGATCGTTCGTTGCGATTTGCGCTGCAAAAGTTTCCCCTAAGCGTCCATCTGCCGCTTTACCAGCGCAACACCACAGACCCCCAAGCCAAACCGCCGCCAATCGCCTCGGTCACCAGCAGATCGCCCAGTTTGATCTGGCCCCGCTGCACGCCCACCGACAGCGCCAAGGGGATCGAGGCGGCAGAGGTGTTGCCGTGGTCTTGCACCGTCACCACCACGCGCTCCATCGGCACTTGCATGCGCTTGGCCGTGCCTTCGATGATGCGGATATTGGCCTGATGCGGCACGATCCAGTCGACATCTTCACTGGTCAGGCCCGCTTTGTCCAAGGCGGCATGGGCGGTTTCGGCCAGTTTTTCCACGGCATGGCGGAAGACTTCTTTGCCCTGCATGCGCAGATGGCCGGTGGTGCCCAGTGACACGCCGCCGTCCACATAAAGCAGGTCTTTAAAGCGCCCGTCTGAATGCAAATCGGTTGCCAGAATGCCGCGATCCGCCGAGGTGCCTGTTAAATCCTGCGCTTCCAGCACCAAAGCGCCCGCGCCATCGCCAAACAGCACGCAGGTGGTGCGATCTTCCCAATCCATCAACCGCGAGAAGGTTTCCGCCCCGATCACCAGCACCCGCTTGGCTTGGCCCGATACGATCAAGGCATTGGCGGTGGACAGCGCGTACACAAAGCCCGCGCAGACGGCTTGCACATCAAAGGCAAAGCCTTGGGTCATGCCCAGTTTGGCTTGAACCATGGTGGCCGCTGAGGGAAAGGTCAGATCAGCGGTGGATGTGGCAAGGATAATCGCGTCGATATCATTCGGCCCAAGGCCCGCATGGGTCAAGGCCGCTGACGCGGCCAAGGCGGCAAGGTCAGAAGTCGTCTGCCCTTCGGCCACAAAATGACGGCGTTCTATGCCCGAACGGGTGCGAATCCATTCGTCGCTGGTCTGCACAAGGGCTTCTAGGTCGGCATTTTCCACAACGCGGTCGGGCAGATAATGCCCAACGCCTTTGACCACGGCGCGCAGTGTCATTCCGGTTGCCCCATTCCCGCATCTCGGGGCGGCAATTGGCCCCCTTC
>CANFSY010000136.1 GCA_947449875.1 Paracoccaceae bacterium
CTTGCGCTTGACCTCGACCACGACGCTTTTCGTGCGGCCATGCGAGAAGCTTTGCTTCACCTGACCGGAACGAGGTGCGCCACCCAAGCCGAGGGGTTTTTTGCCGTCTGTATCGCTCATGCGTCCTACATATCCTTCAAGGCGGCATCCGCGCCGCCATCATGCCCGACACCCTGCTCTCGCAGACCACCAAGCCTTGCCGCTTCCTCTACAACACGAGTCGTAAGTACACCAGCCGCAAGCGCGGCGTGTATCGCACGTTCGCGGCCAAAGGACAAACCCAATTCCCGTGCCGTGAGGCACCCGATAAACCTTCCCCCGATTTCCGGAGGCCGCAACTTCGTCTTTCCGCGTTCCGACCCGTCAGCTGCCTGCACCAGCACCCTTGCGCGCCCGTCCATCAGCCATTCTTTCACCTTCTCGTATCCCGTCACCGCGGCATTGGCCTTGCGGCACAGCGAGATGGTGTTCTGCACCTGCCGCAGCAAAAGCGCTTCGACCAGATCGGCCAAGCCATCGGGCACTTTGACGGGCTGCTTGGCGGCGCGGGCAAACAGGCCCTTCGCCGCCGCTTTCTCGATCGCCTTGCGGTCGGCCGAGACATAAAAACCGCGCCCCGGCAGACGACCCAGAATATCCGGCGTCACCTGACCTTCGGGGTCAAGACAAAACCGGATCAGCCCGGCTTTAGGCTGAACTTCCCCGGTCACAATGCACTTGCGCTCGGGGTCGTCTTGGTCGTTGGTGCGGCCGCCGCGGGTCAAGGGCGTTCCGGGGCCAGCCTTAGGCCCCGGCCTCCTCGTCTTCGGCGGCGTCTAGGGCGGTGGGGTCAACCCAGCCCAGAATAACCCGCGCGGTCATCACCAAGGTTTGCGCCTCTTCAAGGCTCAGTTCAAACTTCTCCAGAATGCCTTCATCCTTGACGCGCTGGCCGTTGACCGTGGTCCAGCCGCCCGACAGTTCCCAGTCAGCACAGGTGGCAAAGTCTTCCAGCGACTTGATGCCCTCTTTGCCCAAAGCTTCCAGCATTTGCGGTGTCAGCCCTTCAAAGGCGATCAATTCATCCTGAACGCCAAAAGCCTTAGCGTTTTCAAGCGCTTTGTTGTTGGCCGCTTCCAGATAATCGCGCGCGCGGGCCTGCAATTCGCCGGCTGTGCCTTCATCGAACCCGTCTATCGACAACAGCTCGTCGGTTTCGACATAGGCGACTTCTTCCAGATTGGTGAAGCCTTCCGACACCAGCAGTTGGGCCATCATCTCGTCAATGTCCAAGGTTTCCATGAACAGCTTGGTGCGTTCGGCAAATTCGGCCTGACGGCGGGCGGATTCGTCGGATTCGGTCATGATGTCGATATCCAGCGCCGTCAGCTGGCTGGCCAAGCGCACGTTCTGCCCGCGACGGCCAATGGCCAGCGACAGCTGCTCGTCCGGCACCACGACAACGATCTTGCCGGCTTCTTCGTCAATCACAACCTTAGACACTTCTGCCGGTTGCAGCGCGTTCACCAAGAAAGTCGCCTGATCTTGGTTCCACGGAATGATGTCGATCTTTTCGCCCTGCAATTCGTTGACCACAGCCTGCACACGGCTGCCGCGCATACCCACGCAGGCGCCCACGGGGTCAATCGAGTTGTCATAAGAGATCACAGCGATCTTGGCGCGGGATCCCGGATCGCGGGCGACGGCTTTGATCTCGATGATGCCGTCATAAATTTCGGGCACTTCCATCTTGAACAGTTCCGCCATGAATTGCGGATCGGTGCGCGACAGGAAGATCTGCGGGCCACGCGCCTCGCGGCGAACGTCTTTGATATAGGCACGGATGCGGTCGTTCGGGCGATAGGATTCGCGGCCGATCTTTTCGTTGCGGCGCAAAATCGCTTCGCCGCGCCCGATGTCGACGATGATGTTGCCGTATTCCTCGCGCTTGACCTGACCGTTGATGATCGTGCCTTTGCGGTCTTTGAATTCTTCGAACTGGCGGTCACGTTCGGCTTCGCGGACCTTTTGCAAGATCACTTGCTTGGCCGATTGGGCGGCGATTCGGCCCAGATCAACGGGGGGAACCTCGTCGATCAGTTCGTCGCCGATCTGGGGCTTGGCCGTCTGAAGCGACGGGTCAAGGCGATTCGTATCTGCCGACCCGAACGGGCGGATGTGAAACTGCTTGGCCACAGCGCCTTGAAGCACCGAAACCGCCTTTTCCTTCAGACCGACCAAATCCGTCGCTTGCTTGACCGTGATCTGCGCGTGGTGGTTTTCTTGCAAATCGTCTTCCACCACAGTGCGCACGCGGGCAAAGGTGGCGCGGCCTGTCTTGCGGTCGATGCCGACGCGAATGTCCATTTCCGCGCCGTAGCGCGATTTGGCGGCACGCGCCAAGCTGTCTTCCATGGCCTGGATCACCAGATCCGGGTCGATCATCTTTTCGCGCGCCACCGCTTCGGCGGTTTGCAAAAGCTCAAGCTGGTTGGCAGAGGTAATGGCCATAGGTCTTCTCCCGGCTTTAGTGTTTCGTCACTTCGGCGGGTTCGTCTTCCTCGCCTTCGGACTGTTCAATTTCGTCAAACTCGGTTTCGTCGATGTCCAGCACTTTGCGCTGGCGCAGCATTTCGGCGATCAGCTCGTCGGTCAGGATCAGCTTGGCATCGGCGAGCCATTCAAAGTTAAGCCCGATGATCACCTCTTGCCCGCCCTCTTCAATCTCGATCAGAACCTCGTCGCCTTCGACCCCCATCAAGCCGCCCTTAAACCGGCGGCGGCCATCGACGAGTTCGGTGGTTTCCAGACGGGCTTCCCAGCCCTTCCACATTTCGAAATCCTTCAACCGCGTCAGAGGGCGGTCGATGCCGGGAGACGACACTTCCAGCACATAGTTTTCCTCGATCGGGTCCTCGACATCCAACGTGGCCGACACGGCTGTCGAAATCTCGCCGCATTCATCCACGCCAATGCCGCCTTCGGGCCGATCAGCCATGATCTGCAAAATCCGCGTCGCCCCGCCCATCAGGCGCACGCGCACCAGTTCGAAGCCCAAGCCTTCGATGACCGGGGTGATGATATCGGCCAAGCGGCGGTCCATAGCGGTTTTGGCAATGAGGTCAGACATGTAAGGTCCTAGAAATGAAAAACGGGCCGACAGGCCCGCAAGGTAGGTCGGTAGCTTCAAGTTTGGACCCTGAAACCGCTGTTGAGATAGATATAGGCCCGAAGGCGCAAGGTTGCAAGGCCAATGCGCAGGAAACGGGTCGCGCTGGCGGCGCAGGTGCGCCAGACTGCCGCTCATCAGGAGGTTCCCTATGCGTTTTTCCCCCATCCCCACCGAACTTGTCCGCGCCTATCAATCCGGCGGCGTGGATGCCAACGGCCAAGTGCCCGAACGACAGATCAGCGACGGCGACGGCAACCCGTGCCGCCATTGCCTGCAGATGATCCCGAAAGGCGCTGACATGCTGGTTCTGGCCCACCGCCCCTTCCCCGCCCCGCAACCCTATGCCGAGGTGGGGCCGATCTTTCTATGCGCTGCCGCCTGCCCCGCGGGGGGTGGCGAAGCCCTGCCCCAGATATTGGACTCGCCCAGTTACATCGTGCGCGGCTATGGCCCCAACGACCGCATCGTCTATGGCACAGGCGCGGTGGTTGACACGCAAAGCCTGCAAGACGAAGCCGCCCGCCGTCTGGCCGACCCGCGGGTGGCCTATGTTCACGTGCGCTCGGCCCGCAACAATTGCTTTCAGGTCAGGATTGATGCCTAGCGGCGAAAGGGTTTGGGCCGCAGGCCCTGCGCGGCGCTGTCCGCCACTTCGGCGATTCGGGCAGCACGTGTGGGGGTGGTTTTGGCGGTTTTGATCCATTCCAGAGCCGCCCGTTTGATCGAACGGGGGTGGCTGTCCCACACGGGCCGTGCGGCGTCTGTCAGGGCGGCATCAAGGTCGGCCGGGATTGTCAAAGCTTCGACATCGTTGAGAAAATCCCACTGGCCATTGGCTTGAGCGGCGGCCACGGCGGCCTCTCCCGCAGGGGACATGATCCCCTTGGCGCGCGCCCGTTCCGCATGGGCTTTGTTCACCGCACTCCACGCCGATTTCGGGTTGCGCCGCGCGATCAAATTGGCCGAGGTTGCGGCATCAATCGCGCGGGGCAGGCTGTCGATCCAGCCCCAAGCGATCAGCTCCTCGACCAGTTCGTTATAGGGCATGTAGCCCGGATGGGGGCGTTTGGGGCTGACCAGCCAGACCGTGCCTGCCGTTGCGTGATGAGCCGACAGCCAATCACGCAGGTCAGCGCGGCAGGTGACATGCACCAAAGGTGTGTCGTCGCTCAATGCGCCTGCGCCCAGTTGGCACCTTTGCCCGCTTCAACGATCAACGGCACTTTCAGGTGGACTGCGGGGTGGGATGCGCCCTCCATCACCTGTTTTGCCACGGCAATCAGGGTGTCGGCGGCGGGTTCGTCGACCTCGAACAGCAGTTCGTCATGCACTTGCAGCAGCATCTTGGCGGGCAGGTCGGCAATGGCCGCAGGCATGCGGATCATCGCGCGGCGGATCACGTCGGCCGCCGTGCCTTGGATCGGCGCGTTGATCGCGGCGCGTTTGGCAAAGCCGGCCCCCGGGCCTTTGGCGTTGATATCGGGCGTGTGGATTTTGCGGCCGAACAGGGTTTGCACATAGCCGTGCTCTTGGGCAAATTTCACCGTGGTCGCCATATATTCTTTAATGCCGGGGAAGCGTTCGAAATAGCGGTCGATAAAGCCCTGCGCCTCGGCCCGCGGAATGCGCAGGTTGCGCGCAAGGCCAAAGCCGGAAATGCCGTAGATCACGCCGAAGTTGATCGCCTTGGCCCTGCGGCGGATGTCAGAGGTCATCTGATCCAACGGCACGTTGAACATTTCCGACGCGGTCATGGCGTGAATGTCGATCCCGTCGCGAAAGCTTTGCTGCAAGGCGGGGATATCGGCGATGTGGGCCAAGATTCGCAATTCGATCTGCGAATAGTCCAGCGAGACCAGAACCTTACCCTTGGGGGCCACAAACGCCTCGCGGATGCGGCGGCCTTCTTCCGAGCGCACGGGGATGTTTTGCAGGTTCGGATCGGTCGAAGACAAGCGGCCCGTCACAGCGCCCGTGATGGAATAGCTGGTGTGCACGCGGCCGGTTTCGGGGTTGATATGGTCTTGCAGGGCATCGGTGTAGGTCGATTTCAGCTTGGCAAGCTGGCGCCAATCCAGCACACGGCCGGGCAGTTCGTGTTCGGTTGCCAGATCTTCCAGCACATCCGCGCCCGTGCCGTAAGCGCCGTTCTTGCCCTTTTCGCCACCGGGCAGGGCCATCTTGTCAAACAAAATCTCGCCCAGTTGCTTGGGCGAGCCGACGTTGAACGTCTGGCCTGCCAGCGTTTGAATTTCTTCTTCAAGCTGCGCCATCTTCTGCGCAAAGGCCCCCGACATGCGCGACAGCGTGTGACGGTCAACCTGAATGCCCGCCATTTCCATCTCGGCCAAAACCGCGACCAAGGGGCGTTCGAGCGTTTCGTACACGGTGGTCACATGGGCGCTGTGCAGCTTGGGCTTGAACGCCTGCCACAGGCGCAGGGTGACATCGGCGTCCTCGGCGGCATAGGCTACAGCCTTATCCAAGGGTACACGGTCAAAGGTGATGGCCGATTTGCCCGACCCGATCAAGTCTTTGATCGGAATGGGCGAATGGCCCAGATAGCGGTCAGACAGTTCGTCCATCCCGTGGTTATGCAAGCCCGCGTGCATGGCGTAAGACATCAGCATCGTGTCGTCGATCGGGGCTACGGTGATGCCAAGGCGGGCGAAAATCTTGGCGTCGTATTTCATATTCTGGCCAATCTTCAAAACCGCATCGTCTTCTAACAGCGGTTTCAAAAGGGCCAGCACCGCATCGCGTGGCATCTGGCCTTCGGTCAGGGTGACAGCGCCCAAAAGATCATCGGTGCCGGACCGGTGCAGCAAGGGAATATAGGCCGCCTGCCCCGGATCAACGCACAGCGATATCCCCACAATCTCGGCCTGCATCTCGTCAAGGCTGGTGGTTTCGGTATCTACGGCCAGATAACCGCGCGCATAGGCGCGGGCAATCCACGTCTCTAACGTTTGGGCATCGCGGATGCAGGTGTAAGCGGCTGTGTCAAAAGGCAGCACCTGCGCCTGCGGGGCGTCATGGGCCCCTGCCACCTCAAACCCCCTGCCAGTCGCCAAAACGGGCGCGTCAATCTTCAGCTTTTCCGACACGCGCCGGATCAGCGTTTGAAATTCCATCTCTTGCAAGAAGGCCATGATCGCTTCGGGTTCCGGCGCGCGCAGTTCAAAGCTGGCCAGATCCACGTCAATCGGCGTGTCGTCTTTCAGCGTCACCAACTGGCGGGACAGGCGGATCTGGTCGGCGTGATCAACCAAAGCCTCGCGCCGCTTGGGCTGCTTGATCTCGCCCGCCCGCGCCAAGAGCGTGTCAAGATCGCCGTATTCCTGAATAAGCAAAGCTGCGGTCTTCAGCCCGATACCCGGAGCCCCCGGCACGTTATCGACCGAATCACCCGCCAAGGATTGCACATCGACCACGCGGTCGGGGGCAACGCCGAACTTTTCCATCACCTCGTCCAGCCCAAGGCGCTTGTTCTTCATCGGATCGTGCATATCGACCCCGTCGCCGATCAACTGCATCAGGTCCTTGTCCGAGGACAGGATCGTCACCGTCCCCCCCGCCGCACTGGCGCGTTTGGCCAAGGTGGCGATGATATCGTCAGCCTCGTAGCCCGCCATTTCGATGCAAGCGACGTTAAAGGCCCGTGTCGCATCGCGCGTTAAGGGGAACTGCGGGCGCAGGTCTTCGGGCAGGGGCGGGCGGTTGGCCTTGTAGGCGGGGAAGATATCGTTGCGAAAGGTTTTCGCACCCGCATCAAAGATCACCGCAATATGGGTGGGCGCGTTCTGGCTGCGGGTGGTGGCCAACTCGCCC
>CANFSY010000137.1 GCA_947449875.1 Paracoccaceae bacterium
GACCAGGTCATATTCGGCGTGTCGGGGACGGCCAAAACGTCGGGCTTCTCCCGTTTCAGCCGCTTACGAGGCTTGATCCGCAGGTTCAGTTCCAGCTCGCAGTAGATCCGGTAGGTGAACGCAACCTGGGTTGCATAGCGTGGAACGCTTTTAGCAGATTTGAGGGTAGTTTTGTAGAAAATGCATCGACGCCGTTGAGTTTTGCAGTTTCGATCAGTGTGTAGGCGATGGCTGCGGATTTTCCACCGGTCTGTGAACCGACAAAGAGGTAATTTTTGCGGCCCAGAGCGACCGCCCGCATGGCGCGCTCTGCGGTATTGTTGTCGATCTCCAGAATGCCGTGATCGAGGTAGGGGCGCATCCGTGCCATTCGGGTCAGGGCATAGCGGATTGCGCTGGCGAGAGGGCTTTTGCCCGATATGTCAGTCAGTTGGGCGTTCAGCCAGGCCTCCAAGCCGTCGAAGGCGGGTTTTGCCTCGGCCTGCCTGATTGCGGTCCGCTTGTCGGGCGGTAATCCTCGCGCCACTTTCTCGACGGCATAAAGCTCGGCGATCCGCCGGATGGTCGCGTTGGCGATGGCGGAGCCTTGCGCCTTATGCACGTCGACGAACTTGCGCCGCACATGGGCCATGCAGGCAACTTCGCGGACATTGCCGGATCGGTAGAGATCCTCGAACCCGGCATAACCATCAGCGTGCATCCAGCCGCTGTATTTGGACAGGTGATCCTTCGGGTGCTCGCCTTTGCGGTCGGATGAGAAGCGATACCAGCTGGCGGGCGGGATGGCGCTGCCCCAGGGGCGCTCGTCTCTGCCGTAAGCCCAAAGCCGTGCCGTCTGGGTCTTGCCGGTGCCGGGGGCGAGCATCGCGACCGGGGTATCGTCGGCAAAGATCGCCTGACCCGCCAGCACATGCCGCCCGATTGCGTCGGCGAGCGGCGCAAGCAGGGCGGTGGATTTGCCCACCCAGTCGGCCAGCGTCGAGCGGTCGATATCGAGCCCGTCGCGATCGAATATCTGACTTTGGCGATAGAGCGGCAAATGATCGGCATATTTGTTGACCAGAACATGGGCGAGAAGGCCCGGACCGGGGCGCCCGCGTTCGATCGGGCGGCTTGGCAGCGGGGCCTGCGTGAAGCAATCGCAGCCCGAGCAGGCCATCCGGGGTCGCACGATGCGGTTCACAATGAAGCGGCAGGGGACATATTCGAGCTCCTCGGTCACATCTTCGCCCAACCGGCGCAGTTTGCCGTCGCAATGATTGCAGGCCGTGTTGCCGGGGGTCGGCGGGGCAAGCGTGACTCAGGTGGCGCAGCGTCATGAGATCAGGCGACAACAAATTTATGCGTGGCGGCACGATCTGAAGAAGAAAGGTCTTTGGTCGTCTGACGCTGGCGCTCTCTTCTACCCGGTTGATATTCCGGTCACGGCCATGGCTCCAGTGCCGCAGTTGCATGTCCGCGAAGCGCAGCCACCGACCGCAGTTGAATTGCATCTGCGGGGTGGCCGCTGTCTGCATTTTAACAGCACGATGGATCTGGCCGCGCTGACAGCGCTGATCCGTGCGGTTGAAATCGCATGATTGGCCCGGGTACCGGTGTTCGTGTGTATATGGCCTGCGGTGTGACGGATATGCGCAAAGGGATCGCGGGGTTGGCGGTATTGGCGCAGGATGTCGTGCATCAGAAACCCGCCAGTGGCGCAGTGTTTGCCTTCCGGGGGCGACGCGGGGATCGGATCAAGCTGCTGTATTGGGATGGCCAGGGGTTCTGCCTCTATTACAAGGTGCTTGAGCGTGGCCGTTTCCCTTGGCCAAACGCCAGGGACGGGGCCGTGCGGCTGACCTCTGCGCAACTCGCGATGCTCTGGGAAGGGATTAGGAGGATAAGAATTTGATCCGGTGGATCAAATTCCCGACGCAAGTGGCGGCGTCCGGATTGGGGGGCTCCACCCGCCCGCGCCGGGTAATTTTTGGGCCTGTATTTCCGTTATTTATATGGTGCTTTTGCCGGATTTTTGGTAGTCAGACGTATGCCGAAACCTGCCGAAAACTTGCCAGATGATCCCGCCACATTGAAGGCGATGATCGCGGCTTTGCGGGCGGAAAACGCCAAGATATCCGCAACATTGCGGGTCCACGATCAGTTGGTTCAGGCGCTTCGCCTGCGGATCGCCAAACTTCAGAAACTGGCCTTTGGCAAATCCTCGGAAAAGATCGAACGCGAGATTGAGCAGTTGGAACTGGCGCTGGAAGACCTGTTGGTCACCGTGGCAGAAGACGATGACGCTCCTATTGACGAAGGGCCGAATGAACCGATCCCAGAGGCTGCCAATGCGCCCGCTTTGCGCCGTCGGCCACGCGTCTCGGATGAGACCCCGCGCGAGCGCCGTGAGCTTGATCCTGGCACCTGCTGCCCCGACTGTGGCGGTGATCTGCGCGTGGTAGGCGAAGATGTCAGCGAGCTTGTCGATATGATCGCGGCGCAGATGAAGGTGATCCAGATTGCCCGGGTCAAGAAATCCTGCCGCCGCTGCGAGCGGATGGTGCAGGAGCCCGCACCCAGCCGTCCAATCCTGGGCAGCATGGCTGGTCCGAACCTGCTTGCGCATATTCTGGTCTCGAAGTTCGACGATCACCTGCCTTTGTATCGCCAGCACGAGATCTTCGCCCGCATGGGCGCCGACATCCCCGAAAGCACACTGGTTGGTTGGTGTGGCCGCGCAATGAAGACCTTGTCGCCGCTGATCGAACGGATTGAGGCGGACATCATGGCCAGCGACCTGTTGCACGCAGATGACACCCCGATCCGGGTGCTGGACAGGTCATTGCGCGACAAGGGACTTGGCAAAGGTGTCAGGCAAAGCCGGATCTGGGCCTATGTGCGCGATCAACGCCCTTGGGCGGGGGCAGCGCCACCGGGTGCTGTCTATCGCTTTGCGCCCGACTGGAAGCAAGAGCATGTTCTTGACCATCTGTCCGATGCACGCGGCATTCTTCAGGCCGACGGCTACAAGGGCTATGGCAAGCTTTACGAGCCCAAACCCGATGGTGTGCCCCGTTTACGTGAAGCGGCCTGTTGGGCTCACCTGCGCCGAGACTTCCACGATTTTTGGGCATCGACCAAGTCCGAGATCGCCCGCGAGGCGCTTGACCGGATTGGCAAGCTTTACGACATCGAGCGCGACATCAACGGCCAGCCCGCTGACATCCGCCATGCGGCGCGTCAAAAGCTCAGCCTGCCTAAGGTTGCAGCCTTCTTTGCCTGGTCCGAACAGCAGCTCCTTCGCATTCCGGGCAAGAGCGACTTGGCCAAGGCCTTGCGCTATGGCCTGAGCTGACAGGAGGCATTCAGCTTGTTCCTGGCTGACGGGCGGGTCGCCGTCGACAATAATCCCGCCGAGCGCGCCCTGCGCCCGATTGGAATAGGACGGAAAAACTGGCTATTTGCAGGGGCTGATACCGGTGCGAAAACCCTCGCGCGTGCCATGACCATCATCGAAACCGCCAAGCTGAACGACCTCAATCCACAGGCCTACCTCGCTGACATTCTCGACCGCATAAATGATCACAAGATCAACAGGCTCGATGAATTGCTACCGTGGAATTGGGCACCAGTGGTCATGCAGAGCAGTCAAGCTGCATAAGCCGCGGTCTCAATGGCTTGGTTACCCCGATCTCGGACCCGGGGCACCTTCACCGGCACCGCGCCGATCCCGGTCTGAACCTCGCGTTCAGGCAGATGACCGTGACGCACCAGACGCCTACGACCCGCAGCATCCGTCTGGTCGGCATGCGCAGTGAGAACCACGTTCAACTCCGCCTCGACCGCCTGCGCAATCAGTTCCCGCGCACCCTGGCGCAACAAATCCGTCAACGGGTCGGGTGAAAATCCGTCTGGCGCGCGAAACGCGACAACCGTATCCTTCGTCATGTGGCATATCCTTTTCTCTGCGAGACCTGCAGCGCGTGAACAACGCCTTGATGTGCCACCCAATCCCCCCTCACCAACTTTCAGCTATAGCTCCTGCAGCAAGGAACGAAACTCGTCGCAAGGCGCGACGACGTTGATCGCGACTAGAGGATCTCTCTTGAAGTCCAGCTGCGCTTAGCAGTCTCAAAAAAACTCAAGAAACCGATCTGTGTCATCGTCCAACCCCAAGCGGCGGGTCCCGATGCCATCATACCGCCGCCGCATGGTGAGTGCGGTTTATCGAGGTGCCCTAAACTCAATTGCACAGCAACCATAAGTTTTCTGCGTTAATGTCCAACTTATCGCTTGGTCCGGTTCAAAAGTGATGCATCACCGAACATGGCGCTTAAAAAACCGACAGCGTTAGCAAATTGCCAGAGCGCCAAAGCGAAACAAATGCCAATCCGCGCGGAGAAGCCTTTTACTCTGCGTAGGTGCTTTATAACCCGGACTGGCAGGCTCGCGTGAAAAGCCAAATCTTGGCTCATCGCTCCAGACCGGCGGCTGCGCCTGAGAACCGAGAACCGATGGGCGCCTTGCCCGTACCGATAATACATCCAAAAGAATTTGCGCGCTGTGAGAGCATGGCGATGTTCAATCGTTGCATCTGGAACATAACGCAAATACCGCCCACAAGAACGCCATCGATCGGAAAAGTCACGATCTTCGCCTGCGGGGGTTGGAAATTTTTCATCAAATCCGCCAACTGCAACATAGCCGGACCGTGAGCAGGCCATATTGTTGCTTGCAAAAAAGAAGGCTGCTTCTTGGTCTGCGTTAAAATGCTCATAAACCATATCCAATATGATCTGGCTTGCTTCAGCAAAGATATCCGATTTTAGGCCATTGACAACAGATCCCCCAACAAGCGCTTCTGGGTTGTTGCGCAATGCATCGCCAAGCATCTCAATCCAGTGGGGGGACGGGCGACAATCATCATCCGTGAACGCAACAACGCCGCCACGCGCCGCGGCTACACCTGCGTTTCGTGCGCCGGCGGGACCGGTATTCTTCTGGTGAATAAGTGAAATCGAGAAACTGTCCGGCCAACGATCAAAATCGAGTTTGAGAGGCGGCGTCCCCCCATCGTCAACGACAATAACTTCAAAGCTGTCACCTGACACGGACTGCAATGCCAGCGCGTCAAGACAAGACACGACTTCTTTTGGGCGGTTTCGCGTAGGAATGACTACGCTTATGAGGACATCGGGCATTTTGGTTGCTCTGCTGTACGGCGTAATACTGCATGAGATGCTCCACAATCATACCCGTCGTCAACCTCTCTTGCAGTCTTTTGGTCTTGTCGCCTCTGGCCAGGTCACCATGCGCGAAGTTGACGGATGGCAAACCCTCGACAAACTGATCCAGCCCATGACCCTTGACCTCGCCGCTTGATCAAGCGCAAATCATTCCGCTCGGAGGACGTCGACGGAGAATTTCCAAAACTTTCGAGACACAACCCTTACCAATGAAACCTCCCCTCCAAATCTCCATGCAAAGGGCAATGACTGTTTGCTGAATTCACAAGGAATGTGCGGATGCGGCAGCGCCTACTATAGGATTAGGGCCATTCAAAGCACTGTTTTTTCTGTGTGCACTGCCCACGCCATCAGAGGATGCTAGACACCCTTGCTTGCATTGCGGACAACAAAATCCTCCGGATTGAGGAGTTACTCGGTTGCAACCCCCCGCTAAGCGCTGTCAGGCCGCACGCTTACAATTTAATTGGTTTTGCAATATAAAAAACCTGTGAGTTAAAAGCAGGTCCTATGAAACCAAACGGTGAATACATTTTTTTTGAAACTTCGAAATATTCAGACATCACGTCTTCAAGATCCCAATAATAAAAACCCATGTGAGATAGATAATCTGAACCTGATCTACACTCTGGAATAGGCTTTCCGAAGAAAGATCGGATTAGGTTATGCCAACTATAGACCAGTTTTGAGTATCTTCTAAATTTTAGAAATCGAAAAATATTCTTGATAATCGCAGGGAAACCGCATTCGATCGGGATCGATAAAACCAACGTACCATCCGGATGAATGATACTGAGCATTTTCTCAAACGCTTGCTTTTGCAAAGATGGCATGAGATGTTCCATGACCTCAAAGCAGGTGACCACATTGGCATTTCGATGTTGAAGCTTTTTCAAAACTGTGTCCCATGTCGTCATGATTTCAATCCCTTCTGGCAGTGTTGGTAAAGTTGCCATAAAAGGTTCAAATCCAAACAGGTCTTCAGTATTTTCCCTCCTTTGGCTGACCTCACTCAAAAACCTACCATCGCCGCAACCATAATCAAGAAGCCGTAAGCCGATTTTATTTGATATTAAATCTACTCCCATACGGGTACGGGTTCTGTGTGCAAATCTCGCTATGGGATTCGGCGAGTTTGTCGTATTTTTTTCATATGTCATCGTATCTCTCTTCGGTTCATATCTTCTGCCATCCTGTCTGGTGGTAGGAATGTTTCCTGAAATCGTTAAAAATCGGTACATCAGTCTTTCATTTTTTACAAAGACCCTTTCTGCCTATATCCAATTAGGGGATCGCTTGCAGCCAGAATTTCAGGCAAGTAACGACCTGATATCCTACTCCGTTGTATGCCCCGCATAGTAAGTTCGTTTGAAGGCCGCTGCAAGCTCGGGGCGGTTCAGCGCTCTCTGATTGGACAAAGAAGCTATATGCCGTGATTAAGTGGTTCCTCCTGAACAACCGGATCAGGTCGCCGTGGCAGATCTGTGCGCGGGTCTTGTCGCGCGAAGTGCCGACAGGATCGCGGCGATCATCAGGGCCAAAAGAGCCCTGAGGTTTACCAGGATCTTTCGGATGGTGTGGCCGCAGCCGCA
>CANFSY010000138.1 GCA_947449875.1 Paracoccaceae bacterium
ATCCGCGCCGCGCAACCGCGCCTCTAGCGCTGCGCGGTCGAGGCGGCTTTCGCCGTCTTGGCCAATCGCCCAGCTTGACGCGGCAAGCCAAGCCTCGCCCGCCGCTGCGCGGGCTTCGGGCGAGAAATCGTCGCTGTCCATCCCCAAGCCGTAGCGCCCGGGTTCGGGGGCAAAGACGCGCGCAATGCGGGCGGCATAGGGGTTATCTTCCAACGCCTCGCCCCGCGCAGCCAAGGCGGCCGCACCTGTTGCAAACATCTGCGCCAGCCCCGGGAAAATGTCGCGAAACAGGCCCGACACCCGCAGCGTCACGTCAATGCGCGGGCGCCCCAGCAGGGCCAGCGGAACCACCTCTACCCCCGACACGCGGGCGGCGTTTTCGTCCCAAACGGGGGCCAGCCCCGCCAGATGCAGCGCCATGGCGAAATCTTCACCCGCTGTGCGCATGGTGGCCGATCCCCACAGATCCACCACCAGCCCCTTGGGATAATCGCCCTGATCTTGCAGATGGCGGCGGATCAGTTCCTCGGCCAGTTTGATCCCTTGGGCATGGGCTGCGCGGGATGGCACGGCGCGCGGGTCAACCGAATACAGGTTGCGCCCCGTCGGCAGCACATCGCTGCGCCCGCGGTGCGGAGAGCCTGCGGGGCCCGCCGCCACGCGGTGACCGTTCAGCGCCGCAAGCAACCCTGCGCTTTCGCCACCGCCCTGCGGACCACGGCCAAAGATGTGCAAGCCGTCGCCATACTGGCTTTCCTTGATATCGCAGACAAAGCGGTCAATCCGCGTGATCGCCTCTGCCGCAGAGGCCTGCGGGGGGATCGCCAGATCGTCTTCCACACCTTGGGCTTGCGCCTCATCGCGAATGGCGCGGATCAGGCGGTCGCGGCGGGCGGGGTCGATGCCGTCGGCGGTAGAGTATTCATCCAGCAGCCGCTCCAGACGGGCCAAGGCCGCAGGAATGCCCGCTTCGGCCAAGGGCGGGGGCATGTGGCCCAAGGTGACAGCCCCGATGCGGCGCTTGGCTTGGGCGGCCTCTCCTGGGTCGTTGACGATGAAGGGGTAGATCACGGGCAAAGGGCCAATCAGCGCCTCGGGCCAGCAGGTGGCCGACAGGGCGACCGATTTGCCCGGCAGCCATTCCAGCGTGCCATGCGCGCCCATATGGATCAGCGCATGCAGGCCTTGGGCGCGCAGCCACAGATAAAACGCCACATAGCCATGGCGCGGTGTGGCTTGCAGGTCGTGATATTCGGCGTCACGCTCAAGCGATTTGCCACGTTCGGGCTGCAGCGCGATGATCGCTTTGCCATGCCGCAGGCAGGGGAAGTGGAACGCGCCGTGCCGGACCAAGGGGTCATTTTCCGGCGCACCCCAGCGTGTCAGTGCGGCGCGAAGGTCGGCGGGCAAGGTGGCCAGTGCCGCCTCGTAATCGGCCACAGGCCAAGCCGCTGTGGTGGTTTGCAACTCATCGGGCGACAGCGATTGCGTTGGGATGTCATAGCCCGCAGCGGCCAAATCCCCCAGAACAGCCGTCGTCGAGGCCAAAGCATCCAAGCCCACCGCATGGGCCATCTGATGGGCGCGGCCCGGATAGGTTGACAAGATCAGCGCCAGTTTGCGCTTGGCAGGCGGGGTGGCGGCAAGGTTAACCCAAGCCTTCACCCGCGCCACAACGGCGGAGATCCGCTCAGCTTCGGCCCGATGGGCAAAGCGGGAAAATTGCAGGTCGGGGTCGCGCTTCATTGGGCTTTTGAAACTGACCACCCCCGCCAAAAGCCGCCCGTCGACCTCGGGCAAGACCACATGCATCGCCAGATCGGCAGGCGACAGACCCCGCGCTGACCCCGCCCAATCCTTGCGCCGCGCGGTGGACAGGGCCACTTGGAACACGGGGCAGCCTGTGTCCAGCGGAGAGGTGCCGTCCGCCCCCTTGGCCGAAAAGGCGGTGGCGTTGACGACTGCTGCAGGCTTTGCCGCCTGCAAAGCCCCCGCCACCCACTGCGCCGCAGGCCCTTTGAGCGAAGGCGCAAACAGCCCGAAAGCCGCCAATCCCGCCCCCCGCAGCGCTGCGATCAGCGCATCAATCGGCGCTGTATCGGCAGCGGTCAGGTACGAGCGGTAAAACACCACCGCCACTCCGCCCGATGCGGGTGCATCCACCACCCCTTGCCCCGGCTCATAAAACCCGCAATCTGGCACGCGCTTGTCACCCAGCACCGGCCCCGCATAAAGCCCCGCCGCCAGCGCCAGTTGGGCCAAGGCCGCTTGCGCCGCCACCGCCCCGCCTGCATCACACAGCGCCTGCAAGCGCCGCAGGGTGGACACGGGCAGGGTCGACAACTGGTCCAACCGCGCATCCTCGCGCCCGTCGGCGGGCAGGATGGCAAGGGCTATGCCCGATTTGCGCGCAAGATCGGCGAGTGAGGCAAGGCCGTAGGGCCAATAGGCCTCGCCGCCAATCAAGCGCACCAGAATGGCTTTGGCCCCAAAAGCGGTGCGTTCGATATAGGTATCGACCGACACCGGATGGCGCAGGGCGATCAGGTTGCACAGGCGCAAACTGGGCAAGGTGCCGCGCGCACGCTGCCAGCCCGCACCAAAAGCGCCAAGGTCGCTGTCGGAAAACGACAGCACCAGCATCTCCGCCGGGTCTTGCGCAGGATCGAACGGCGCGGCCGTCTCGTCTAGCCCATGACTTTCGCGGAAGACGACGTGCATCTTAGATCCCCAGCGTTTGGCGAATGGCCGCTTCATCAAGGTCGCCTTGTTCGGCGATCACCACCAGATGCGAGCTGCGCGCCATCGTCCCCCAAGGCCGGTCAAACTGCGCGCGCACCCGTTCGCCCACGGCTTGCACCAGCAGACGCATTGGTTTGCCTTGCACGGCGACATAGCCCTTGACGCGCAAGATCTTTTGCTCACGCGCAAGGCGCGTGATGGCAGCGGTCAGGGCATCGACACTCGCGACCTCTGGCAGGGTCACGACGAGTGAGTTGAAATCATCATGCTCGTGCCCGTCCTCGCCGTCGTGATGCGAGGGGCGGGCCAGCAGGTCGTCTTCCGCCGCCGCATTCAGGCCCAAGATCAGGCGGGGGTCGATCACCCCTTCGGACAGGGTCAAGATCGGCAGATGGGGGCGGTTTTTCTCGGCGGCTTCGGCCTGCACCACGGCGCGGGCGGCAGACAGGCCCGCTTCGCCCGCAAGATCGGCTTTGGTCAGCAAAACGATGTCGGCACAGGCAATCTGGTCTTCAAACACCTCGCCCAAGGGCGTGTCATGCTCGCCCGCTGCAATCTGCGCCGCACTCAATTCGCCGGCAAAATGGCCTGCGGCCACGGCCTCGGCATCGGCCAGCGTGATCACACCGTCCACCGTGATGAGCGAGCGGATGCCCGGCCAGTCAAAGGCTTTCAGCAACGGTTTGGGCAAAGCCAGCCCCGAGGTTTCGATCAAGATGTGATCGGGCCGCTTGGGCAGGGCCAAAAGGGCTTCAATCGTGGGAATGAAATCTTCGGCCACGGTGCAGCAGATGCAACCGTTGGCCAGTTCGACGATGTTTTCAACGGGGCAATTGTCATCGGCGCAGGATTTAAGGATATCGCCGTCCACCCCGACCGTGCCAAATTCATTCACCAGCACCGCAAGGCGCTTGCCCTGCGGGTTGGCCATCAAATGCCTGATCAGCGTGGTTTTGCCAGCGCCCAGAAAGCCTGTGATGATCGTGACGGGGATTTTGGCAAGATCAGACATTTAAGCCTCCAACGGGGGGATACGGGCGATTGATTGTTTGCGAAAGATCGTGGGGCGTTCGCGCCAAGGCACCAAGCCATCGGCTGTTTTGGCATAGGCCGCAGCCCCTGCCAGAATATCGGCGGCATTTTCGGCACTGAGGCGGCCATAGACATAGCCCCAAGCGCCAGGTTTTGACAGGCACACCGCAGCGCCCGTGTTACAGGCAGACAGGCATTCGATGGGCAAGACCTGCACGCTGTCGGGGGCAGGCAGGGCCGCAAGGGCGGCATAAAGGCGCGCGCCTTCGCAGGCCTCGCCCTCGGTCACGGGCAGGCCGGCTTTGCAGGTGGTGCAAATATGCAATCTTGCGGTCATCGTCCTCCCAAGGGGAAATGCCGCGAAATGGGGAGAAAGCCCCCCCAACTCGCCACGGCACACCCCGTCCGTCAAAGTTCGTGGCGCTGGCAGGTCTCCCGGCTTGCGAAGCTGGGGTTGCCCCCGGGTCAGCCCCCTTCCCGGTTGCCCAGTGGGTGTGGCTGACCTCTTCGGTCACGGTCGCGGGGGCGGCTGCATCCCAGACTTTCGCCTGTCGCATTCCCTTTTAGCCTGTCGTAAGACAAGCACCAGTGCGCCCTTACCTGTGGCAGGATGGGCCCCTAACGTCAAGGACACCCTCCGCCATGTCATCTGCGAAAACCGACACCGACACCGAAAGCGCCGCCAACCCCGATGCGCGCCACAATGCCAAGATGGCCAAGAAAAAGGCCGCGCGCGATAAGATCATGGCCGGTAAGGCGGGCGATCACGGGTTGATCATCGTGCATACCGGCACGGGCAAGGGCAAATCCTCGTCCGGGTTCGGGATGATCTTGCGCTGTGTTGCGCATGAGATGCCCTGTGCGGTGGTGCAGTTCATCAAAGGCGCGTGGGATACCGGCGAGCGGCGTTTGCTGACCGAAAACTTCTCCGATCTGTGCGAGTTTCACGCCATGGGCGAGGGCTTTACATGGGAAACCCAAGACCGCGCCCGCGATATTGCCGCAGCCCAAGCCGGTTGGGCCAAGGCCAAAGAACTGATCCGCGACCCCGACATCCGCTTTGTGCTGCTGGACGAGATCGTCATCGCCATGCGCTATGACTATATCGACGTGGCCGAGGTGGTGGCTTTCCTCAAAGCCGAAAAGCCGCCCCTGACGCATGTCTGCCTGACCGGTCGCGGCGCAAGCGAAGCGTTGATCGAAGCCGCCGATCTGGTGACCGAAATGACGCTGGTCAAACATCCGTTCCGTTCCGGCATCAAAGCCCAACCGGGGGTGGAGTTTTGAAGCTGGTTGCATGGGATTTTGACGGGGTGCTGAACAAGGGCCATCAGGGCGGCTTTGACGATTGGCAGCGCAGCTTTGAGGCTGATCTGGGCGTATCCGCCGCAGTCTTTACCGATTTCATCTTTGGGTCAGGCCAGTTTAACGCCGTTCTAACAGGGGCGCGTGATCTGTTAGACCTGCTGACCGATTACACCACCACCCATGCCGTTCCCCATGCGCCCGAAGCTGTGCTGGACTATTGGCTGAGCAAAGACGCAAACGCTGATGACGAGGTTGTGGCTTGGGCCGACGCCTGCCGCCTTCCCGGGGTCATCGCCACCAACAACGAACGCCACCGCGCAGCCTATATGTGGGACAAGATGGGGTTTTCGCGGCGCATGCAGCATATCTTCGCCTCTGGCCCTTTGGGGGTGAAAAAGCCCGACGGAGCGTTTTTTGCCGCGATTGAAGTGTGGAGCGGGTTTGATCCTGCCGAGATTTTGCTGGTCGATGATGCCGAAAAGAACATTCAGGCGGCAAGCGCACGGGGGTGGCAGACCTTTCATTTCACCGATGCCACACGCCAAGGCCTGCCCGCCGTACTGGGGATAGCGCTGTGAAGGCGATCATGATCCAAGGCGCGGGGTCTAACGTTGGCAAGTCGCTGATCGTGGCGGGCCTGTGTCGGGCGTTCAATTTGCGCGGGCTAAGCGTGGCCCCGTTCAAGCCGCAAAACATGTCTAACAATGCCGCCGTGACGGTGGACGGTGGCGAGATCGGCCGCGCGCAGGCCCTACAAGCCCTTGCCTGCGGGTTAGACCCGCATACCGATATGAACCCCGTGCTGCTAAAGCCCGAATCCGAGGTGGGAAGCCAAGTCATCGTGCAGGGCAAGCGCGTGGCAACGGTAAAGGCGCGCGATTATGCGCGGCTAAAGCCCAGCCTGATGGCCCCCGTGCTAGACAGTTTTCACAGGCTGGCCGCGCAGTATGATCTGGTCGTGGTGGAAGGTGCAGGCTCTCCGGCCGAGGTGAACTTGCGCGCGGGCGATATCGCCAACATGGGCTTTGCCTGCGCCGCCGATGTGGCCGTGGTGCTGGTGGGCGATATTGATCGCGGCGGGGTGATCGCGCAGATGGTGGGCACCAAAGCCGTGCTTGACCCTGCTGACGAGGCGCGCATCAAAGGCTTTATCATCAACAAGTTTCGCGGCGACCCCAGCCTGTTTGACGACGGCTACCGCATGATCGAAGCGCAAACCGGCTGGCGCGGCTTGGGCGTTCTGCCCTATTTCCCCCAAGCGTGGCGTC
>CANFSY010000139.1 GCA_947449875.1 Paracoccaceae bacterium
CGCCGACCCTATCCCTGCCCCCAAGCCGCACTTCACCGCCTTTCGCTTGGGCGAAAAGGCGCGCCCGCTCCGCTCTGCCGCGCATATCGCGCCCACGCCGGCTGAAGCTTTGGCCCAAGCGCCCCTGCAAATGGATGCGCGTAAACACGCCAAGATGACGCGCGGCAAGCTAGACCCCGAAGCGCGCATTGACCTGCACGGCATGACCATGGCCGAGGCGCATCCCGAACTGATCCGCTTTATCCTGAACGCCCAAACCGCCGGATTGCGGCTGGTTTTGGTGATCACGGGCAAGGGAAAACCCGCCCCCGATCACGGCCCCATCCCCACCCGCACCGGCGTTCTGCGCCACCAAGTGCCCCATTGGCTGCGCATGGCCCCGCTTGGGCCTGCCGTCTTGCAGGTAAGCGAATCGCACCTGAAGCACGGCGGCGGCGGGGCCTATTACGTCTATCTGCGCCGCAGATAAGCCGATGCCCAAGCGCAAAACAAAAAGAGCGCCCGAAGGCGCCCTTTTGCAGCACTCCTCCATCTTCAGATGGCCGAGTTGATCCAGCTTGCCAGCGCAGCCTTGGGCGCTGCGCCGATTTTGTTCGAGACGACCTGACCGTCTTTGAACAAAAACAGCGCGGGAATGCCGCGCACGCCCAAAGCGGCGGGGCTTTCGGGGTTTTCGTCCACGTTCACTTTGACGATTTTCACCTTGCCGCCATATTCAACGGCCAGTTCTTCCAAAGCCGGCCCGATCTGGCGGCACGGGCCGCACCATTCCGCCCAGAAATCGACGACAACGGGAATCGAAGACTGGCGCACTTCTTTGTCAAAGGTGGAATCGGTCACAGCAACGGTTGCAGCGCCCATGATATCTCTCCTATAGGATTTCAGGTAGCGAACCTATGTAGGCCAAGGCCCAGCGTCAAGGGTTGGCGGAACCGTGCGTCGTGGCACGGGCCAGAGCGTCCCGCAGCAGATCGGGGTCAAGCGGCATCAAGGTGCCCGTTTGTGTCCACAAAATCGCCAGATGAACGGGCTTGGTGTGAAGCTGTTCCAGCATCATCTGATAGGCCCCCATCTGGCGCAAAATGCCGTCCGGCACGCCTTGGGCTGTGGTGGGCACTGTGCGGTTGCTTTTGAAATCCACTGCCAAAACGTGGTCTTGCTGCACGATTAAACGGTCAATCGTGCCCAAAAGCCGCTGGTCGCCCCAAGGGGCTGTCAGCGCCACTTCTGACAAACCAGCACCGAAGATGTGTTGCAACGCCGGATCGGTCAAAAGCGCTGTGGCCTCGTCGAACACATCAGGCACCCCATCCCCCAGCAACCCCGCCGCGACCTGTGGCCAATCGGCCAGCGGATGGTCAGGCAGGTGCTGCAACAACAGGTGCAACGCTGTGCCGCGCGCCTTGGCGGCTTCGCTATCGTCACCCAAGGCACCGGCCAGCGCCTTTGCCCCGCCAAGGTCAGAGGGTGAGAGTGCCGGATCCCCCTTGGCCGCGTGTTCGGCTTGCAGGAACATCCAGTCGTCAGGTGCTGCCGTTTGCGGGTCAACGGATTGGTCTTGCAGGCTTGGTTCGGGCCAAGGCCCTGATTGGTGCCGCAGGCCGTTGGGAATAACCGTTGTGTCCAGCCGCGCCATGCCGTCGCCCACAATCTTGTGCCAAGCGCCGTCTTTATCAGCGCTGCCATGCCCTGCCACGATCAGCCAGCACCGCGCACGGGTCAGGGCCACATATAACAGGCGCAGGTTCTCTTCCGCCTCGCGTCGCTGCTTGTCGGCCCGAAGATCGGCAATCACGGGCGGGCTTTCGGGGGTCGGAGTTTTCCAGACCATTTGCCCCGAAGGATCGGCATACAGCAAATCGCGGTCGCTGGGCGAACGGTCGGCGGTGTCGGGCAGGATCACGATTTCCGATTCCAACCCCTTTGCCCCATGCACCGTCATCACCCGAATCCGCTGGCCAGAGGCTTCGGCCTGTCGTTTGACTTGCACCGAATCCGCCTCGAGCCATGACAAAAACCCCGTCAAGCTGGGAACAGCGCCGCGTTCATAGGCGAGGGCTTGGTTCAACAACTCGTCAATGGCATCTTCCGCCTCGGCCCCAAGGCGGGTGATCAGGCGGTGGCGGCCGTGGTGACGGACCAAGACGCGTTCCAACAGGTCATAGGGGCGCAGATAGTCGACCTGATCACGCAGGTCTTTCAGCAGGGTAACGGCAGGCAATTCAAGCCCGCGCAGCTTTTCCCACAGATAGCCCATGCGCCCATGCGCCAAGCTGTAAAGGTCCGCCTCTGACAGGCCAATAAGCGGCGAACGCAACACAGCCGCCAAGGACAGATCATCTTCCGGCGTGGCCAGAAACGACAGCAGCGCGATCAAATCCTTGACCGCCATCTCTTCGCCCAGTTTCAGCCGGTCTGCGCCTGCGATGGGCAAATGGCGGGCTTTGCAGGCGCGGATGATTTCGTTGAACAACGCACTGCGGGTTTGCACCAGAATAAGCACATCGCCCGCATGCACAGGGCGCGGCCCTTCGCGGGTGACAATCTGCGTGCCCGATGTCAGCAACCCCTCAATCTCGGCCGCGATTTTGTCGGCCAGTTGGGCCACGGGGTGGCTGGGGCGGATCAGGTCTACCGGATCTTCAAAGGGCGCGTCGTCTTTCACCTCGTCCGCCACGATCAGCGGCCACAGATCGACACGTCCCGGAAGATCGGGAAAACAAGCGCGGTGGGCCACCACATCCCCCAAGGCGGCGGGCGACAGGTCGGCAAGGGCCGCATCCACCACGTTCAAAATAGCGGGCGAGGATCGGAACGAATACTGCAACGAGCGGTTCTGAAACACCTGCCGCGCGGCGGTGAACTTTTCCGCAAACAGCGCCTGCTTTTCATCAAAGGCCGCCACATCGGCACCCTGAAACGAATAGATCGACTGTTTCTTATCACCCACCACAAACAAGGTGCGCCCACCGGGCCGGGTGCCCTCGCCCGCCGTAAATTCTGCCGTCAAATGTTCAATCACGCGCCATTGCTTGGGCGCGGTATCTTGCGCCTCGTCCACCAGTACGTGGTCAATCCCGCCGTCCAGCCGGAACAACACCCAAGCGGCGACGGAAGGGTTTGACAGCAAGCCTTCGGCGCGGGTGATCAGGTCGTCAAAATCCAGCAACCCTTGCGCGGCCTTGCGCTGCGCATACAGCGGCAGGAATTCTTGGGCAAAGTCGTAGATCGCCTGCGTTTTGGCCGCCGCTTGCAGCGCCAAACGGCGCGGGCGGGCGTCTTGAACCCGTTCCATCAAAGCGTTTAGGCGGGGGATCACGTCTGGAATGGTTTTGCGGGTGGCGGCGGTGGGAAAGGCATTAAACTTGGCCGAGAACGGCAGTTTCGCCTTGTCGCCCGTCAGAAAAACACCTTCTAGCCCCGCCAAAGTGCCAAGATCGGCAGGGGCAAAGCGCAAGGCTGACAGTTTGGCGTGGTCTTTGATGTCATTGCTGCTGCCGGCGGCCAAGGCGGGCAGAAGGGTGGTGAAAATCTCGGCCTCGTCCCCGTCAAACACATCGGCCAAAAGCTGCGCTTCGCTTTCGCCATCGGGCATCTCTAGCGTTTTATGAACAGATGTTTGGAAACCTTCGGGATGATAGGCCACTTCTTCCATAAGGGCTGTGAAATCTTGACCAGTATAGACCAGCGCCGCCTGATAGACGGCGTCGCGGGCCAGCGTGTCTGCCATTTCCTCCAAGATATCCTGCCGCAACAACCGCGCCGCGCGGTCGTCAAGTTCGACAAAGTTTGGCGACACCCCGGCCTCTAGCGGAAAGCGGCGCAGCAGGCTGGCGCAGAAGCTGTGGATCGTCTGGATGCGCAAGCCCCCCGGCGTTTCGATGGCGCGGGCGAACAGGCTGCGGGCGCGGGCCATGTGGGCGGGGTCGGGGGGGTCGACCTCTCCTAGGTCTTCCAGCGCCTTTGTTAACGCATCGTCGGGCATCATGGCCCAAGCGCCCAAACGCTGGAACAGACGGTTTTGCATCTCGGTCGCGGCGGCTTTGGTATAGGTCAGGCACAAGATGCGCTGCGGTTCGACCTGTTGCAGCAAAAGCCGCGCAACACGGTCGGTCAGCACCCGCGTTTTGCCAGACCCGGCATTGGCCGAAAGCCATGTGGACACGGCGGGATTGGCGGCGGCGACCTGATCTTGGGTGGCGTCAAGCGGGGTCATCTTGGCCTACCATGATCAGGGTTGCGCGGTCGGTCATGTCCCATTCGCCAAAGCGGGCGAGGTGGTCGTAATCGCCCGGCGTGCGCATATCAAACACGGCCCGCCGCGAGGTATAACCGGTTTGCGGGTTTTGATAGGCGGCAATCAGCGCTTCAAACCGCGCCCAGATGGCGTCGATCTCTTCAGTTTCCAACGGCGTGTCGACCGCCTTATCGCCAGAACCAAGCCCGATATAGCTGATACCAGCAACCCGCATCACTTGGCCGCCAAAAGCCCCGCGTTCGGCCATGGCGGCGGCCAGATGCAGTTGTAATTCCAGCGTGGTTTGTTGCGGCTTAGTGGGGGGCGCGCCTGTTTTATAGTCGATCAGCACCACGCTGCCATCGGGCAAAAGGTCAATGCGGTCGGGAATGCCCGTGAGGGTAAAGCCCGTCTGGCCCACCGCCACCGCCCCTTCCTTTTCGGTCAGCAACGTCTGCCCGCCCCATTTTTCATCCTGCCGCAAAAAGTGGTCTGCGGCGCGGTCCAACCGCGCCAGCCACAAAGCGCGGGCAGAGGGGAAGGGGGTGTCTTGCGCCAAAACCTCTGCCGCGATCGCCAACAGGCGCAGGCGCGCCTCGGCGGCTGGTTCGCCTTGCGGGCGTTCTTTGACAAAGCGTTCCAGAATGCGGTGAATGGCGGTGCCCCGTTCCCGCGCATCGGGCTGGGCGCGCAGGGGGTTTAGCGGTTTCAGGCGCAGGATGTATTGGGCATAGGTGGCGTAAGGGTCACGGATCAGCGTGCGGATCTTGGTCAGCGCAAGGCGTGTGGGCCGTGCCGACACGGGCGGGCAAACCTGCGGGCGGGGGGCGGGCAGCAGGCCTGCATCGGGCAGGGCTTGGGGTTGATCGACAGCGCTGGTGCGTGTCAGCCAAACATCTCCCCGCGCTTCCATCTGGCGCAGGGCAAGGGGGCCGTTTTGCGGCCCCAATCCTGCCATCAAGTTGCACAGGCGGTTTAGCCAGCGCGAGGGCACCGTTTCAGCCTCGGCATCGCGCAGGGCGCGTGACAGCACCACTTCGGGCGCTGTCACCGCCTGTTGGTAGTCATGGGCGGAGAGGCCAATCTGGCGTTCGGGCAAAAGCAATCCGGCGTCTTTGCGCATCTGGCGATTCAGCCACGGGTCGGGGGATGTGGCGGCGGGCCACGTGCCCTCGTTCAGGCCGGCGAGGATGACAAGGTCGGCGGTAATCTCGCGGGCTTCGCGGGGGCCATGAAAGGCCACCAGCGGGTGGCCGGTGACGGGGCTGCGCACCTCTTCGCGGGCGATCAGGCTGTCAAACAGCATGCGATAGTCGGATGACGACATCGCGCCTTGGTGGTCGGCTTCGCCTTGCAACTGGTCCATCACCTTGCGGGCGACAATGCCGGGGTCTTTGTCCCACAGGGTGCCTGCGCCATCAGGGGCGGTGCCGCGTGCCAAAGTTTCGGCCACGGTCAGGTGGCGGGTGATGTGATCGGCCAAGGTTTGCGCCGCAGGGGCCAAAATCTGCGTTAGCACCGCCCCAATAGATGCGCCCCAAGCGGGGGCCAGCGGGTCTTTATGGGCATTGGCCCAGTCTTGTACGGCATCCGCCGTAGGAAAGGCGGGGCCGTTGCGGCGCAGGTGCAGTTCCAAATCCCGCGTCAGCAAAAGGTGCTTGCCACGATCCGCCCCGCTGCCCGCCAAAGGGTGTTTCAGCAGCACCATCAGCCCGTCGGCCGTGATCGGCGCTTCGAACGCGCGGGCGAGGTGGCGCAGCAGGCGACCGGGGGCGGATAGCGCCAAGGGGCTACCAGCAGAGTCGTCGGGCAAAACACCCCAACGATCCAACTGCGCCTCGACCCTGCGGGCAAGGGTGCGGTCGGGCGTGATCAGCGCCGCCTTTTGGTTGCGCGAAATGGCGCGGCGCAGGATCAGGGCGAGGGCCAAAGCCTCTTGCCGCGGGTTGGCGGCTTTGAGCAGGGTCAAGTGGGCGGTGCTGGTGGTCAGATCGGGCAGCGATTGCCCCTCTGCCAGCCATTGGTCGGTCACAGGCGCAGGCCGCAGCGAAAGCGAGATCAACCA
>CANFSY010000140.1 GCA_947449875.1 Paracoccaceae bacterium
CAGCATTTAGGGAAACTAACAATTACCCGCAAGTGAAAAAAACACTCTGTGTGACGATTTCTTGTCAGACCCTGTAATTCTTGGGTTTTAGGGGCATCGTGCCCGCAAAGACTCACTCTCGAGGAGGTCGCCGCACCCTATGCGCGGCGACCGCAAGCCCCATTCTGTGGATAACTCAAACGAATCCATGGGCTTGGTGGATGATTCTGCCCCCCGCCACCGTCAAAGCGATTCCCATCTGTCCGATTTTCTCATGGGGGGTTGTTTCAAGATCACCGTCGATCAGCACCAGATCGGCGGCCATGCCGTTGCGCAAGGTGCCCGTCAGCGTCTCCATATGGGCCGCAAGCGCCCCTCCGGCGGTATAGGCGTGCAAAGCTGTCAAAAGGTCCAGCCCCTGCTGCGTTCCGCCCCCATAGGCAGGCCGCGTCAAATTCGCCTGCACCCCGCGCAGCACAGACACATCCGCCACCGGCCAATCCGATGCAAAGGCCACCCGTGCGCCCGCTTCGGCCAGATCGCGGCACAGGTAGGCGTCTTTCCAGCGCTCAGGCGCAAAGACGGTTTCCATAGCGGCAATCGGGAAATCCATCGCACCCGGTGGATGGGCCGGTTGCAGGCTGGCCGTGATGCCAAGTGCTGCAAGACGGGGAATGTCGGCGCGGTCGATCAGTTCGATATGTTCGATCCGATGGCGCATATCGTGCAGCCCGTTGGCCTTGGCTGCGGCTTCATAGCCGTTGATCGTTTGGCGCACCGCACCGTCTCCGATGGCGTGCACGGCAATCTGCAAACCGCGCCGGTCAATCTCGGTGCAGACTTGGTTGAAATAGGCTGGGTCGAACAAAGGCTGGCTGCGATGGCCCGGCACGCCGGGGTAATCGTGCAGCATAAAGGCGGTGCGGCTATCAACCACCCCGTCCATGAACATCTTCACAAAGCCAGAGCTGATCCAGTCATCGTTGAACTCTTCCGCCATAGCACTGGCGCGCTCTAGCTCCTGCAAGGGGAATTCCGGCTTCATATGGAAGGGCACCTTGACGCGCTGGGTCAAGCGCCCTTCGGCGTGCATCTCGCGCAGCAAGGCCAGCGTGTAGCGGTTGCCGTCCATGCTGACCAAAGTTGTGCAGCCCTGACGCGCGCAATGGGCCAGCCCCCGCGCGATGTGGTCCTTATCCACCGCCCGCTCGGCATCCGACGGCCAAGGCGACGGCTCTGCCCCCTTCGAGATCGCCACATACAGCCGCGACACCCCTGCCAGTGCCAAGATCGGATCAAAGGCCTCAAACTCGCGCAGCTCACCGCTGGCCAAACCGTCTGCCCCCATGACAACCTCATGCCCCATGGGCATCTCGGCCCCGTGCAGCAGACCGGTCAGCTCTAAGGCCTTGGTATTGGCCCAGACGGTGTGATGGTCCATAGCGCGGATGGCAATCGGGCGGTCGGCAAAGATCGCGTCCAGATCATGGCGCGTGATCCCGCCGGGCAGCAGGCTGTAATCGGCCCCCTCGGCCATTAACATACCGTCGCGCCCTTGGGCATAGGTGGTAAAGGCGGCGCGCAAGGCGTCATGCCCGTGCAGGCCGGTCAATTGCAAATGCTGCAACTCGGCACCGCCGAACAAATGCATGTGGCTTTCGATAAACCCCGGCAGCAACGAGCGCCCGCCCGCCTCGATCAGCCGCGTGTCAGGCCCGCGCAAGGCCAAAACCTCGGCCGCAGACCCCACCGCCACAATCTTGCCCCCAGCCAGCGCCACCGCCTCGGCCCTAGGTCGCGCGGGATCCATGGTCAACACCTTGGCCCCAGTCACGATCATCTCTGCAAACACCGCAGATCTCCTTTCATATGTGCTCAAATATCCCGGGGGGGTCCAGGGGGGCAGCGCCCCCCGGCCTTCGCCGGCCGCAGGCCCTAACGCGCCATCCGTTCTGCCATCACACAGAGCATTTCAAACATCAGGCTGATCCCCAGCCAAGCCGTACCCCCCGTCTGATCGAACGGCGGCGACACCTCGACCAGATCCGCCCCCACGATGTTCAGCCCGCGCAGCGCGCGCGCCACCTGCAACGCTTGCCACGAATTCGGCCCGCCCACTTCCGGCGTCCCCGTGCCGGGCGCAAAGGTCGGGTCGACGAAGTCGATGTCATAGGTCACATAGGTTTCCCCATCCCCCACAATCGCACGCGCCTCGGTCATGACATCTTCCACGCCGCGGCGGTGGAATTCGTCGATGCCGATGATGCGGATGCCGTTGGCTTCGGCATAGTCCCAATCCTCGCGCCCATAGGCCGATCCGCGAATGCCGATCAGCACATAGCGTTTTGGGTCAATCAGCCCCTCTTCCATCGCGCGGCGGAAGGGCGTGCCGTGGGTATATTTGCCCGTTCCGAAATAGATGTCGTTCAGGTCGGTGTGGCTGTCGAACTGGATCAGCCCCAGAGGGCGATCCTTGGCCAAGGCGCGCAAGATGGGCAGGGTGCACAGATGGTCGCCGCCGCCGGTCAAAGGCCGCACGCCTGCGACCTTTAACCGCGTGTAAAACGCTTCCATCCGCGCCAGCGAATCCATCAGATCCGCCGGATTGGGGGCCACATCGCCCACATCGGCGCAGTTGACCAGTTCAAAGGGCGCAACCCAGGTTGACCCGTTCTTGGCGCGGATCATCGTTGACAGGTCGCGCAACTGGCGCGGCCCATGGCGCGGGCCGGGGCGGTTGGTGGTGCCGCCGTCCCACGGCGCGCCGACCAGCGCTATTTGCACATCAGCAAAGCGCGGATGGTCAAAATCCACCAGCGGCAAGCGCATAAAAGTCGGAACCCCCGCGAATCGCGGCAAATCCATGCCGGACACGGGTTGAAAGAACGGATCACCAGCCATTTGGGCACCTCATAAGCGACATTTGAGCCCACTCAACCAGCCGCGCCGTCGCGTTGCAATCCAATGCGCGACACGAACTGGCGCGAAAAGGTGATGACTTTCGAGCGGCCCTTGACCACACGGCCGGCATAAGTGCTTATTGGGTCAAATATCGTAGGAACCCTCTTCCCAATGTTCAACAAAACACCCGAACGAGCGCCAACGGGCGGCGCTTCTCTCGCCACTGGCACCGCAGGCAAATCCGTTCTGGCACCAGATTTGCACATTCAGGGCGATCTCGTGTCAACCGGCACAGTAGAGATCTTGGGCCAGTTTGAAGGCAAAATCACGTCACGAAATCTGATCGTTGGGGCTGAGGGGCGGGTCACGGGCTCGATTGCAGCCGAAAGCGTCGACCTGCGCGGTCAGTTTAACGGCTCTGTTGCGACACAATCCTTGGCGCTGCGGTCCGCGTGCGATGTGCAGGCAGAATTGCTTTATTCAACGCTGTCGATAGAAAGCGGCGCGTTGATCGAGGGGCAGTTCAAGGTGAAAAAGCCATGACACCCCCTTTGATCTTGCGCACCGACGAAGGGGCCGTTGCGGTTTTGGTCTTGAACGATCCGGCCAAGCTGAATGCTTTGTCCACCCCCATGCTGCATGCTTTGGTAGAAGCCTTCGACACCTTGGCCGCCGATCCTGCGGTGCGCGTGGTCATCATCCGCGCCATGGGCAAAGCCTTTTGCGCAGGCCACGATTTAAAAGAAATCCAAGCGGCGCGGCAGTCGCCCGATGGCGGCGCTGGCGCGTTTGAGACGCTGTTCGCCCTATGTGCCCGCGTGATGCAACAGATCGCAACCCTGCCCAAACCCGTGATCGCGCAGGTTCACGGCATCGCCACCGCCGCCGGCTGCCAATTGGCTGCCACGTGCGACATGGTCGTGGCCAGCGATGCTGCGCGTTTTGGGGTGAACGGGGTGACCATCGGCCTGTTCTGCTCTACCCCCATCGTCGCCCTGTCGCGCAAAATCCCGCACTCCGCCGCGTTTGAGCTGGCCGCCACGGGCGAGTTCCTGTCTGCCGCCCGCGCCCAGACCTTGGGCCTTGTCAACCGCGTCACCTCGCCTGATGCGCTTTCGGACGAGACCATGGCCCTTGCCCAAACCTTGGCGCAAAAACTGCCCGCAGCGCTGAGCATCGGCAAAGCCGCCTTTGCCGCCCAAACCGGCTTGCCGCTGGATCAAGCCTATGCCGCCGCAGGGGCCGCTATGGTGGACAACTTGCTCAACACCGCCACCAGCGAAGGCATCAGCGCCTTTTTGGAAAAGCGCCGGCCCAACTGGGCCTAACCTTCCAGCGCAGGCTTGCGGGTCAGCACCATCGCCAAGGCCAGTGACAGGCCGGAAAAGGCGATCAAACAGACATAAACTGCGCCTGCGCCGAAATGGTCCAGCAAATAGGCCCCCAACACAGGGGCCGCCGCTGTCGCCACAATGGGCGACACCGCCGAAGCGCCCGAAATCGCCCCAAACCCGCGCCGCCCCAACACATCCATAATCAACATGGGGCGCATGATTGACATCAGCCCAACCCCCGCCCCCTGCACGATCACCACCACAAAGACCAAAATCTGGGCGGCACCGGCAAACCACAACAGGCACGCGGCCAGCACCACCATCAGCAATGACACCCGCGTCGCCATGCGGTTTTCCACCCGTGCCCCGCCCAAGGCCAAAACCAACCGCCCCGCCAGTTGTGCTGGCCCCAGACACGCCGCCGCCACCGCCGCCCATTCGCGCGACACCCCGCGTTCTTGAAACAGCGGCAAAATATAGGTCAGCAGCATACCATGGCTGAGCCAGATCAGCGCGAAGATGGCGGCAATTCCCCAAAACGCAGGGCGGCGCAAAGCCGCCCGCAGCGCGCCACGGTTATCTTCGGCTTTGCGCGACACTTCTGGCCCGCGCAACAGGCGCATCGCCCAGATGTTCAGCGGCACAGTGCCCACCAGCGCCAAGGCGGCAAAGCCCAGATAGGCCCCTTTGCCGCCGTACGCATGGCCCAGCCAGTGGCCCAAGGGAAAGGTCATCGTGCTCGAAAGCCCCGCCACCAGCGTGATCCGTGTGATGGCGATGCGGGCATGGGCCCCCATCCGCCGCGTCAGCAGCGCAAAGACGCTTTCATACAGACAGCCCGATTGCGCCACCCCCAATATGGCCCAAACCGCCCACCACTGCGCGCGCGTTTGCACAAAGGCCAGGGCTGCCACCCCAACCGCCGCCAAGATCGGCATGGTCACCACCAAGACCCCGCCATGCCCCTTGTCGATCACCCGTCCGGTCAGCGGCGTCAGCACCGCCATCACCAGATAAGACAGCGTCGGCCCGAGGGCCAAATCCGCCTTGCTCCACCCCGTATCGGCCAAAAGGTCGGGCAACAGCGCGGGAAAGGCGTAAAACACCCCCGCATAGATTAAAAACAGGCCCAGCGCCAAAGCCCAAACCGCAAGGCTTTCGCGTGCGCTCACAGCCCGTACAGCGCCCCGAATTTGGCTTCCAGATACTCCAGCAGTGGCCCCTCGCTTGGTTCAAAGCCGCAGGCCAGCGCAATCGTCTCGCGCGGTGCGTTCAGCCCCCCATGGCGCTGCAAAGCCTCGCGCAGCCATGCAACGGCGGATGAGGTATCGCCCCGCGACAATTGCCCCTCTAGCCCCGGCACAGCGGCGTTCATGGCCTGCCACAGACAACCGGCATAGACATTTCCCAAAGTATAGGTCGGGAAATAGCCAAAAAGCCCCACCGACCAATGCACATCCTGCAACACCCCGTGCGAGGGGCGATCCACCTTCACGCCGAAATCTTTCAAGAACCGCGCGTTCCAAGCGGCTTCCAGATCGCCCACCGCCAGATCACCGCGCACCAAGGCGCGTTCCAGATCAAAGCGCATCATGATGTGCAAGTTGTAATGCACCTCGTCGGCTTCGGTGCGGATAAAGCCCGCCTGTACGCGGTTGACGGCGGCATAAAAGGCTTCTGCATTGGGCAGATCAAAGTCAAACCGGCTTTTCATCTCGCCATATAGGTACTTCGTAAAGCCCCGCCCGCGCCCGATCTGGTTTTCATAGATTCGGCTTTGGCTTTCATGCACCCCCATCGACACCCCGCGCCCCAAGGGCGTCAGCTTGTAATCGGGGTCGATGTTCAGCTCGTAGCTGGAATGGCCCACCTCGTGGATGGTGGAATAGATGCAGTTGAACGGATCGCTTTCCACCACCCGCGTCGTGATCCGGCTGTCAGACGCCGACCCGCTGGAAAACGGATGAACCGCCAGATCAATCCGCCCCCGCGTAAAGTCATAGCCAAAGGCGCTGGCCAGATCGCGCGACAGGCGCAACTGCGCAGCCTCGGCAAAATGGCCGACCAAGGGCGC
>CANFSY010000141.1 GCA_947449875.1 Paracoccaceae bacterium
GGGCGGCAATTGGCCCCCTTCCTCACCACCTTGCCCCGGGGCCGCTGCCGATGCAACCCGGGCCGCAAGTCTTTCGCGAAAGCCAGAGCGGGCGAGTTTATAGGCCATGTCGATGGCGGCGGCCACACCCGTGGCATCTGACGAGCCGTGCGATTTGACCACGATGCCGTTTAGGCCCAAAAACACCCCGCCGTTGGATCGGCGCGGATCCATCCGGCGGCGCAGGCGCCTTAGGGCGTTCATCGCCAAAAGGGCCGCGAATTTCGACAAGATCGTGGCGTTAAACGCCTCGCGCAGGAATTCGGCGATCAGGCGGGCGGTGCCTTCGCCGGTTTTCAGCGCCACATTTCCGGTAAAGCCATCGGTCACGATCACATCAACGCGGTTCGAGGGCAGGTCCACCCCTTCGACATAGCCGACATAGGTGTAATCGCCGCGCGTTGCGGCCTCGGCGATGAGGTCGCTGGCGGCTTTGAGCTCAGCACTGCCCTTGTGTTCTTCGGTGCCGACATTCAGCAGGCCCACGCGTGGGCGCGCAAGCCCCATGCCGTTGCGCGCATAAGACGCGCCCATCATGGCATATTGCAGCAAATCGGCCGGATCGGCTTTGATATCAGCCCCCGCATCCAGCATCAGATTATAGCCCCCGGCATTGCGCGAGGGCCACAGGCAGGCAATCGCCGGACGGTTCACCCCCGGCAAACGGCGCAGGCGGATCATGGCCACCGCCATCAAAGCCCCCGTATTGCCACAACTGACCGCAACCGACGCCGCGCCAGAGCGCACCGAATCAATGCAGCCCCACATCGAGGTGCCTTGGCCGTGGCGCATCACTTGGCTGGGTTTGTCGTGCATCGTCACCACACGTGCGGCGTGGTTCAACGTGACGCGGCCTTGCAGGGCAGGGTGGCGCGCCAAAAGCTTGGTCAACTCCCCCTCATCGCCGTGCAGGATGAAATCGGCATCCCCCATCTGGGCGGCACAAATGGCAAGACCGGCGACAACTGCCACCGGTCCCAGATCGCCGCCCATGGCGTCAATCGACAGCACAAGACGATCGCCAGACATGCCCGTCACCCCTTTTGCAAGCGTGCCGTGGGCATCAGGGCCTTGGCTCGCGCGTGTCATGGGTTTGCTTGGCCTTTGGCCTTACAGGCGCGGCTTACGCCGCATCCTCGTCAGACACCGCAGCGGCGGTGGAGGCCACAACTTCGCGGGCGTCATAATGACCGCAGGATGCGCAAACGTGGTGCGGGCGCTTCAATTCGCCGCAGTTCGAGCATTCTGCCGGGTTTGCGGCCACAAGCGAGTCATGGGCGCGGCGCATGTCGCGCTTGGAGGAGGTCGTACGATTCTGCGGGACAGCCATGTCACACCTTAAACTGAAGGGGACAGACCCCTGATTTCTTTGCGATTTCCGCTTTACTGATCATGGGTTTTCCCCCCTGATCAGCCTCTTGGATGAGGCGCGGAACATAGACGGATTTGGGCCGCGTGCAAGCCCTTTTCTGCAAGTCTTTCAGATGCCTGTCCAAGGCACGCCAAGGACAGTTTGGTCACGATTGCCCTGTGTCGTCGGCTTTGGGCGCAATGACAAGGCCCGCCAAGGCCGCAAAGGGTTTTAGATCGCCTTCGCGCAAAGGGGCAAGGCCGGGTTCGGTAAAGACCGCTTCGCCCAGTTCGGCACCGGCTGCGCGCGGATACAGAGGCAGAGCCAGCGCCAAAGCTTCGATGGCGACGGCTGCGGCGTCGATCACCTCTGCCAGCGGTTCGGTGCTGTCATCTTCGGGAATTTCCAACTCGTCCGCTTCGGGCAGTTTGTAATCGGCCAGATAGCGGCGGCGCACGGGTTCTGCCAGCGCGGTGGTGACAGGCTCTAGCGTGACAGAGCAGGGCTGCACGACGCGCGCGGCCAACTTGCCCTCTAGCACCATGTCGCGCTTTCCTGCGGGGCGGATATCGCCGTCAAAGGTCAGCACGGGAAGGTCTATCAGCCCCAGCGCGCGGGCAATGGATGCCCGCTCCTGCGCTGTGGGATGAAAGCGCACATGGGTCGAGGTGCGTCCGGCAATGGCGGTCACCTTAAAGGGCAGGCTGGGCAGATCGGCACTGTCTGCGGGCAGATCGGCGGCGATGGGCTGCGGGGCGGGGGGTTTAGGGGCTTTGGTCATAGGCAGGTTCCTTGCGCTGGACTTTCGGCGCTTATCTGGGGCTTAGAACCGCGATAGGGCGCGGGTCAAGCGTTCCTTTCTTGAACCGTCCCCCTTGCATGATGTAAGCCAAGACAAAGCCGTCGATTGATCCGCCCCAAACGGGGCGGGGCGGGCGATGGGGGTCTGACACTGCCATGCTGGCGGTCGGGCTTGAATGGCGAGGAACGCAGACGTGCGGATCAAGCCAACTAGGGCAGGGGAAGACATGGCGTTGGGCAGTGAACACGACAAACGGCAAGGCATGATGCCTTGGTTTAGCACAACGTCACGCCCGTTGGTGGCCTTGGCCAAACCGGCGCTCGCGGCGTTGGGCATGGCACTGCTTGTGGCCTGCACGCCCATTTACACCAACCACGGGTTTGTGCCCGATGACAATGACCTTGCGGGCATCACAACCGGCGTTGACACCCGCGACACCGTCGCAGCCTTTCTGGGCCGCCCCACGGTCGAAGGGCTGGTTGGTGATGGTGAGTGGTTCTATGTGCGCAGCCAGTGGAAAGCGGTCGGCGCGCGCGCCCCGCAAGAGGTGGACAGGCAGGTTTTGGCCATCACCTTTGATAAAGATGGCGTTGTGACCAATATCGAGCGATTCGGGCTGGAAAAAGGCGAAGTCGTGGCGATCTCGCGCCGTGTGACGACAGAGCCGATCAAGGGCCGCAATGTTCTGGCGCAAATCTTCGGCAATATCGGCCGGTTGGACCCGACCGCGCTATTGTCAAAGTAAGCAGTCTGCGGGCGTAAGCAGTCTGCGGGCGTCAGCCGCCCGCAGATCGCGCGGGCGGTCAGTCTTTTGCCTCAAACGTCATGGCCACGCCGTTCATGCAATAGCGCAGGCCCGTGGGGGCTGGGCCATCGGGAAAGACATGGCCCAAATGCGCATCGCAGCGCGCGCAGTGCACCTCGGTGCGGCGCATGAACCAGCCGTTGTCTTGGCTTTCGCCCACGGCTTCCGGCGAAAGGGGTGCATAAAACGACGGCCAGCCTGTGCCCGATTCAAACTTGGTGGCCTGATCAAACAGCGGTGCATCGCAGCACACACAGCGAAAGGTTCCCGCCGCTTTCGGAAAGTTATCATGCGTGCCCGCCCGTTCGGTGCCGTGCTGGCGCGTGACCTTATAGGCCAGATCGTCCAGCGCGGCGCGCCATTCTGCGTCGGTTTTCACAACCTTATCCATTGCATCCTCCGGTGAGTGAAGGTCAAATCTAGGCCGAACACAGGCCAGTGCAAGCGGGAAGAGGAAAAGGGCGATGCGGCCGCTGACACGGGGGCGTTATACGGTGCGTTTGGCCCAAAGCGCACAAGATCTGGCGCAGGCGCAAGCCCTGCGCCATCTGGCCTTTCACGGCGCGGCAGGCATGGATCAAGACGCATTTGATGCGCGCTGCCAGCACGTGCTGGTGGAACATGCGCAAGGAGATCTAGTGGCCTGTTGCCGCTTGCAGATTTTTGCTGACGGTGATGATTTGCACAGCAGCTATTCGGCGCAAAGCTATGATCTGTCGCGATTGGCGCGGTTTGGCGGCCCCAAGCTGGAACTGGGGCGGTTTTGCCTAGAACCGGGGATCAAAGACCCCGCTATCTTGCGGCTGATCTGGGGGGCCTTGACGGTGATTCTGGATGCGGCAGGGGTGACGATGCTGTTTGGCTGCACGTCTTTTACGGAGGCCGATCCGGCCCGCCATGCGGCCGCTTTGGCCACGTTGCACAGCCATGCCGCCCCGCCCGAATTTGCCCCCCGCCCGCGCGGCCAAGACAGCTTTGCGCTGCCCACAGGGCAGGGTGATGCTTTGGGTTTGCCGCCCTTGTTGCGCAGTTATCTGGCGATGGGGGCTTGGGTGTCAGATCACGGCGTGATCGACCGCGCCATGAACACGGTGCATGTGCTGACAGCCCTGCCCGTCGCCCAAGTGCCCCAAGCGCGGGCGCAGGCTTTGCGCGCGATTGGGGCGCAAAATCGGACCACGGGCGATTGACGCCTTGCCCGCTTGGCCTTAGGGGCAGGGCATGGCACGCGCACCCCTCTTACAACTCTCTGATCTGTCGTTGACCTTCGGCGGCAACCCCTTGTTCGAGGGGATCACCCTGACCGTTCAACCGGGCGACCGTCTGGCGCTGGTCGGGCGCAACGGATCGGGCAAATCAACCCTGATGAAGGTGATGGCAGGCTTGGTCGATGCCGACCGTGGGCTGCGGGTTGTCTCTCCGGGGGTGAGCGTGGGCTATATGGAGCAAGACCCCGACATGTCGGGCTTTGCGACCTTGGGCGATTATGCCGCCAGCCGTATTCCTGAAGGCGAAGGCTATCGGGTAGACGTGGCGGCAGAAGGCTTGGGCTTTAAGCCTGACACGCCGGTAGCTTCGGCCTCGGGCGGGGAAAAGCGGCGGGCGGCGCTGGCAAAACTGGTGGCCGAAGCGCCCGAGCTGATGCTGATCGACGAGCCGACCAACCATTTGGACATCGCCGCCATCGAATGGCTGGAAGATTTCCTCAGCCAAACCCGCGCGGCCTATGTGCTGATCAGCCACGACCGCGCTTTGCTGAACCGTTTGACGCGCCAAACCTTTTGGCTGGACCGCGGCGTGCTGCGCCGCCGCGAACTGGGCTTTTTGGGCTTTGAAGAATGGCGCGAAGAGACATGGGAGACCGAAGACGAGGCCCGCCACAAGCTGGACCGCAAGATCAAAGCCGAAGCCCGCTGGGCGGTTGAAGGCATCTCGGCGCGGCGCAAGCGCAACCAAGGGCGGGTACGCGCCCTTGCAGCGCTGCGCGACGAACGATCCAGCCAGATAAGGCGCAAGGGCACGGCGCTGATGGAATTTGATTCTGGCACGACCTCGGGCAAAAAAGTGATCGAGGCGCGGGGCGTTGGCAAAGCCTTTGGCAACAAGCTGTTGTTTCAAAACTTTGACCTGCGCATTCTGCGCGGCGACCGTGTGGCCTTTGTCGGGCCGAACGGGGTGGGCAAGACCACGCTGCTCAAGATGCTGACGGGCGAAATTGCGCCAGATCAGGGCAGCGTATCACTTGGCACCTCGTTAGAGATCGCCATTTTCGACCAAAGCCGCGCGCGGTTGGACCCTGAGGCGAGCTTGTGGAACAATCTGACCGCTGACCCTTTGATGGCCGTGTCGGGCAATTCCGATCAGGTCATGGTGCGGGGCTTTCCCAAACATGTGGTGGCCTATCTGAAAGACTTTCTGTTTGAAGAATCACAGGCCCGCGCGCCGGTCAAATCCCTGTCGGGTGGCGAAAAGGCGCGGCTGTTGCTGGCCAAACTGATGGCCAAACCGTCCAACCTGTTGATCCTTGACGAACCGACCAACGATCTGGATGTGGAAACGCTGGACCTGTTGCAAGATATCTTGGGCGACTATGACGGCACGGTGCTGCTGGTCAGCCACGACCGCGATTTCATCGACCGCGTGGCGACCACGACCGTAGCGCTCGAGGGCAACGCCAAAGCAACCGTCTATCCGGGCGGCTGGTCAGACTACGCCGCCCAACGCGGCACCAAAGAAGAGGGCCCCGTGGCCCAAGCCCCGCGTGCCGCGGTAGAAGCGCCCAAACCGATCAAAAAGGTGGCCGAGGGTCTGACCTTCACCGAAAAAAAGCGCCTCGACAGCCTGCCGGCCCTGATTGCCCGCATGGAAGCCGAGATTGCCAAGCTGAACCTGCTTCTGTCAGACGCCGATCTGTACAAGCGCGAACCGGTCAAGTTCCAAAAAGCCTCTGACATGCTGACCGAGCGCCAAGAGGCGCTGGCCGCAGCAGAAGAAGAATGGCTTGACCTGTCCGACCGGACCTGACCCGTTCATCTTGGCCTAAGAACGCGCGGTGCGCCTTAGGCCAAGATAAAAGGCACTCTCACCACAAATGGGCGACATGCGGCGCGATCAGCCGCGCGTATACCGCGCGTGCGGTGTCAAGGGTTGCCGGGGTCAGGGCGGGCAACGAATCGGCCAGCACATTGGCTTGCGATTGCGCGGGTGATCTGGCCCCCGGGATCACGACCGACAC
>CANFSY010000142.1 GCA_947449875.1 Paracoccaceae bacterium
GGGGATGCCGCTTGGCATCTGGGCGCTGACCTCGATTTCCGAAGACGCGGCGCGGGGGGTGATTTCGGCGTATGTCTTGACGATGAGCCTGATTTTGCTGGCAGGCTGGAAGCTGCGCGGCACGGTTGGCCCCTTGGCCAATCTGGGCGCGGGGCTGGTGTCGGGCTTGGCCAATGCGCCGGGTATGGGCGGGCTGCCGGTTGCGGCGTTCTTTGCCGCCCAAGCCATGTCGCCTGCGGTGTTTCGGGCAACCTTGGTGGCCTATTTCCCGCTGCTCGACCTGTATTCCACGCCGATTTACTGGTGGGGTGGCATGGTGACATGGGACACGCTGTGGATCGGCCTGATCGGCCTGCCGCTGGTGGTTTTAGCAAACTGGCTGGGAAGCCGCCATTTTCTGCGCACCGACCCGCAAGATTTTCGCCGCTTTGCCATTTTGCTTTTGGCGGGGCTGGCGGCCCTTGGTTTGCTGAAATCGGTGCTGTGAATGCTGCTGGTCGTCAATGCCGGATCGTCCTCGCTCAAACTGGCGGTGTTTGACGCGGGCCTTGCCCAAGTGGCGCAGGCGCGGGCCGAGCGGATCGGCACGGGGGGGGCTGCGACCCATCTGGCGGCTTTGGAACAAGGGCTGGCCGATATGGCCCTGACCCCTGCCCAATTGACGGGGGCTGCCCACCGCGTGGTGCATGGCGGGCGGGGCCTGACCAACACGCTGCGCGTGACACCTGCCGTCTTGGAGGGCATTCGCGCCTGTATCCCCCTCGCCCCGCTGCACAACCCCGCCAACCTGATGGCGATCGAGGCTTTGGCCCGCCTTGCCCCCGACCTGCCGCAATATGCCAGCTTTGACACAGGCTTTCACGCCACCAACCCTGATGAGGCGACCCGCTATGCCTTGCCCGCTTCGGCCAGCGATCTGGGCCTGCGGCGCTATGGCTTTCACGGGATCAGCTACGCCAGTCTGGTGCGCAACCTGTCCGCAGGCGGGGATTTGCCGCCGCGTGTGCTGGGGTTGCATCTGGGCAACGGGGCCTCGCTGTGTGCTATATTGAACGGGTGCTCGGTTGCGACAACGATGGGCTATTCGCCCGTCTCGGGCCTGACGATGGGCACGCGCAGCGGCGATATCGACGCCAACGCGGTGCTGAAACTGGCCGAGGTGCATGGGATAGACGTAGCAGGGCAGATTTTGAACCGCGCCTCGGGGCTGCTTGGTTTGGGCGGTGTGGCGGATATGCGGGCCCTTCATGACGATCCCTCGCCCGAGGCGCGCTTTGCGATTGACCACTTTGTCTATTGGGCAATCCGCCATGCAGGCGCGATGATCGCGGCCATGGGCGGGGTGGACCTGTTGGCCTTTACCGGCGGCATTGGCGAGAATGACACCGTGGTGCGCGACCGCATCGCCCAAGGGCTGGCTTGGGCAGGGGCCCCGCGCGCCGTGGTCGTGCCTGCGCAAGAGGAAAAGCAAATTGCCCTTGATGCGATGGCCCTGAGGGCAGGGTGATGAAATTCCAAGTTCGGGATGATTTTCGGGAAAACGGCCTAGCAAAGCGGCAAGTTCTCACGATACCATTCCCCAAGTGCAGATCGTAAAGGACGGCCATGAACGCGCCTGTGATAAACACCAGCCCCGCCGTTTCCGATGAGGTGCGCAAGACGACCTGTTACATGTGCGCGTGCCGCTGCGGCATCAACGTGCATCTCAAATCCGGCAAAGTCAGCTATATCGAGGGCAACCGCGACCATCCCGTTAACAAGGGCGTGCTGTGTGCCAAGGGCGCATCTGGCATCATGCAGGTCACAGCCCCCAGCCGCTTGCAACAGCCTTTGCGGCGTGTCGGCCCGCGCGGATCAGGCGCGTTCGAGCCGATCTCGTGGGACGAGGCGCTGGACCTGGCGGTGTCTTGGATGAAACCCCTGCGCGAAACCGCGCCGGAAAAGCTGGCCTTTTTCACGGGCCGCGACCAAAGCCAATCCTTCACCGGCTGGTGGGCGCAGGCGTTCGGGACGCCCAACTACGCCGCCCACGGCGGCTTTTGCAGCGTCAACATGGCAGCGGGCGGGATTTACACCATCGGCGGGGCCTTTTGGGAATTCGGCCAGCCCGATTGGGACCGCACCAAGCTGTTTGTCATGTTCGGCGTGGCCGAAGATCACGATTCCAACCCGATCAAGATGGGTCTGGGCAAGCTCAAAGCGCGCGGGGCGCGGGTTATCGGGGTTAATCCGATCAGAACGGGTTATAACGCCATTGCAGATGACTGGTACGGCATCACGCCGGGCACTGATGGGCTGCTGATCTTGTCGCTGCTGCATTGCCTGTTGCAGGCGGGCAAGGTCGATCTGGACTATCTGGCCCGCTGGACCAACGCGCCTTTGCTGGTCAACGCCACCGAAGGCCCCGAAAAGGGCCTGATCCTGAAGAATGCCGAAAGCCAGCCCTTTGTGATCGACAAGCGCACGGGCGCGCCCGCGCCGTGGGATGGCAAAGGCGTGCAGCCTGACCTTGGGGCCACATGGCAAGGCCACCGCACGGTGTTTCAACACATGGCCGAGCGTTACTTGTCGCCCGACTACGCGCCCGAGGCTGTGGCCACCCGCTGCGGCATTCCTGCCGCGCGCATCCGCGCCTTGGCGGCGGAGCTGGCCGATGTGGCCTTTAACCAAGCGATTGAGATCAAACAGCCTTGGACCGATTTTCGCGGCGACACCCATGACACCATGCTGGGCCGTCCCGTGTCTTTTCACGCCATGCGCGGCATTTCTGCCCATTCCAACGGCTTTCAAACCGCCCGCGCTTTGCATCTGTTGCAGATCGTTCTGGGCACGGTCGAAACCCCCGGCGGCTACCGCTTCAAACCGCCCTATCCCAAACCGGTCGAGGCCCACCCCACCCCCCATTTCGTCACCGCCCCCGGCAAGCCGCTTTCTGGCCCGCATCTGGGCTATGTGCGCGGCCCCGAACAGTTGGCGCTGAAAGACGACGGCACCCCCGCCCGCATTGACAAGGCGTTTACATGGGAAAACCCGTTTTCCGCCCATGGCCTGATGCATATGCTGATCCCCAACGCCCATGCGGGCGACCCCTACCGCATCGACACGCTATTTTTATACATGGCCAATATGGCGTGGAATTCGTCGATGAACACGACGAAGGTCATGGAAATGCTGACCGATAAAGATGCAGATGGTGCGTATATCATCCCGCGTATCATCTATTCCGATGCCTATGCGTCAGAAATGGTGGCCTATGCCGACCTGATCCTGCCCGATACGACCTATCTGGAACGTCACGACTGCATCAGCCTGCTGGATCGCCCGATCAGCGAGCCTGACGCCGCAGGCGACAGCATCCGCTGGCCCGTGACAGAACCTGACCGCGATGTGCGCGGCTTTCAATCGGTGCTGCTGGATCTTGGCGTAAGGCTGGGGCTGGCCCCCATGGTCAACCCCGATGGCAGTGCCAAGTTCAAAGACTACGCCGATTACATCCAAAACCACATCCGCCGCCCGGGCGTTGGCCCCTTGATCGGCTTTCGCGGCGCAGACGGCGATCAAGAGGGCAGGGGCGATGCCAACCCCGCCCAAATCGCCGCCTATATCGAAAACGGCGGCTTTTATCAGGCGCATGTCCCGCAAGAGGGGCGGTTCTTCAAGCCTTGGAACATGGAGTACCAGAATTGGGCGGTGCAAACCTCGTTCTACGAAAGCCCGCAGCCCTATCTTTTCAACATCTGGTCCGAACCGATGCGCAAATTCCAACTGGCCGCCGAAGGCCATGGCCCGATCCAGCCGCCCGATCATCTGCGCGCACGGTTGATCCAAGCGATGGACCCTTTGCCCGTCTGGTACCCGCCCTTTGGCGATCAAGAAGCGTCGGGCTGGGGCTATCCTGTGCACGCGCTGACCCAGCGGCCGATGGATATGTACCATTCCTGGGGCAGCCAGAACGCTTGGCTGCGCCAGATCAGGGGGCGCAATTTTCTGTATGTGCCGACCAAGATTTGGGAAGCCGAAGGCTTCAAAGACGGCGATTACGCACGGGTGTCTTCGCCCAATGGCGGCATCACGGTGCCCGTGGCGCATATGGCGGCGTTGAATGAAAACACGGTCTGGACATGGAACGCGATTGGCAAGCGCAAGGGCGCTTGGGCTTTGGGCGACGATGCCCCCGAGGCCAATCAGGGCTTTTTGCTCAACCACCTGATCTCGGAACTTCTGCCCGAAAAGGGCGACGGAATGCGCTATTCCAATTCTGATCCCGTGACAGGCCAAGCGGCATGGTTTGACCTGCGTGTGCGGATCGAAAATGTCGGGCCAAAAGACCATGCCACGCCCGATTTCGCCCCCCTCCCGCGTGTGGTGCCGCAAGGAAAGGACCGCGCATGACCCAGCTTCCTACCCATACCGACAAGAAACTGGGTCTGGCGATTGATCTTGACACCTGCGTGGGCTGTCAGGCCTGCGTGACGGCGTGCAAGGGCTGGAACGATCAGGGCTACGGGGCCGCGCTGTCCGATCAAAACCCCTACGGCGCCGACCCGTCCGGCACCTTCTTGAACCGCGTGCACAGCTATCAGGTTCAGCCCGATATTGGCGCGGCGCAAATCATCAACTTCCCCCGCTCGTGCCTGCACTGCGAGGATGCGCCCTGTGTGACCGTCTGCCCCACCGGGGCCAGCTACAAACGCACCGAGGACGGGATTGTTCTGGTCAACGAAGACGCCTGCATCGGCTGCGGTCTATGCGCTTGGGCCTGCCCCTACGGCGCGCGCGAGTTGGATCAGGCGGCAGGTGTGATGAAAAAATGCACCCTGTGCGTTGACCGCATCTATAACGAAAACCTGCCCGAGGAAGACCGCGAACCCGCCTGCGTGCGCACCTGCCCGACGGGGGCGCGCCACTTTGGCGACTTTGCCGACCCTGACAGCAACGTGTCCAAACTGGTGGCCGAACGCGGTGGCTATGATCTGATGCCAGACCTGAAGACCAAGCCCACCAACAAATACCTGCCCCCCCGCAAGAAAGACATCCCGCAAGAGGCCAGCCTTTTGGCCCCGCTGTTAGACATTCAAGCCACGGGCTTTGCCGGATGGCTGGACAAAGTATTGGGAAAATTGGGATGACTCCGGCCCCGTCTGTTATTCTGTTCACCGTCCTGTCGGGTATGGGCTTTGGCCTTTTGGCCTTTTTGGGCGCGGGATTTGTGCAGCCTGCGGGTTGGGTGGCGTTTTTCCACTGGGGCCTTGGCTACGGCTTGGCGGTGGGTGGGCTGTCTGCGGCAACCTTTCACCTTGGCAACCCGCAACGCGCGCTGCGCGCCTTTACGCAATGGCAAACCTCGTGGCTCAGCCGCGAGGCTTGGGCCGCCGTGCTGACACTTTTGCTTCTGGCCCCTGTGGCGCTGTCCGACTGGCTGGGCCTTGGCTGGCCGCGCCTATGCGGCCTGATCGGCGCTGTGGCCTGTTTTGGAACGGTTTTCACCACCTCGATGATCTACGCCCAAATCGCCGCCGTGCCGCGCTGGAACAATTGGACGGTGCCGGTGATGTTCTTGTCGTTTGAACTGACCGGCGGTGCCCTTCTGGCCGGCCAAGTCTTGCCCGCGCTGATCGGATGCGTCGCCCTGATCTTGGCGCTTTACGCCCATAAGACCAAGGGCGATGTCGCCTTTGCCAAGCGCGGCCAGACCTTGGGCAAGGCCACGGGCTTGGATCGAGTGGGCGCTCCATCCGTCTTTGAACAGCCCCACACCAGCCCCAATTACCTGATGCGCGAGATGATCTATGTGGTCGCGCGCAAACATGTCACGCGTCTGTGGCCGATGGCTTTTGGCTTGGGTGCCGTGGTGCCCGCGCTGCTTATCGCCGCTTTGCCCGCCCATCCGCTGACTTTTGCGCTGGCGGCCCTGATCCACCTGTTAGGGGCGCTCGCGTCGCGCTGGTTGTTCTTTGCGCAGGCCGAGCATGTCGTGGGGCTGTATTACGGCCAGCGCCAAGGTTAAATCGGCGCGGTTTGCTACAGGTCAAGGCTTGGGGGGCCGTGTGTGGGCGATGAAGGCCCAAATCTAAAGGAGCGTGCCATGGACCAAAC
>CANFSY010000143.1 GCA_947449875.1 Paracoccaceae bacterium
GGCAGCACCAAGACCACCCACTGATCCTTGGCTTCTCGCCAGGCATGGGGTAACAAACAGAAACGGGTCCGCCTTGCTGGCGGGCCCGTTTGGCTTTCTATGGTGCTCAGGACGGGGTGAACGTGCGACGGATACCGCTGCCCCCAAGCTGGATCGCCGCGGCTTTGCGGCTTTATCGGCGGGCCGAGCAGGCCGAGCTTGACCTGATCTCTGCGGGTGTTGCCTTCTTCGGCTTTCTGGCGCTGTTTCCGGCCACCGCCGCCGTGATAGCGATTTATGGCACGGTCAACGACCCCTCCGTGATCCAGACCCAGGTCGAGCTTCTGAAGGGCTTTTTGCCGCCAGATGCGCTGAGCCTCGTGCAGACCCAGGTTGAGGCGCTGCTGGCCGTGCGCGGCTCGCAACTGGGTTGGGCCACGATCCTGTCCACGCTTTTCGCGCTTTGGTCCGCCCGGGCCGGAGTCGCTGCATTGATTCGCGGGCTGAATGCGATCCATCAGCTTCCCAACCGCGGCGGCGGGCACCATCAGGTGCGCGCCATGCTGCTGACTGTAGCGCTGATCGGGCTGGCGCTGGCGGCGATGCTGGTGACCGTGGTGGCCCCTCTGGTCATCGGGCTATTGCCCCTGCCGGGGGATGATGCGGTGCTGCTGCACCGTGCCAACCTGGCGCTGGGCGTGGTGCTGGTCGTGCTTTCCGTCGGGATCGCCTATCGCTACGGGCCCAATCACGACAAGACGCTGCCACCCTTCTTCAGCTGGGGACTGTTGGTCGCCGTGGTGCTGTGGGCCATCGCGGCGCGGGGCTTCATGCTCTATCTGGCGAATTTCCCGTCCTACAACCGCATCTATGGCACGATCGGCGCCGTCGTCGTCTTGCTGATCTGGCTTTACGTCAGCGCCTATACCGTGCTGCTCGGCGCTGCAGTGGATGCCGAGATCCATCGACGCCGCCCCTAGTAGTCCTTCTTCAGGAACACCCCAACGCCCGAGTTTCCTTCCGAATCGACCCGGCCCTTCAGGGTGATATGGCCGGACACGTCATAGTTCAGGCTGATGGAGCTTTTGCCCGCCTGATCCACCGTGACCTCGGTATAGGTTTTCTCGCTCAGATACTTGCCCGCCGTGACCGACGTATTCCCGGTGGCATCGGCCTGCACATCCAGGTTGTCGAGCCCGGTTTTGGCGCGGATGTTGCCCAGCACGCCCTCGCCGCCGCTGCCCGCCAGCGTGGCCACCGCAGCCGCCAGTTGCGCCGCCTGAAAGCCGCTGATCGACGACAGGCCCCGGTTGAACAGGATATGCGCCAGAACCTCCTCTTGCGGCAGTTCCGGGTTGGACACGAAGGTCACGGCCGGATTGCCCGCATCTCCCTCGATCTGGACCGAGGAGGTGATTCCATCCCCCTCGATCGAGGCGAGGACATGCACATAGGGCACAAGCGCCCCCTGCATCTGCAACGTCACCTCCGACAGGACCAGTCGCTTGCCGAGGATATCCAGCCTGCCGCGGATCAGGTTGAACGCGCCCGAAGGGGCAATCGCTGCTGTCGTTCCGCGCAGGATCAATGCGCCGCCAAGTTCGGCGTCCAGCCCCCGGCCCCGGATAAAGACCTGATTCGGCGCGGAAATCGTCAGGTTAAGCCCAAAAGCCGGACCCGAAGCGCCGCCGCCCGCCTCCACGCCCACGCCGGCCCGCGCACGGGTGGCGGCCACCGCCCCGCTGTCGCGCACATGTTTCAGCCCGGGCAGCCCGCCATCGGCGCCAAACCCGGTGGAGGGGATGCGCAGTTCGGTCTTGCCCAGCGCTATCGCGCCGGAAATCTGCGCGCCGCCTGTGGCCGGGCCCTTGAAGGTCACCGTGCCGTTGGCCTTGGTGGTGTAAAGCTGAGGGTCCTTCAGGATCGCCTGATCCAGCCGCACCGCGATATCCGCGACATAGGGTGCAGTCAGGCCAACTCCGCCGCTGACGGCGATCTTGCCGCCAGTGGACAGCGCGCTCGTCATGTCCAGCGCAACTCGGCCGCCACCCAGTATGGCCTTGGCAGCAATATCCTTCAGCGCGAAACTCAGCGAAGGGTCTGCCAATCGCCCGCCTGTCAGCGTCACCGGGCCCGACATCGAGGACAGGGCCAAAGGTCCGTTCAGCCGCAGATCGAAGCGGAGGCCGCCCTCCACCGTGCGCGGTGCGATCACCGCATTGGCCAGCGCCGCCGTGGCAGAGCCGGTCAACCGCAGATCGGCTTTGCCAAAGCCCGGCGCAAGGGTGCCGGTGACCTTGGCGTCGATCTGTCCCGGTCCCTTGGCCGCAATGTCCAGCCGAGTGCCTGCGTCGCCCATCTCGGCCGAGCCGCTGACGGTCAGCGCCCCCGGGAATTGCGGATACAGCAGCGCCAGATTGGCCAGCCGTGCCGTCAGCGCGATCTTCTGCACCGCCCCCGCAACCTGGCCGGTGGCCTGCGCGGTCAGTTGCGGCGTCGTCACCTTGGCCGAGGTGACCTGCACCCCATCCGGGGTCAAAGCCAGATCGGCGCTGACCTGCGCCGTGCCGCGCAACAACTTGTCCGCCTCTGCTTGGCCGATCTCCAGGCCCTTGGCCGTCACATCCAGCGTCACACGCCCGGCATCGGCCTTGCCTGTGAAGGCTGCCTTGCCCGCAATGCCGCCCTTGAACCCGGCTCCCAATACCGAAAGGTCCGGCAGGTCCAGCACCGCCGTCAAAGCGCTCGCGTCTGCCGAGGCGGTGCCCAGAAGCGAGACCTTGCCTTGCGCGCTTGCAACCTCGGCCTTGCGCAGCGTCGCCACACCGTCTGAAAAACCCGTCTCCACCGCCAGCGCCGTGGTGCCCTTCAGCAAGCCGTCGACCTGTGGCTGGCCCATGGCCAGCCCCTCGCCCTTGGCGGTCGCCGTCAGATCGCCCTTGGTCAGCGTGCCCTCAAACCGACCCTCGCCCGACAGGCTGCCGCGATAGCCTGCGCCGAGCACGGACAGATCGGCAAAGCTCACGCGGCCGCTCAGATCGCTGCCCGCACTGGCCAGCGTTCCCGTCAGGTCCGCGGTCAACCCCCCGGCCTGCAACGAGAATGCCCGCAGCACCGTCCCCGTCTCGTCCCGCCGCGCCGAGACCGACACGGTCGATTGGCCCGCCAGCAGGCGATCCACCTCGGCCACGCCCGCCGCAAGACCCGTGCCCGCCAGACGACCGGTCAGATCAAAGGCCCCGCTCAAGGGCTCGGCCGAGCCCGCAACATCGAAGCGCAGCGCGCCTTTCAGCGCCCGCCCCGTCAGGACCGACAGGCGCGACAGGTCGTCATAATGCCCGGCGACGCTGCCCGTCAGCGTGCCCATTCCGCCGATCGTGCCCTTGGTCTGCACGGCATAGCCTGGCGCCGTCAGCGAAAGGTTCGACACTTCCAGCGCCGAGGTCGCCTTGTTCCAGTTGAAATCCGCAAGCCCGGTCACCGCATCGCCAAGGGCCTGCGCCAGACCCGCATCGCGGGGTGCCAGACCCTGCGCCGCAAACTGCGCCGTGCCGTTGAACAGCTGATCCTCAAGTTGCCCCTCTGCCGAGAGCGTCACCGCGCCGGCCGCAAAGCTGCCGGTGTCCAAGCCGTTGACGGTCGAGGCGAAGTGCCACAGCGGCCCCTCGGCCCGGTCATAACGCAGCGTCAGATCGGCCCGCCCCACCGTGATCGGCTCGGTCGAGGCGACCGGCAGCGTCACATTCCCCTTTGCCAGACCCAGGGCTCCCGTCAGGTTCAGGCGCTCGGGCTGGCCATCCGGGGCCAGCGCCAAATCGCCCGAAAGCTGCAGCGCCTGCGACTGCACCGACAAACTGTCCAGCCGCAACGCGCCCGAGGCCGCCTGTGCCCCCTTGACCTGAAGCGCGACATTTGGCCCGAAGAAGTCAGCGTAATCCGGCAGGAAGACCGGGGTCGGATCGCCACCCAGGTCCGCCTCGAAGCTGCGGTTGCCCGCGCCGTCATCCTTCAGAACCACCTGTCCGGCCAGACGCGTTGTGCCATCGGTGGCCAGATCGACCTTGGCTGCGAAATCCGACAGAGGTCCGCTGCCGTCGATCTTCAGGGCTGTGGCCGGCACGCCCGGCACCCCCAGCAGGCTGGCCGCGATGCCGCCCGCATCCTCGGCTGCGTCCAGCGACAGCGACAGGACCTGCGTCGCATTGGAAAAGCCCGCCCGCAGCGTGACATGGCCGCCCGTCGCCCCCGCCCGCACCAGATCGAGCTGCGCCGCTCCCTCGCCGCCTGAGAGAGTCATCTCGGCGCTCAGGCTGGCTTCCACCGGCTGACCAAGGACGGTCTTGCCCAGAACGATCTTGCGCGCCGCGATCCCCTTGATGGAGATTGCGACCGGAATCTCCGGCAGGGTCAGGTTGAAGGGCGTCGCCTCCGGGGTTGGCAGGCTGGTTGCCGGGTCCGCGACGGGTAGACGCTCCAGATCAATCTCGCCCGCCGAAAGCTGCGTGATGGCGATTTCGCCAGAGAAAAGCGCCGATTGGCTCCAGTCAAGCGTCACATCCTTCAGGGTCAGCCAGATGCCCGTGTCATCCGCGATGGTCAGCTGCGTCAGGCTGGCCTGCGAGGAGAGCGCGCCCTGAAACCCGTCGATCGTGATCTTTCGCCCCGCGCCGGAGAGGTTCTCTTCCAGCCAGGAGGTGATGTAGCCCTTGTCCTCTGCCGCATCGGCGAGGGCCTGAAAGGGCAGCAGACACAAGAAAAGCGCCAGAAGTTTCCGCATCAGAAGGCCTGTCCCAAACCGATGTAAACCTGCAACCCTGATCCGATGTTGCCATGCACCGGCAGCGCCACATCCAGGCGAACCGGTCCGACCCCCGTCGCATAGCGCAGGCCCAGACCTGCGCCCGCCTGCCATTCCCCCGAAAGGCTGCCCAGACCCACGGATCCTGCATCAAGAAACCCCACCACGCCGATGGACTCTGTCACCTTGACCCGCGCCTCCAGCGAAGCTGCGACAAACGTCGTCCCGCCGATCTGCACCGGCGTACCGCCGTCCATCACCGTCACACCCAGCGACTGATACTTCTGCCCTCGCACCGTCCCGCCGCCGCCCGAGTAGAACAGATCGGTGCGCGGCGTGCCCAGGGCCGAGGCACCCAGCACGGCGCCACCCTGAAGGCGTCCGGCCAGGACCACCGCGTTCTTCTCGCCAAAGCTCTTGTAGCCGCGGCCGTCGAAGGTCAGCCGCAGGCCGGTGTCGGTCGCGCCAAAGCCGAAGAAAGGCTTGGCGGTGACATCCAGATAAAACAGCTTGGTCGCATCGGTCTTGTTGTCACGCCGGTCCCAGGTGACGCCCATGGGCAAGGCGAGGCTCGGATACAGGAAATCCCCCGCCGCATCGCGCCCTTTGGTGATCGCATAGCTGACCGCTGCCCGCGCCGTCAGCTCGCTGCTGAAGTAATGGGTAAAACCCACGCCGGTCGTCAGGGTATTGGCCTTGTAGTCTTCTTCGTCCTTGTGGGTGAAGCCCGCAGACAGGTTCAGCGTCGTATCCGCCCCCGGTGTAGCGGGCCGGTCCAGCGTCACGCCCAGGGAATAGTCGATGCCACTGCTCGCGGCCGCCAGGTTGGTGATGGCCCCTGTCACCTCAAACCGCTCGCCGCCGCCCAGAAGGTTGCGGTTCAGCCAGCTTCCGTTCAGGCCCAACCCGTCCTTCGTCGCAAACTCGGCGCCAAAGCTGTAGCGGTGGCGTTTGGCCTCCACCAGGTCCAGCGTGATGCCCAGAAGGTCCGGGCTGGTCAGCGCCTCATCCTCGGAGAGCGTGACCGAGGAGAAGACACCGCTGCGCCGCAACCGCTCCGCCACCCGCGCCTCCTCAGCAGGAGAGAAGCGTTTGCCGGTTGGCAGGCCCGCGATCTTGCGCACCCGATCTTCGCGGATCGTCTCGGTGCCATGCACGACAATATCGCCAAAGCGCAAGA
>CANFSY010000144.1 GCA_947449875.1 Paracoccaceae bacterium
CTGCTGACCCAGTTGCGCCATCGTGGCGCAAACACGGGGGGCTTCATGCATATTCTCATCCTAGGTGCTGCGGGCATGATTGGCCGCAAACTGGCGCAGTCTTTGTCAGCGGACGGCCACCGCCTGACACTGGCCGATGTGGTGCCACCCCCCGTCTTGCCCAATGCCACCGGCCTGACGCTGGACCTGACCGCTGCCGCCGCCCCCAGCCTGATTGCAGGGCGGCCGGATGCCATCATCCACCTTGCCGCGATCGTGTCGGGAGAGGCCGAGGCCGATTTTGACAAGGGCTATGCCACCAACCTCGATTCCACCCGTGCCCTGCTGGAAGCCATCCGCGCCACACCGGGCTATGTGCCCAAGGTGATCTTTGCCTCGTCCATCGCCGTCTTTGGGGCACCCTTTCCAGCCAAGATCCCTGACGATTTCTTCACCACGCCGCGCACATCTTACGGCACGCAAAAGGCCATCACCGAGCTGTTGATTTCCGATTACACACGGCGGGGGTTCATCGACGGTATCTCGATCCGCCTGCCCACGATCTGCGTGCGCCCCGGCCTGCCCAACAAAGCCGCCTCGGGCTTTTTTTCCAACATCATCCGCGAGCCTTTGGCGGGCAAACCCGCGATCCTGCCCGTCGCCGACACGGTGCGCCACTGGTTCGCCAGCCCCGGCGCGGCGGTGGGCTTTTTTCGCCACGCGTTGACGCTGGATTTGGCGCTTTTGGGGGATCGCCGTGCGCTGTCAATGCCCGGCTTGTCGGCCACCGTGGCGGAAGAAATCGAAGCTTTGCGCCGTGTTGCAGGGCAAAAGGCGGTCGATCTGATCAGCCATGTTCCCGATGAAACCATCGCCCGGATCGTGGCCACATGGCCGTGCGATTTTGACACCGCCCGTGCGCATGCTTTGGGCTTTGTCGCCGAAACCAGCTTTGATGAGATCGTCGCAGCCCATATGAAAGGCCTCTGATGGCACGCCCTTTACACCCCACAGCTCTTGTCACCGGCGGCAATCGCGGCATCGGGCTTGAAATATCACGCGGGCTGATCGCCCAAGGTGTCGCCGTCACCATTGGCGCTCGGTCCGAAGACGAGGGGCGCACGGCCGCTGGGGCTTTGGGCTGCCGCTTTGCCAAGATCGACCTTTTGAACCCCGACAGCTATTTTGACTCTTACGCCAAATCGGGCGGCTGGGATATTTTGGTCAACAATGCAGGCATTTTGAAAGATGTCTCGCTGCTCGACAAAGGGTCAGACTTCGACGAGGCGATGGAGGTGATGGTGGCCGCCCCGCTGGACCTGATCCGCCTGAACTCGCCGCATTGGCGGCGCACAGGCTGGGGGCGGATTGTGAACCTGTCGTCCAGTCTTGGCGCGCATGAACGTGGCCTTCAGGGGCCGGGGGCCTATTCCGTGGCCAAAGCGTCGCTTAACGCGCTGACGCGGGTGCTGGTGCGCGATCTGCCGGCGGGGGTGAAGATCAACTGCTGCGATCCGGGCTGGGTCGCCACGCGCATGGGCGGCCCCACTGCCCCTGTCACGGTAGAGCAGGGGGCCGACACGCCGCTGTGGCTGGCGCTGTTGCCCGACGATGGCCCGACGGGCGGCTTTTTCCGCCAGCGAGACGTGGCGGCTTGGTAGGGCGGGGGATCAGCCCTCGACCGGAACGGAATACAGGATGAAATCCGATTTCGGGCGATAGGTGTCATACAGCCTGCGGCCTGCATAGTTGAACTCTTGCGTCAGCCAGCGCACGTTGGTGAAACCCTGCGCTTTGGCAAAGCCCATCACATGGTCGATCATCGCCCGCCCGATGCCCGCGCCGCGCTGGTCGGGGCGCACGTATAGGTCTGACAGGTAGACAACCTTTGCACCAGAAAGCGAGCGGTGCATCAGCTGGTACTGGCACAGGCCCACCACTTTCCCGTCATGCAGGGCAAGGTCGGCCCAAAAGTCCTCGTCGGAGAAAATCCACTCCCACGTTGCTTGCTTGCCTTCGGCTGTGGTCGTGGTTTTGTAAAAGGCACCGTAGGCGTCAAACAGCTCTTCCCACACGGCGCGGTCAGCGGTTTGCAGGGGGCGAATTTCGATGGTCATGGCGATCTCCAATGTTCGCGCAACCCTCGCCGCCGCGTCATCCCGCGTCAAGCCTTGCAGATAGGGCCCGCCTTCGGGCATGGTCGCCGCTGCACACAAGGGGGCGGGGATGATTCCAGTCATTGGCTACAAAGGGCACAAGGTGGCCGTGTTGGGCCTTGGCCGATCGGGCCTTGCCACCGCCGCCGCGCTCACGGCAGGCGGGGCAGAGCCGCTCTTATGGGACGACTCTGCCGAAGCCCGTGCCAAGGCCGAAGCCGAAGGCTTTGCCCTAACAGACCTGTCGCGCGCCGCAGCCCTCGACGGGGTGGCCGCGCTGATCACCAGCCCCGGCATCCCCCACCTGTACCCTGCGCCCCACCCGATCATCGCACGGGCGATGGCGCTGGGCATTCCGGTTGACAACGACATCGGCCTGTTCTTTCGCAGCTATGCCACAGCCGACTGGGACAATTTCGAAACCGCCCCCCGTGTGATCTGCGTGACCGGATCAAACGGCAAGTCGACCACCACGGCCCTGATCCACCATATCTTAGAAGACTGCGGCCGCCCCACCCAGATGGGCGGCAATATCGGGCGCGGCGTTTTGGATCTGAACCCTGCCTGCGACGGCGAAGTGATCGTGCTGGAACTGTCGTCGTATCAAACCGACCTTGCGCGATGCCTGACCCCGGATGTGGCAATCTTTACCAACCTGTCGGCGGATCATCTGGATCGTCACAACGGCATGGGCGGCTATTTCGCCGCCAAGCGCCGCCTGTTTGCCGAAGGCGGCCCCGACCGCGCCATCATCGGCGTGGACGAGGCCGAGGGCCGCTATCTGGCCAACCAGATGGCCGAAGGGGCGGGGGATGATCGGGTGATCCGCATATCCTCGGGCCAAAAGCTGGATGGGTTCGGCTGGACAGTCTTTGCCCGCAAGGGGTTTTTGTCCGAATGGCGGCGGGGCAAACAAGCGGCCTCGATTGACCTGCGCGAGGTTGCGGGCCTGCAAGGCGCGCATAACCATCAAAACGCCTGCTGCGCTTATGCCGCCTGCCGCACGCTGGGATTTTCTCCCAAGCAGGTTGAGGCAGCATTGCACAGCTTTGTAGGGTTGGCCCACCGCGCCCAAGTGATCGGCCAACGCGGCGGGGTGCGCTTTATCAACGACAGCAAGGCCACCAATGCCGACAGCGCCGCCAAGGCGCTGCAATCTTATCCCAAAATCCGCTGGATCGCCGGCGGTCTGGGCAAAGAGGGCGGGATCAAAGGGCTGATCCCCTCTTTGAGATCGGTGCAAAAGGCCTATCTTATCGGCCAATCCGCCCAAGACTTCGCCCAAGATCTGGGCGATCTGCCCTATGAACTCTGTGAAACGATGGCGCGCGCTGTGGCCCAAGCCGCAGCCGACGCGCAAGAGGGCGAGGTGGTGCTGCTTTCCCCCGCCGCAGCCTCTTTCGACCAATACCCCAATTTCGAAAAACGTGGCGAGGATTTTACAGCCCTTGTCCGCGCCCTGATCGGAGACTGAGATGGACGGCCAATGCACCTGCGGCGCAGTCAGCTACCGCCTGACCCAAAGCCCGCTGTTCACCCATTGCTGCCACTGCACATGGTGCCAGCGCGAAACCGGCAGCGCCTTTGCGCTGAACGCCATGATCGAAACCGAATTCTTGCAGGTGCAAGGGCAGGTGGAAGAGGTGATCACCCCGTCCAACTCTGGCAAAGGCCAGATCATCGCCCGCTGCCCCAGCTGTAAAGTGGCACTTTACAGCCATTATGCGGGGGCCGCGCGGCTGATGGCCTTTGTGCGCGTGGGCACGCTGAAGGATCCGGCGACCTGCCCGCCCGATATCCACATCTTCACCTCGACCAAGCAGCCTTGGGTGGACTTAGCGCCCACCCTGCCTATCCTGCCAGAATATTACGACCGCAAGGCCTATTGGCCACAAGCAAGCCTTGACCGGCGTTTGGCACTCTTGGCCAAACATCCGAAGTAAAGCTTTGGTCTGTGCCGTTGACCGAATGGACTGAACCTTCCTTCCGGTTGCAAATCTGTCTAGCCAGACCCCGACATCTGGGATAGTCTTGCAAGTGATCCGGGATCAACTTGGACATCTGGGCAGTCAGGCAAGCAGGCGTTCTATGACAGAAATGGTTTACGGCTCTATGCCCGCACGGGTGCAAGAGCCGGTCCTTCCGCGTTGGTGGCGCACCATCGACAAATGGTCCTTAACGGCGATCTTGCTGCTGTTTGGCATCGGATTGCTGCTGGGTCTTGCGGCTTCGGTGCCTTTGGCGGCGAAGAACGGCTTCGCGCCGTTTTATTATGTGCAGCGCGAGGCGGTTTATGGGGCCTTGGCCTTGATCACGATGATGGCGTTTTCCTTGTTGTCGCCCGATGCCATCCGGCGCGTTGGGGTGTTGGGCTTTGCTTTGGCCTTTGGGGCGCTGATCTGCCTGCCCGTCTTGGGCACCGACTTTGGCAAGGGGGCCGTGCGCTGGTATTCTTTGGGCTTTGTGTCCTTCCAGCCGTCGGAATTTCTGAAACCCGGCTTCATCATCATCACCGCGTGGTTCATGGCCGCCGCAACCGAGGTCGCCGGCCCGCCGGGCAAGGCGATCTCTTTTGGGCTTTTGCTGGTGATTGTGGGCTTTTTGGCCAGCCAGCCCGACTTTGGCCAAACCATGTTGGTGATCTTTGGCTGGGGCGTGATTTACTTTGTGTCGGGGGCAAGAATGACCCTGATCGCGCTGATCTTCGGCATCATCGGCGCGGGCGGTTTTGCGGCCTATCACAATTCGCAACACTTCGCCCGCCGCATCGACGGCTATCTGAACGCCGAGGTCGATCCGCGCAGCCAGATCGGCTATGCCACCAACGCCATTCAAGAGGGCGGCTTTTTTGGTGTGGGTGTGGGCAACGGGCAGGTCAAATGGGCGCTGCCCGATGCGCATACTGATTTTATCATTGCTGTCGCTGCGGAAGAATATGGCCTGATCTTGGTGCTGATGATCTTGGCGCTGTACGGCACGGTGGTGATCCGATCGCTGTTGCGGTTGACCAAAGAGCGCGATCCGTTTGTGCGCTTGGCGGGCACGGGGCTTGCCTGCATCTTTGGGGTGCAGGCCATGATCAACATCGGGGTGGCCGTGCGGTTGGTGCCAGCCAAGGGGATGACGCTGCCGTTCGTCTCTTACGGCGGGTCTTCGGTGATTGCGGCGGGCATCACGGTGGGCATGCTGCTGGCGCTGACGCGCTCTCGCCCGCAAGGGCAGATCAGCGACTTGTTCCGGCGGGGGCGCTGATATGGCCAAACGTCCTTATCTGTTGATTGCGGCGGGTGGCACCGGAGGGCATATGTTCCCCGCCCAAGCCTTGGCCGAGGCGATGGTGGCCAAGGGCTGGCGTGTGCGCCTGTCAACCGATGTACGCGGCGCGCGCTATGCGGGCGGCTTTCCCGCACAGGTCGAACGCAGTGTAATCTCGTCGGGCACCTTTGCGCGGGGCGGCATCTTGGCGCGGCTGTTGGTGCCGTTTCAGATTGCGGGCGGGGTGATCGTTGCGGTTGGGCGGTGCATCTGGGACAGGCCCTCGGTTGTGGTGGGGTTTGGCGGGTATCCGTCAATTCCCGCATTGGTTGCGGCTTTCGTGCTGCAACTGCCGCGCATGATTCATGAACAAAACGGCGTCTTGGGGCGGGTCAACCAGATCTTCGCCCGCCGCGTGGCACAGGTGGCCTGCGGCACATGGCCGACCACCTTGCCCGCCGGCGTAGATGGCGCGCTTGTGGGCAACCCCGTGCGCCAAGCGGTGCTTGACCGCGTGACAGCCCCCTATATGGCCCC
>CANFSY010000145.1 GCA_947449875.1 Paracoccaceae bacterium
GGTGTGATCACACAAAGGGACTTGCTGAATGCTTTCAACCCTTGGGCAAAAGACCGGCTGCTTATCATCGGAGAGGAGGTTTTAGGGTCTAAAGATCGGAGAGAGGCAGACCACTTCAAAGGGCTTATCACTAGCACAAAGGTTATGATCAACATCAAGAACCAGTCGCAATATGAAAGCGATAACCACATGAGCTTCGTCTTTCTCTCGAACCATGACGATGCTGTACACCTCGACACCCATAATCGCCGTTACTTTGTGGCAGAAATCAAAGGGGAACCAATGGGGACGCAGTTCTATGACGATTATGCCAAATGGCGTGACTGGGGCGGCTTGGCCGCGCTGCACTATCACTTGATCAATGAAGTTGATCTGAAGGGGTTTGACCCCAAGGCACGCCCACCAATGACAGCGGCTCAGCAAGCAATGATCGCGGCGGGCCGTAGTGAGCTTGAACAGTGGATGGCAGACGCGTTGGAAGACCCTTACGGCCATTTCGGTGGCGAGGTTATCACCACCGAGATGCTCAAGCTCTGCTATTGGAGAGCAACGGGTGACCGCTGTAGCGTGAAATCTTTGCGTAATGCGGCAAAGAAAGCTGGGGCGCAGCACCGCAATGCCCAAATCCGCACCAAGGATAAGACAAAGGTCCGTGTGATGTCACTGGCTGACCATGGCAAGTGGGCCAAGCGCACTGAAACAGAATGGGCAGAGGAGCTTGAACATGTAGTGAAACATGGCCAATGAACCTGACTGAGGCAAGAGAATTCAGCCGAGGCATAGTTGAGGCAAATGATATATCGTTAGATCAATGCCTTAGTTCGATTTGCCTCGGATGCCTCACATGCCTCAGATGTTTTCACATTTTCCGGTGAGGCCAGTCGCGAAGGTGTGAACAGGTGAAGAGGACCTTTGGTCCTTTTCCTTTTTCTAAAATTTATAGTTTTAAGTGAGGCATCTGAGGCAAGCCTATATAAGTATCTGATAAGTATATATTATGCCACGCCTCACATCTGTTTTGAAGGTGAGGCAAATCCGAGGCATCTGAGGCATTTATCGGCCCGTGGGGCCGCTGCCACCGCTTCGACATAACGCCAGAAGCAACAGATGGCGTCCTCCCAACTTGTGAAAGTTTCATACGACACGTAGATGATGACGCAGCTTTTTTTTTTTTCAAATACTGCTCCGATGGCAGATTGCATTTCATGAAGAAGTCAAAACATGAGATCCTGCCGTCAGAAGCATCGGCATCTTGTCCCTTAGTTGCTGACCGACAGTCCAACGTGACATGCCACCATAGAGGCCATGGGAGGGCCAACAGTACGCCAAGATGCCGCCTATGGCATGGGAGTTCCAAAACCATTCTATCCGCTTTGCTGGGCTGCGTTCACCCATTGTTTTGGCAGCTCAGGTTTCGGAGACATAATCAACTTGGGTGTCAGTTTAAGGTATACCACATCGGGTAGGCCAACGGATGAGTCCTTGATACGATGTAGTTGATGGCACCTCGACCAACGATAAATGCTGCCTATGGCAGCGTCCAAGATCACATGCCCGTGGAAAAAAGTTCAACTGAACTTTCTAGGGGCAAACTGGTGATCGGCATAAATTTATGCAATACCCATCCGTTCAAGCCTTTGCCGGATGGCAGCCTCGATCTGGCTGACAGACCGCTCCACCTGTTCCACCTCAACCCGCTCAGTAAACATCCCTGCATGGCGACCCAGCAGCTCTAAGGCCCTGATCCGCGCACCATCTGTCTTTGCCGTGAAGGCCTCATGCTGCAACTGGGCAAGAATTGCCTCTTCGTGATCCAAGACAAGGCTGCGCCGGATGTGATCCTTCTCAGCCTTCAATAACTCGACCCTTGCAGCAACCTGTGGGTGGCGGACAAGTCGCGATGCCTCTGACCAGACTGTGGCATCATCCATCTGCGCCACATCATATGAGGCGCGGTAAGCAGCAGACTGCGTCTCGCCGTCAGCGATACGTGAAGCGAAGGCGTTTTGTTTTTGAGTTAAGGAAGGCATCGCGATGACCCCAATCTAGCTTACTAATTCATATCACGTCTTGAGCCATTTTATACCGAAGAACTTGGAAAGTTTCGATTTTGAACTGTGTTTCAACACAAAGCAATTTCCAAGGAGGCTAACACAACCAAATCTGCTCCACACATTTGGACTCTGTTCGCTTAAGTAAACCCAAGGTCTAGGGTTCCGCCAAAAGGCCCGCAAATCCTCAATTGTCAGAACATGCTGGCCTATTCGCCATCACAACCCAACGTTTGACCCCATCACAGGCCGTGACAGCCCGAACTCTGCCATCAATCTGCGCCGCATCGCGACAAAGTCGTTGTCGCTGCGTTCGCGCGGGCGGGGTAGGTTGACCTCGATCAACCGCGCCACGGCACCCTTTTCTTTGGGCAGCACCAGCACGCGGTCGGCCAGATAGATGGCTTCTTCCAGATCATGCGTCACCAAGACCATCGTCACCTGCTCTTCGCGCCAGATGCGCGACAGTTCTTCTTGCATGATCAGCTTGGTCATAGCATCCAATGCGCCCAAAGGTTCGTCCAGCAGCAGGATTTCGGGCTGCACCGTCAAGGCGCGGGCGATGCCCACACGTTGGGCCATGCCGCCGGAAAGCTGGCGGGGGAAGGCGGTTTCAAAGTCGGCCAAGCCCACCAGACGGATGTAATGTCGCGCACGCGCCTTGGCCTCGGCGGGTGGGGTGCCTTGCACATCAAGGCCAAAGGCCACGTTGCCCAGCACGGTCAGCCACGGCAACAGGCGGGGTTCTTGGAAGATGATCGCCCGCTCTGCCCCCATCCCGCGCATCGGCAGGCAGTCAATCAAGACTTGGCCCGCGTCGGGCTGTTCAAGCCCCGCCAGAATGCGCAACAACGTGGTCTTGCCACAGCCTGAAGGGCCAACGATAGCAAGGCTTTCGCCACTGGCAATTTTAAGCTGCAAGTTGCGCAGCACGGGCAAAGGCTGGCCGTTCAGCGCAAAGGATTTAGAGAGGTCACGGATTGTGACCTCTCCACGGCGGGTTGTGTGATCCGCGTGCATCGCGCTGTCCTAGTTGGCCGGATGGTCGGCAGAGGCGTACAGGATCTTGCCCACATCCAACTGCCCAGCGGGGATTTTGCCCTGACGTTCCAGCACATCAATCCAGAAGGTCACATCGCGGTCGACCGCCAAGCCACCCGCACGCACGCCGTAGCCTTTGAAGTATTGCGCCACATCGGGGTTTTCAGACCGTTCTGCCAAGGCTTTGGCGAAGATAGCCTTGGTTTCTTCGGGGTGTTCGCGGGCATAATCCAGCGCCTTCACCGATCCGGCGACAAAGGCTTTGGCGGCATCGGGGTGCGCTTCGATCCAATCGCGGCGCAGCACGATGAAGCCGCCTGCGATGTCGCCCAGAACATCGGTATCGTCAAACACCGCCCTTAAGCCACCCGCCTTGCGCGCCGCCCCTTCAAAGGTGGTCTGCCAGTAGCCAAAGGCCGCGATGTCCACCTGTTTTGACCGCAGCACCTGTTCCAATTGCGGGCCGGGGACAACGACCAGATTGGCGGAATCTTCGGGCAAGTTGGCCTGATGCAACGCCTCGCGCACCGTGTAATCTAGGTGCGCGCCAAGCGTGTTCACGGCGATGGTCTTGCCCGCAATATCCGCCACGGTTTTGATCGGGCTATCTTCCAGAACGTAGAAGATCGACTGCACGTCATCGTTGATCCCGTTTGAAGGATAGACCGCGACAAAATCATTGCCCGCCGCGATCGAGTTCAGCACGGCAGAGGTCGCCGCCGACCCGATTTCAACGCTGCCGCCCGCAAGTGCCACAAGCGAGGCCGGGCCGCCTTGGGCGTAGCCCACATTTTCCAGCTTGATGCCGGTGTCTTTGAAATAACCCAAAGCATCGGCCAATTCATAGGCCGAAAGCCCACCTTGGCTGGCCAGATAGCGCAGCGTTACATCTTCGGCTAAAGCCAAGCTGGCCGTGCCAGACAAAAGCGCTGTCAGTGCAAGAGTGCGAAAGATCGTCATTTTAGATGGTCCTTTGATGGAAAGTTGGAAGGATTTGGGGGGGGCTAGCGCGCCACGATTGACCAGCGGCACAGATGGTGTTGCAGGGCGACAAGAGCGGCGTTGGCTGTTAGGCCAAGGGCTGCCAAAAGAAAGATTGCGCCGAACATCAGGGGGATTTGAAAGTTGTACTGGGCATTCATCACCTGAAACCCCAGCCCCTTGTTGGCCCCGATCATCTCTGCCGCGATCAGCAGCAACAGCGCCGTGGTGGCTGACAGCCGCAGCCCGACAAAGATGGCCGGAACTGACGCGGGAAGCACGACACGGGCAAAGACGGTGGTTTGTGATGCGCCAAAGGTGCGCGCCATCTCAATCAGTTTGCTGTCGACCTCTTTCACGCCGCCGATGGTGGCCAAAAGCAGCGGGAACAGCGTGGCCCAGAAGATGACCGCAACCTTGGAGGTTTCGCCCAAGCCCAGAAACAAGATGAAGATCGGATAGATAGCCAAAGCCGAAGTTTGGCGAAACAGTTGCAAAATCGGGTCAAGGGCGCGTTCAACCGCCCTGATCTGCCCCATGAACAGCCCAAGCGGAATGCCCACGATCACCGCCGCGCCAAAGGCGATGCCCGCCCGTTGCAGGCTGATCGCAATGTCGCCCACCAGTTGGCCAGAGGCGAGCGCTTTGGCCAAAGCCACGACAATCGTGTCCAGCGCCGGAAAGATCGCTGCATTGACCCAGCCAAGGCTGGCTGACACCTGCCACAAGATCAAAAACCCCAAGACAACGCCGTACCGAGACAAAGCCGTCCCACCGATGGTTGCCGCCCTTTGCAGTAGTGCTGCGCTGGGGGCCGGTTCTAAACGGCGCGCCTCCGTATAAGGGCCAAAACTTTGATAGGTCATGTCCCCTACTCCGCCGCAACTGCGGTGCGCCGCTGTGCGGCCCAGCGGGTTTCGGGGAAAGGCAGCCCAAGGTTTTCGCGCAAGGTCCGCCCCTCGTACTGGGTGCGAAACAACCCGCGCCGTTGCAGTTCGGGGATCACCAGATCAACAAAATCGGTCAGGCCCGTGGGCAGCCATGGCGGCAGGATGTTAAAGCCATCTGCCCCTTCGCCCTCAAACCACTCTTGCAGCGTGTCAACGATGCTTTCCGGCGTGCCCACGACGGTAAAATGCCCCCGCGCTGTCGCAACCCATTGGTAAAGCTGGCGGATCGAGAAGTTGTTTTCATCGGCAATCTGGCGGATCAGGGTTTGACGCGATTTCATGCCCTCTGTCGGGCCAACGGGCGGCAAAGGGCCGTCCAGATCAACGCCGGTCAGATCAAGCGTGCCCCCCGTTAGGCCCGCGATCAGGGCAATGCCATCTTCTTCCAAGATCAACGAGGTCAGGCGATCATACTTCTCGCGCGCCTCGTCTAGCGTGCGGCCAACAAAGGGGGCGACACCGGGCATCACCAGAATATGGTCGGGGTTGCGCCCCACACCCCGCGCACGGGATTTGATGTCACGGTAAAATTCTTGCGCCGTATCTAGCCGTTGGTGGGCGGTAAAGATCACCTCGGCGCTGGCCGCTGCCAACCCGCGCCCGTCTTCCGATTGCCCCGCTTGCACAATCACCGGATGCCCTTGGGGCGAGCGTGACACATTCAGCGGCCCTTTGACCTTGAAATGCGCGCCCCTATGGTCGGTGTAATGCACCTTGCCGGTGTCAAAGAACACACCCGTGTCGCGGTCGCGCACAAAGGCGTCATCTTCAAAACTGTCCCACAGTTTCTTGACCACATCGACATGCTCTGTCGCGCGCTGGTAGCGCAAGGCATGGGGATGCTGCTGGTCAAGGTTGAAGTTATGCGCGGCAC
>CANFSY010000146.1 GCA_947449875.1 Paracoccaceae bacterium
GATAGGGCGAAGGCCCCCGTTAAATGCCAAACCGCTAACCTGTGCAGTGTGGGGGCGTTGATGCGGCTGATTTTTGGGGTGATGTGGGTTTTATGGGCGGCCCCGGTCTTTTCGCATACCGTGCATGTTGATCTGGGGGCACGCTTTTACCTGATCGACCTGCCCGATCACCCCACGGGGGCGATGATCGTGGCGCTGCATGCTGCAGCACGCACCGCCGAAGATCTGCGCGCCACCACGGGCCTAAGCCCGCTTGCCTTGGTGCAAGGCTATAGCGTGATCTATCCGCAGGCGACCGGCACGCCCGAACATGCCGCGTGGAACGGGTTTTATTGCTGCGGTGAGGCGCAGATCACCCAGATCGACGATATCGGTTTTCTAGACGATGTGATTGTCGATGCCGCCTTGCGCTTTGGCCTTGATCGCGCACGGGTTTATCTGACCGGCATGTCGAACGGTGCGGTGATGGCGGAAACCTATGCTGTGCGTCGGGCGGGGCGCGTCAAGGCCGTGGCGGGGGTGGCAGGCACGGTGGATCTTGCCCGCTCGCGCGCGAGGGCTGTGCCTTTGTTGCACATTCACGGCACAAAGGACCGCACGGTGCCCTTTAGTACGGGCTTCGGGATCAAGCATATCAACACCCCGTTCACGCCCGTGCCCGTTGAAATTGCGGCCTTTGTTGCAGCCTTTGGCGGCTTGCACAAAGTGTCGCGGGGCATAGGGGCGGGGATGGGCGGCACCTCGGTGATCGAGGATGATTACCGCAACGCCGTGGGTCAAACCCAAGTGCGTCTTTTGACAATTGTGGGCGGCCAGCACGTCTGGCCCGCACCCGGCCGGCACGGGCAAGGCAACACGCAAGAGATTTCTGCCACCGAGGAGGTTTTGCGCTTTTTCGCCGAGCATCCGTGACAGGGCGGCCATCAGGCGCTTGGGTTCACGAGGTCATCTCGTAAGCGTGCGCGCCGTGGGCGGACAGGTCAAGCCCCTTCGCTGCGGTTGCTGTATCACCCCGCAGGGGGGTGGTGCGGGGCGATGGCCGCCAGTGAGGCCGCTGCTTTTCTGCACAATTTTAGAAATGCCTGATTTATGGGCAAAATTGACAGGCATTTGCCTGAAGCGGGGCTAAGAAAAGATTACTGTAGCGCCTTAAGCAACAGTGCCAAAGCATGATCCCGCGCCGCCAAGCGCACCGCGCTGCGGCCCAGCGCGCCAAAGTCAACCGTTTCCACTGTCGTGGCTTTGCCACGGCGCGCCAGACCAAAACACACCCGCCCTTCGGGCTTGAACTCTGACCCGCCCGGGCCTGCGATGCCGGTGATCGCCACGGCCAGCCCCGCGCCAGATCGGGCCAAGGCCCCCTCGGCCATCTCGTGCGCCACAACCTCGCTGACAGCGCCGTGGTCAGTCAGGCTTTGCGCTGTTACACCCAGCATTTGCACCTTGGCCTCGTTGGAATAGGTGACAAAGCCGCAGTCAAACACATCTGACGATCCGGCGAGATCGGTCAGCGCCACGGCGACCATGCCGCCGGTGCAGCTTTCAGCGGTTGCAATGCGCAAGCCCCAATACCGCGCGGCGCGTAGAATTTCGGCCACATCGCTCACAGCAGCAGCACCCCGTGATAAAGCCCCGCCAAGATCACGGTCGCCACCCCCGCAAAAACACCGGCCCACAGATCATCCAGCATCACCCCCGCCGCATCTTCGCGCCGATCGGCACGGCCGATCACCGAGGGCTTCCAGATGTCAAACAGCCGAAACAGCAAGAACGGAAACACCCAAGCCGGCCAAGGCAGCCAGCCCAAATGCCCGCTGCTCCAGAACCCTGTCGCCCCATGCCCCCGCATCCAAAAGGCGGCGCCGGTGAACAGCAGGGCCAGCCATTGGCCCGCCACCTCGTCAATCACCACTTCTGAGGGGTCTTGGCCCGGCAGAAGCTGGACCTTGCAGGCCCAAAAGCCCAAGACGGTGATAAGGACTGTGGCCAAAACCAGCGCCGGAAAGCCTGCAAGCTGCAAAATCCCCATGCCAAGGACCATCGCCACCGCCGACCCCCAAGTGCCCGGGGCAGGGCGCAGCAGACCTGCGCCAAAAAAAATGACTAAAAGCCGCGTCACAGCGCCACCAAGACAGCACTGGCAAGGGCCGCAATGCCCTCTTCGCGGCCTGTAAAGCCAAGGCGTTCGGATGTGGTGGCTTTGACGCTCACCCTGTCGACATCAATTCCCATGATCGACGCCAAAGCCTGCCGCATGGCCACAGCATGTGGGCCAATCTTGGGACGCTCGCAGATCAGCGTCACATCGGCACTGGTGATGGCAAAGCCGCGTGTGCGCGCCATCTCGGCCGCATGGGTCAGGAAAATACGGCTGTCTGCGCCTTTCCATTGCGGGTCAGACGGGGGGAAATGCTGGCCGATATCGCCGGCAGCCATCGCCCCATAGATCGCATCGGTCAGCGCGTGCATCCCGACATCGGCGTCAGAATGGCCCAAAAGGGCCTTGCCATGCGGCACTTTGACACCGCACAGCCACACCCCGTCCCCCTCACAAAAGGCATGGACATCAAAGCCATTTCCCATCCGAATATCCATGCGTGCTCCTGTCAGGTTCAGCGCCTGTGCGGCGCGGGCGAAATCTTCGCGAAAGGTCAGTTTCTGGTTGGCCTCGTCGCCCGCTACCATGACCACATCAAGACCTGCGGCGCGCGCAACTTCGACATCGTCGGCGGCATCGCCGCCGTGGGCGCGGTGGGCGGCAAGGATCGCGTCATAGGCAAAGCCCTGCGGGGTTTGGGCGCGAAACAGGCCGGTGCGGTCGCGTGTGCCGGTCACGCGGCCATCGGCCCCCGTCCACAGCGCATCGGTCACGGGCAGGGCGGGGGCGGCACCTTGGGCGTGGTCAAGGGCCTGCACCACACGGGCAATCAAGGCGGGCGACACGGTGGGGCGGGCGGCGTCATGGATCAGCACCTTGGTCGTGCCGCTGTTTTCCAGCGCCTCAAGAGCGGCGCGCACCGATGCCGCACGGCTGGCCCCGCCGTGCACGATCATCGCATCACCTGCCACAGCTTCGGCCATAGCACGGTCGTCGGGATGGATCACCAGCACCCGCGTCATGCCGACAAAGGCCGCCAGCGCATGGGCGACAACGGGCTGGCCCGCAAGGTCGCGCCATTGTTTGGGCAGCCCGCCGCCCGCCCGAAGGCCGCGCCCCGCTGCCACGATGATCGCCGCTGTTGTCATCTTTGCTACCCTTTGGCCCGACATATCCCATCCTTCCGCCAGAGGGAATTCCAACCTGCAGGGCCTTTGGGCCCAAACGGCCCCGCGAATGACGGTTTTGGGGCTGTTTGGGCGCGGTAAGCCTTTGCCTTGCCGTGCGTTTGCCTATATTTTAAGCGGTGCCCGAATTTAAGGCGAAAATATGGCGGCATTCCTTTGAGCTTTTGGTGGAACCGCCTTAGGAAGCTTGCATTGATCAAAGGAATCCGCGTGACCGCAGCCCGCATTGCCCTGAACCCGCCCGTCATTCTGGCCCCCATGGCCGGCATCACCGACCTGCCTTGGCGTCGGGTGGTGGCAAGCTTTGGGGCGGGGTTGGTGGTGTCGGAAATGGTCGCCTCGGCCGAGGTGATGCGCGATCATCCCGAAATGCGCGCCCGTGCCACGCTGGATGTGACGGCATCCGATCAAGCCAGTGCCGTGCAACTGGTGGGCCGTGACCCCTATTGGATGGCCGAAGCGGCGCGGTATGTGGCGGGGCAGGGGGCCAAGATCATCGACATCAACATGGGTTGCCCGACCAAACGGGTGACCTCAGGGGCCTGCGGCGCGGCGCTGCTGCGCGATCTGGACCTTGCGCTGAAGCTGATCGAGGCGGTGGTGGGCGCGGTAGATGTGCCCGTCACGCTGAAAACGCGCCTTGGGTGGGATGATGCCAGCCTGAACGCGGCAGAGCTTGCGCAGCGGGCCGAAGCGGCGGGCATTGCGATGATCACCTTGCATGGCCGCACGCGTTGCCAGCTGTACAAGGGCCGCGCCAATTGGGCGGCGATTGCGGCGGTAAAAGATGCGGTGTCTGTTCCGGTGATTGCCAATGGCGATATCGTTGATGCGGCAACAGCCGCCGAAGCGTTGCGCCAATCAGGCGCGGACGGGGTGATGATCGGGCGCGGGGCGCAAGGTGCGCCTTGGGTTCTGGCGCAAATCGCGCACGCTTTGCACGGCACACCTGCGCCCAAAGTGCCGCAGGGTGCGGATTTGGCGGCACTCGTCGCGGGCCATTACGAAGCCATGCTGGGCTTTTACGGCATCGACCTTGGCGCACGCTGTGCGCGCAAGCATCTGGGCTGGTATCTCGACGCTGCAGGCCTTGCCGCCCACCGCGAGGCCGTGTTGCTGGCCCCCACTCCCGCGCAGGTGCTGCATCTGATTGACCGTATCTTTACCAGCGGCGAAAGGCAGGCGGCATGACCCCGGTTGCCCCGTTTGACGCCATCTGGGCCTCTTTGCCGATGCCCGCCTTGTTGATTGACGCCGACAACACCATCGTCGCCGCCAATCCGGCGGCAGAGACGTTCCTGAACGCCTCGTCCAAAAGCCTGTTGCACCACGCGCTGACCGACAAGCTCAAAGCCGATGTGCCGTTGGATGCGGCTTTGGCCCGTGCGCGCGCCAACCAGTCCGATGTGAATATCAACGATGTGACGCTGACCACGCCAGAGCGCGCCTTGCCCCATTGCCTGCTGCAAATGGCCCCGCTGCAAGATGATCCGGCGCAAATCCTGCTGCTGATCTCGCCGCGCGTGATGGCCGAGCGGATCGGGCGCACGCGCAGCGCCTCGGCTGCGGCGAAATCGGCGATCGGCATGGCCGAAATGCTGGCGCATGAAATCAAGAACCCTTTGGCGGGCATTTCCGGTGCGGCCCAGCTTTTGTCGATGAACCTGTCGGCCGAAGACCGCGAGATGACGGACCTGATCGTTGAAGAAACCCGCCGCATTGTCAAACTGCTCGAACAGGTCGAACAATTCGGCAACCTGCGCCCGCCCGAAGCGCGGGCCGTCAACATCCATGACGCCTTGGACCGTGCGCGCCGCTCAGCCCTGATGGGCTATGCCAGCCACATGCTGATCGTAGAAGATTACGACCCCTCGCTGCCCGCCACTTGGGCGGACCCTGACCAGTTGATGCAGGTTTTCCTGAACCTGATCAAAAACGCCGCCGAGGCCAGCCGCGGCCGGCAAGGCCGCATCCGCCTGCGCACCTTTTACGACCTGTCGCTGCGGCTGCGGCGCAAGGATGGGTCGGGTGCCAGCCTGCCCTTGCAGATTGAAATCATCGACGATGGCCCGGGCATCCCCCCCGACATTGCCGCCGACATTTTCGAACCCTTTGTGTCAGGGCGCGAGAATGGCACGGGGCTGGGGCTGGCGCTGGTGTCCAAGATTGTCACCGACCACGGCGGGCTGATCGGGGCTGACTCCGTTCCAGGCCGCACGGTGTTTCGCATTTCCCTACCGCTTGCGCCCAAAGAAAAGTTAAAGGAGAAATAAGATGGATGGCACTGTACTGGTCGCCGATGACGACCGCACGATCCGCACGGTGCTGACCCAAGCCCTCACACGGGCAGGCTGCAAGGTTCACGCCACCTCTAGCCTGATGACGCTGATGCGGTGGGTGGAAGAGGGCAAGGGCGA
>CANFSY010000147.1 GCA_947449875.1 Paracoccaceae bacterium
CCGTCTGGCACGGATTCGCTTTCGGCTGATGGCCTTGGCCGAACATCACGGGGCTGAGCCAGTGGTGCGCGCCTTTGCGCGGGCGCAAGCTGTGCCTGCCGTGGACTAGCGGGGGTTTCACACCCCCGCACCCCCGTGGGATATTTGGGCACATATGAAAGGGGGGGGCGGGGGGAGACTTGGGGTTTGTGGCGCAGGGGTGTAAGACTGCGTCACTTGCGCCAATGGAGGTGGACATGAGCTTTGAGTTGGACCCCGACCTGGACCTTGAACTGGTCCGCGACCTGAACGCGCCGCGCGCGGCCCTGTGGACCTGCTGGACCGATCCGCAGCATCTGCCCCATTGGTTCGTGCCCAAGCCGCACAAAGTGGTGGCCTGCGAGCTGGACCTGCGGGCGGGGGGGGCGTGTTCGACCACCTTTGATGTCGAGGGGACTATCATGGAAAACAACGGGGTTTATCTTGAGGTGATCCCCGGCGAAAAGCTGGTCTTTACCGATACCTATCAGGCCGGATGGAAGCCTGCGGCAGAGCCTTTCATGACAGCCATCATCACTTTGGCCGATCTGGAGAATGGCGCCACCCGCTACCGCGCCGTGGTGCGGCACCGGTCGAAAGCGGCCGCGGATCAGCACCGCGCCATGGGCTTTCATGACGGCTGGGGCACCGTTGCCACCCAGCTTGAAGCTTACGCCCAAGAGCTTGTCGCCCGCCAGATCACGATCTCTACCCAGATCGCGGCCCATCCCGCTACGATCCTGCGCTGTTGGAGCGATCCTGCCCTGTTGCCCACATGGTTCGGCCCTGCAGGCTTTACCTGCACCACCAAAGAGATTGACCTGCGTGCGGGCGGTCTGTGGCGGTTTGACATGGTGGGCCACGGCCAAACCTATCCCAACCGCCACCGCTACACCGCGATGGACACCAACCGCATCGCCTTTGTGTTGGATGATGACGCCCAAAGCCCGCCCATGTACGCAGAGCTGACCTTGACCGCGCAAGCGGGCGGCACGCGGGTGACCCAAACCCTGACCCTGCCCGACGCTGCCGCCCGCACGGCCGCCATGGCCTATCAGGCCGACGCACGCGGGCTTGAAACCTTGGGCAAGCTGGCGGCTCTGGCGCAAAGCCTGTAATCTGCGCGGGGGCGCTTTTCGCCCCCGTTTTTACTCAGAAGGATCGACCCGATGACCGCACACAGCCCCAAGACCGTCTATCTGGCCGATTACCAGCCCTTTACCCATCTGGTGACGGGCGTCTTTTTAACCTTTCGTCTGGCCCCCAAAGCCACACGGGTCTTGGCGCGCTTGCAGATGCAGCCCAACCCCGCGCGCGGGGCGGGCCACGATCTGCGGCTGGACGGCGAGGGGCTGCGCCTGATCTGGGCCCGCGTCAACGGTGCTGTGCTGGATGTGGTGCCCGATGATACGGGCTTGACCATTGCAGCGCATCTGCTGCCCTCGGGCGATTTTACCTTGGAAACCGAGGTTGAAATCGCCCCCGAAGGCAATTTCACGCTGGAAGGGCTGTATATGTCCAACGGCATGTATTGCACCCAGTGCGAGGCGCAGGGCTTTCGCCACATCACCTTTTACCCCGACCGCCCCGATGTGATGGCCCCCTTTGACGTGCGCATCGAAAGCGATCTGCCGGTGCTGTTGTCAAACGGCAATCCGGTGGCGCAAGGGGCGGGATGGGCGGAATGGCACGACCCTTGGCCCAAGCCTGCCTATCTGTTTGCGCTGGTGGCCGGTGATCTTTTGGCCCACAGCGCCGATTTCACCACGATGTCGGGCCGCAAGGTGGATCTGAACATCTACGTCCGCCAAGGCGACGAAGACCGCTGCGCCTATGCGATGGACAGTTTGATCCGCTCGATGCGCTGGGACGAGCAGGTTTATGGGCGCGCCTATGATCTGGATATCTTTAACATCGTGGCGGTCGATGATTTCAACATGGGGGCAATGGAGAATAAGGGGCTGAACATCTTCAACTCTAAACTCGTGCTCGCCAGCCCGCAGACGGCCACCGACGACGATTATGGCCGCATCGAATCGGTCATCGCGCATGAGTATTTCCACAACTGGACAGGCAACCGCATCACCTGCCGCGACTGGGTCCAACTGTGCCTGAAAGAGGGGCTGACAGTCTTTCGCGACCAGCAATTCAGTGGCGACATGCGCTCTGCCTCCGTCAAGCGCATCGAAGACGTGCTGACCCTGCGCGCACGGCAGTTTCGCGAAGATGCCGGCCCCTTGGCCCACCCCGTGCGGCCGGAAAGCTTTGTCGAGATCAACAATTTCTACACCGCCACCGTCTATGAAAAGGGGGCAGAGGTCATCGGGATGCTCAAGCGCCTTGTGGGCGATCAGGGCTATCAGGCCGCACTGGATTTGTATTTTGACCGCCACGATGGCCAAGCCGCCACGATCGAAGATTGGCTGGCGGTTTTTGAAGAGGCCACGGGCCGCGATCTGACCCAGTTCAAACGCTGGTACGCCCAAGCGGGCACCCCGCGCCTCAGCGTGAGCGAGGATTGGTTGCCCGAAACCGGCACCTTCCGGTTGACACTGCGCCAAGACAACCCGCCCACACCGGGCCAGCCGCATAAAGACCCCAAGGTGATCCCCGTGGCGGTCGGCCTGCTGAACCCCAACGGCGACGAGGTTCTTCCCACGACCGTGCTGGAACTGACCCAGATCGCGCAAAGCTTTGACTTTGCAGGCCTTGCCAGTCGGCCCACCGCCTCGATCCTGCGCGGCTTTTCCGCCCCTGTGGTGCTGAACCGGCAGGTCGCGGCCAGCGAGCGGGCGTTCTTGCTGGCGCATGACACCGACCCCTTCAACCGCTGGGAGGCGGGGCGCGCGCTGGCCAAAGAGGTGCTGATGGGGCAAGCCCACGCCGCGCCCCTGATCGAAGGTCTGGCACGGGTGGCGTTGGACGCCAGCCTTGATCCGGCCTTTCGCGCCCTGACGCTGCGCTTGCCCGGCGATGATGACATGGCCGCGACCTTGGCCGACCTTGGCCATGTGCCCGACCCTGACGCGATCCGGCAGGCGCGGCTGAGCTTGCACTTCGCCTTGGCGCACAGGCTGGCCCCGCATCTGCCCGCCCTTGCCGCCCCCATCGCGGGCCCCTTTAGCCCTGCCGCTCCCCAAGCCGGCCAACGCGCCCTGCGCTTGGTGGCCTTGGGCCTTTGGGCGCGCCTTGATCTGGCGCCCTTGCGCGCAGCGCATCTGGCCGCCACCAACATGACCGAAGAGGTCGGCACGCTGGCCCTGCTGCTGGACGGCGGCGCAGGTCAGGACGAGGTTGCCCGCTTTGAAGCCCGCTGGCAGGGCGAGCGGCTGGTGATGGACAAATGGTTCAGCCTGCAAATTCTCTGCGCCGCCCCCGATCAGGCGGCAGCGGTGACCCAAAAGCTGACCCAGCATCCGCTGTTTGACTGGAAAAACCCCAACCGTTTCCGCGCGGTCTTTGGCGCGCTGTCGGGCAATCATGCGGGCTTTCACCATGCCTCGGGCGCGGGCTATGCGCTTTTGGCGGATTGGTTGATCAAGCTTGACCCGCTCAACCCGCAAACCGCCGCCCGCATGTCTGGCGCGTTTGAAACCTTGTCGCGCTATGACGCAGGCCGTCAGGCGTTGATCAAGACCCAGCTTGCGCGCATTGCAAGCGCAGGCATCAGCCGCAATCTGGCCGAGATGGTCGCCCGTATGAACGGGTGATCCGTGCCGTTACCAAGTCAAGGTTGGCAATAATCCTGCGCGCGGGTCCATTTGGCGATGCTGGCGCGGGTCTTTGATTTGGCCCACGGGCCCCAATCGCGCGCGATGCCGCGGTTGCCTTTGCCTGCGACCATGCCGTCCGCGGCCACGCGCGGGGCGATGATGTCGATGGCACAGGACAGATTGGCCGCGCCGTCTTTTAAGCTTGCGGTCGTTGTCGCCTCGCAGCCGGAATGGCGGGCGGTGGTTAGGCTGATCTGCATCAGGCCGACGTAGCGGCCGTGCAGGCCGGTAGCTTTGGCGCGAAAGCCGCTTTCGTATTTGGCCGTGGCCGACAGAACGGCGACCCAAAAGGCGCGGCGATCCTCGACCGTAGCATTGGCGTAGCCGGGGCAGTAGACCTCGATATCGGCGGGGATGATGTCGGTCAGCTCGGCATCATGTGCCCCCACTTGGGCCAAGGCCTGCGCTGTCCATTCGGCGGCTTGGGCGGCATGGTCCCAGCGCATGGCGGGCAAGTCAGGGGCCGTCTTGGCTTCGTTGGCCGCCGCAGCTCCGCTGGTCAGCAGGGCGAAGGCGAGGGCGGAGAGCGTCAGACGCACGGGGTCGAATACTAGCATGGAACCGAATAATTGCCGTCACACCCTGCGTGACCGCTGGCTTTTGCGGGCCATCCGCGCAAATGCCAACCCAAGCGCGCACGCTTGCCCGCCCATACGGCGGCTTTCCGCCGCCTTTGGCCTTGAACCGCCCCCGCCCGCTGCCTAAAAGGCGCTGAACATTGCCGGAGGTTTTCATGCTTGACCTGACCTATACCCAGCCCACGCCCAAGGTGATTGCCGGGGCCAAGCACGATTGGGAACTGGTGATCGGGATGGAGATCCATGCCCAGGTCGCCTCGGCCTCTAAGCTGTTTTCGGGGGCCTCGACCCAAGTGGGCGCAGAGCCCAATTCCAACGTGGCCTTTGTCGATGCCGCCATGCCCGGCATGCTGCCCGTGATCAACGCCTTTTGCGTGGAACAGGCCGTGCGCACCGGCTTGGGGCTAAAGGCCGCGATCAACCTGCGCTCGGCCTTTGACCGCAAGAATTATTTCTATCCCGACCTGCCGCAAGGCTACCAGATCAGCCAACTTTACCACCCCATCGTGGGCGAGGGCGAGGTTTTGGTGGAAATGTCGCCCGGTGTCGCCCGCTTGGTGCGCATCGAGCGTATCCATCTGGAACAGGACGCCGGCAAGTCGATCCATGATATGGATCCGGCCATGTCTTTTGTCGATTTCAACCGCACCGGCGTGGCCCTGATGGAAATCGTCAGCCGCCCCGACATTCGCGGCCCCGAAGAGGCCGCAGCCTATGTCGCCAAACTGCGCCAGATTTTGCGCTATCTGGGGACTTGTGATGGCAATATGCAAAACGGCAATCTGCGCGCCGATGTGAACGTGTCCGTCTGCCGCCCCGGCCAATACGAAAAATATCAGGCCAGCCAAGACTTTTCGCACCTTGGCACGCGCTGCGAGATCAAGAACATGAACTCGCTGCGCTTTATCCAGCAAGCGATTGACTATGAAGCCCGCCGCCAGATTGCCATTGTCGAAGATGGCGGATCGGTCACGCAAGAAACCCGCCTGTACGATCCCGACAAGGGCGAAACCCGCTCCATGCGCAGCAAGGAAGAGGCGCATGATTACCGCTATTTCCCCTGCCCCGATCTGTTGCCGCTAGAGATTGAACAGGCGTGGGTCGACGACATCGCCGCCACCATGCCCGAACTGCCCGACGCCAAGAAGGCGCGGTTTATGGGCGATTACGGCCTGACCGATTACGACGCCAATGTGC
>CANFSY010000148.1 GCA_947449875.1 Paracoccaceae bacterium
GAGATTGCCGCCGCCACCGTCTTTGCCCTGTCGCCGCGTTCGGCCCATACCACGGGGCAGTGGCTTTATGTCGATGGCGGCTATACCCATTTGGACCGCGCTTTAGACAGCTAGAACAAACACAATGGGCGCAGCCGTGGCTGCGCCCTTTTGACCGTAAGCGCCAAGCCTTACTTCGCGCCGATCATCATCACCATCTGGCGGCCTTCCAGACGTGGCATGGATTCGACCTTGCCTGCGTCGCCCACATCGGCCGCCACACGGTGCAGCAATTCCAGCCCCAGTTCTTGGTGCGCCATTTCGCGGCCACGAAAGCGCAGCGTGACTTTGACCTTATCGCCCTCTTCCAGAAACTTCAGAACCGAGCGCATTTTGACATCATAGTCATGCGTATCGGTGCCCGGACGGAACTTGATTTCTTTGATCTCGATGATGTGCTGCTTTTTGCGGGCCTCAGCCTCGCGCTTTTGCTGCTCATACTTGTATTTGCCGAAATCCATAATCTTGCAAACAGGCGGTTCGGCTGTGGGCGAAATCTCGACCAGATCCAGACCCGCTTCCTCGGCCATAGCCATCGCTTGCGCGGGGGTGACCACACCCACATTTTCCCCGTCGGCCCCGATGAGGCGGATTTCAGGAGAGCGAATCCGATCGTTGATCCGAGGGCCGGTTTCGCGTTGCGGCGGAGCGTTGTGAGGGCGGCGTGCTATGGTTGTTGTCCTTATACCATGGGTCTGGCGTCTAAGATAACCCTAAGGCGCGCGGGCTTCAACCGTTAAGCGTGCGGCATTTCGCTGCATTGCGGCGCGCCCCTTTCCATTGGTCAGCAATTCTGTCATAAGCCGAGCATGATGAATCGATCCTTTGATGGAGACTTGATATGAACAGAAACGTGATCATCGCGATCATCCTGGTTTTGGCTGCTGGTGGCTATTACCAGTTCAGCTACAAGCCCGCGCAAGAGGCCAAGGCCGTGGCCGAACAAGCCGCAGCTGACGCCGCTGCTGCCGAAAAGGTCGCTGCCGACCAAGCCGCCGCTGACAAAGCCGCTGCCGACAAAGCCGCTGCTGACGCTGCTGCAGCAGAAAAAGCTGCGGCCGATGCGGCTGCTGCCGAGATGGCTGCCACGATGGCCGTTCTGGATGCGACCCCGTTTGATGCGGCCAAGGTTTCGGCCGTTATCGCGGCGTCCAAGCTGGATGATGCGACCAAAGCAAGCCTGACCGCTGATGTGACCGCTGCTGGCATGGATGCAACCAAGGTGGCCGACACGGTTGCCAAAGTGAAAGCCGCTTTGGGCATGTAATCTGATCGGGCGGCTTCGGCCGCCTGACCAAAGACAAACGCCGCACCCCTAAGGATGCGGCGTTTTTTATTGCGCTTGGGTGACGCGTTTAAATCCCGTCGCCCACAAAGGCTTTTTCGATCACAAACTGGCGCGGGTCGGAATTGGCGCCTTCGACCAGACCGAAGCCTTCGAGAATGACTTTGACATCGACGTTGAACGCCAGCGATCCGCACACCATGGCGCGGTCATGGGCCGGATCCATCGGGGGCAGGCCCAGATCGGCAAAGACCTTGCCCGAAGACAGATTGTCCGTCACGCGCCCCATGTTGGCAAAGGGTTCGCGCGTGGTGGTGGGGTAGTATTTCAGCTTATCGCCCACCATCTCGCCGATCAGCGGATCGTCTTTCAGGCTTTCCACCAAGGTGCGGCCATAGTCTAGCTCTGCCACCTCGCGGCAGGTGTGCATCATGATGACTTGGTCGTATTTTTCGTAAGTTTCGGGTTCGCGCAACAGGCTGGCAAAGGGCGCAAAGCCCGTGCCGGTTGACAAAAACCAGATCCGCTTGCCCGGCAACAGCGCATCATGCACCAAGGTGCCGACGGGCTTCGGGCGCAAGATGATCTCGTCCCCGACCTTGATGTGCTGAAGGCGCGAGGTCAGCGGGCCATCGGGCACTTTGATCGAATAAAACTCTAGCTCTTCATCCCATGCGGGCGAGGCGATGGAATAGGCGCGCAGCAAGGGTTTGCCGGTGTCCCCCATCAGGCCGATCATCACAAATTCGCCAGAGCGGAACCGCAGCGATTGCGGGCGTGTCACACGAAAGGAAAACAGACGATCTGTCCAGTGGTGCACGGCGGTGACGGTCTGGGCATCGGGCAGGTGGGGTTTGGCGGCGGTTTGGGTCATCTCAGGTCGCTTCGCTTTGGGGTCAGACAGGGCCATACGTCAGGGCAGGGGGCTGGGAAAGCCCCGAATTTATGCCTTGAGCCGTGCCAGATAATCATGCGCGCGCCAGTCGGCACGGGCCAGCCATTGCGCCTGCGGCTGGCGCTGTGCCAGTTCGTCGGGAATTTCGACATCATCAAAGCCGACACGGCGCGCCATGGCATATTGGTCAGCAATCACCGGCCCCACGGCGCGCAAATGGCCCTGATAGCCCGCCATGCGCAACCGCCGCGCAATGGTAAAGGCGCGTCCGTCGTTAAAGGCGGGGAAGGCCACGCGGATCAATTTGAGGTCGCCCAGATAGGGGATCACCAAAGCCGGATCATCGGTCTGCGCCAGATCAAGCGTGCCTTGGTGGGCTGCGATCTGGTCCAAGGTTACGGCACTTTGGGTCGGGGCGGGCTGAAAGCCTTGATCGGTGACGATCACGCTCATGCTGTAGGCTCCTGATAAGGTGTGATGCGGGTGGCGACACCGTTCACAAAGTGAATGCCGCATTCGGTTTTTGCACTGTCGCGCCAACGCCCTGCGCGGGGGTCTTCGCCCGGTTGCACAGGTGTGGTGCAGGGCGCGCAGCCGATAGACGGGTAGCCTTTGGCCACAAGCGGATGGCGGGGGAGGCGGTTGTTGACCATGTACTCTTCAATATCCTCACGCCCCCAATGGGCCAAGGGATTGACCTTGATGCGCACATCGCCCTCGGCTTCAAAGAAGTCAACCGTTTCACGGCTGGCCCCTTGATAGCGTTTGCGCCCCGTGATCCAGCCGTCAAATTCGCCCAAAGCGCGTTCCAGCGGTGCGATCTTGCGCACACCGCAGCAGGCATCGGTGGAAAACTGGTGCAACGTGCCGTCAGGATCTTCCAACGCCACACGCGGTTGGGCGGCGCGGATGGTGCGAATGTCGCAAAGCGGCAGGCTTTCGGCCAGTTGGCGCTGATACTCCAACGTCTCGGCAAACAGCATCCGCGTGTCGATGAACAGCACGGGCGTTTGCGGGGCGATCACCGACACCAGATGCAACAGCACCACCGATTCCGCCCCGAAAGACGACACCAGCGCCACGCGCCCCAGATCGGCATCGCTTAAGGCATGGTCCAAAACCGCCGTGGCCGCGTGGTGACGGTAGCGCGCATTCAGCGCAGCCACACGTTCCACGACCGGACCATGGTGCAGATCACGCGGCATCCGACGCACCGTCGCTGCCATAGAGTGCCAGCTTAAACGGCCCCATGCCCACGCGGCGATAGGCGTCCAAAAAGGTTTCCTCGGCATGCAGCCGCAAGCCCAGATAGGCCCGCAGAATGCGTTCGATGGCGGGCACAATCTCGTCATAGGCAAAGCCCGGGCCGGTCTTTTCCCCAATCGCCGCCGATTGGGTGGCATCGCCACCCAGCGTGATCTGGTAATTTTCAACCCCCGCACGATCTAGGCCCAAAATGCCAATGTGGCCGACATGGTGGTGACCACAGGCATTGATGCAGCCCGAGATTTTGATCTTCAGCGAACCGATGTCATGTTCCAGCTTAAGGGCTTCAAAGTGCAGCGCAATTTCCTGCGCCACGGGGATAGAGCGTGCCGTGGCCAAGGCGCAGTAATCCATCCCCGGGCAGGCGATCATATCTGACAACAGCCCGACATTGGCCGTGGCAAGGCCAACTTTGGCCAAGGCCGCATGCACGGCGGGCAGATCGGCCTTATGCACATGCGGCAGGATCACGTTTTGCTCGTGGCTGATGCGCAATTCGCTGTAGCCATAGGTTTCCGACAGATCGGCAATGGCGCGCATCTGATCGGATGTCGCATCACCGGGTGTTTGGCCATGTGCTTTGACCGAGATCGTGACAATCGCATGATCGCCTTTGCGATGCGCCGACAGGTTGGTATCGGCCCAAGCGCGAAAGACAGGGTTGGAGCTATAGGCGCTGTCGTACCCAGCAACCGAGCGGCTTTGCAAATCGGGCTGCGCAAAAGCGGCGCGGATATCGGCCAGCAGGGCCTGATCCGCACCGCCAAACAGCGGGCGCACCTCGGCAAAACGCGCTTCGATCATGCGCGCAATCTCGTCGCGGCCGGTTTCATGCACGGTGATCTTGATGCGGGCTTTGTACTTATTATCGCGCCGCCCCAAGGTGTTATAGACCGACAGGACCGATTCTACATAGGGCAGCAGGTCTTCAATGGGCAAGAAATCCCGCACCAGATGGCCAATCATCGGCGTGCGGCCAAGACCGCCGCCCACAAACACCTCAAACCCCGCATCCCCGCCCGCATTGCGCGACATGCGCAAGCCGATGTCGTGTGCTGCGGTGACAGCGCGGTCCTGCGGAGAGCCGGTGATAGCGATTTTGAACTTGCGCGGCAGGAACTGGAATTCGGGATGGTCGGTGGACCATTGGCGCAACAGTTCGGCATAGGGGCGGGGGTCTTCGATCTCGTCCGCGGCAGCGCCCGCGAAATGATCCGCCGTCACATTGCGCACGCAATTGCCCGAGGTTTGGATGGCATGCATCCCCACATCGGCCAAAGCCTGCAAAATCGCCGGAACGTCGGGCAGCTTGGGCCAGTTGAACTGGATGTTCTGGCGCGTGGTAAAGTGGCCATAGCCCTTATCCCACGTGTCGGCGATATAGGCCAACTGGCGCATCTGGCGCGGGTTGATCGTGCCGTACGGAATGGCCACCCGCAGCATATAGGCATGCAGTTGCAGATAAAGCCCGTTCATCAGGCGCAGGGGGCGAAACTCGTCCTCGGTCAAAGACCCGTCCAGACGGCGTTCGACCTGATCGGTGAACTGTGCCACGCGCGAGCGCACAAAGGCTTCGTCAAAATCGGTGTAATCATACATGGGTCAGATCCACTTGCTTGCCGTGGGCATAGTTTGACGGGCCGCGCGTGCGAAACGCCTCGCGGAAATGCACGGGTTCGGGGCCGTTGGGACCGGCCTTGGCATCGGCAAGATAGGCCCCCACCACGACCAGCTTTTGCCCCGCCGCATGCAGCAGGCGCAATTGGGCGTGGGCCTCGTCCTCGATCAGCTCGGCTTCATGATGATGCGGGGTCCATTGGTTGTCGGCGGTCAGATAGACCACATCACCTTCGCGCAGGCGGTTGGCGGTGACGACTTTTGGAATATAGCGGCGGCTCATGCTTGGGCCTCTTTCAACTGGAACAGGGCGAAGGGAGTGCGTGCGTAGACCACCCGTTGATGGCAGCACAGGCCGTTTCGCACCC
>CANFSY010000149.1 GCA_947449875.1 Paracoccaceae bacterium
GTCCACCTCCATTGGCGCAAGTGACGCAGTCTTACACCCCTGCGCCACAAACCCCAAGTCTCCCCCCGCCCCCCCCTTTCATATGTGCCCAAATATCCCACGGGGGTGCGGGGGTGTGAAACCCCCGCTTTTGACAGCGGGTGCGGGGGTGTGAAACCCCCGCTGTTACAGCGGGTGCGGGGGTGTGAAACCCCCGCTAGTCCACGGCAGGCACAGCTTGCGCCCGCGCAAAGGCGCGCACCACTGGCTCAGCCCCGTGATGTTCGGCCAAGGCCATCAGCCGAAAGCGAATCCGTGCCAGACGGCGGTAGTGGCCCAGCCAAGCGGCGTTCAGCACCGCCCCGCCCAAGGCCCCCACCAGCGGCACGGCCGAGGCCGCAAGCCTTGGCCCGATCAGCGGCACCAAGCGCGGCACGGTGCGCGCGATCCAGCCCGACAGGCTTGGCCCCGCCAGCGCCAAGCGACCCGAAAGATAGGCAGGGTCCAGCACCTCGGCCGCGCCCAGCACCCGCCCGCTGGACAAAATATCCAAACTGGCCAAAGCCACCCCGTCGCGGTCAGGGTCCAGCCCCGCTGCACGCGCCTCTTCCCGGATGGCTTGCAAAAAGATCACCAAGGCAAAGGGCAGTTCGGCCAAGGCCCCCGCAAGACCAACAGACCCGCCGGCAGCCCCTGCCGCGATGATCAACCAGCGTTGCTGGCGCGGGCTGGTTTGGGGGCCGGCTTTGGCAACACCCAGCCCGATCCGCAGGGCTTGGGCCACCTGAAGCTCGACCTGACCGCGCAGGGCTTGGGGCATCTTTGCCCATTGCGCTTCCAGCCCCGCGCCAAGGCTGCGGCTTTTGGCCACCCAAGAGCTTTCAGCGCGCGCGCTTTCATGCGCCAAGGTTGCGGCCTCTAGCTCTAGATCGTGCAGGATGGGGGCGGGAAGGCGGCTCATTGGCTCAATATGGACATCAAAGGCCAGACAGAAAAGACCCGTGACGGGTTTAAGCGGCCGTCACTTTGGTCACCGGCCCGCCGACATGGTCCCAAGCCCCGGCTTTGAGGGCAAAGCCCAGCACGCGGTCGGGGTTGGTGGGCGGGGGCATGATGACATTGGCACGCTTTTCAAAGCCAAAGCGGCGGTAATAGGGCAGATCACCCACCAGCAAAACACGCTCCCACCCCAGACGGCGGGCTTCGGTCAGGCTTTCATTGATCAGCAAACCGCCCAAGCCTTCGCCCTGATGCGTGGGGTGAACGGCCACGGGGCCTAACAGCAAGGCATCCTCGCCGCCCACCTCGATCGGCCAATAGCGAATGGCCGCGACCAACACGCCGTCAGCCCGCAGCGTTAAGCACAGGGCTGCGACCGTGGGCACCCCGTCGCGCAAGCGGTAAGAGGACAAAGCCGTCCGACCGGGCGAAAAGCACAGGTCATACAGGGCCTCTACCTCCCACCAGTCGGCTTCGCTTTCTTCTTCCAGCTGGTACAAGGCGCCTCCGCATCGGGCCCAAGGGAATCATCTGCAAACGCGCGTAACATGTGAACATGACAGGATCAAATCCCAAGCTTTGCCTGCCCCCTTCCCTTCCGCCCCTGCCCCCCCTAAGCTGCGCGCGTCCCCCAAAACCCAAACGAGCCGCCCCATGTTCTACCAGCCCAAAGACGGCCACGGCCTGCCTCATTCGCCCTTTAACGCCATCGTCGCCCCCCGCCCGATCGGCTGGATTTCCACACGTGGCCCGCAGGGCGACAATCTGGCCCCCTATTCGTTCTTTAACGCGGTCGCCTATACCCCGCCGCAGGTGATGTTTGCCGGTTCGATGAAGGATTCGATCCGCAACATCCAAGACACCGGCGTCTTTGCCACCAATGTCGTCTCGCGCCCGATGTTGGAGCAAATGAACCAAACCGCAGCCCATCTGGCGCATGGGGTGGATGAATTCGCCCATGCCGGTGTGCAAAAGGCCGAATGCAGCCTGATCAATTGCCCCCGCGTGGCGCAATCGCCCGCCACGCTGGAATGCCGCCTGCAGCAGGTGGTGACGCTGGAAGGTGGCGAGGATTTTATGGTGATCGGCACGGTGATCGGCGTGCATATTGGCGATGACTATCTGACAGCAGGCAAGTTCGACATCGTCAAAGCGCAAGTCATGTCGCGCTTAGGCTATATGGATTATGCGCAGATCAGCGAAACCCTGTCGCTGAAACGCCCCGATTAAGCCCCCAAAATCACCGACTTTGCCGCCAAATCGCCACCACGCCACAGGTACAGCGCCGCCAGCGGCTCTGCCCCCACCCGCATGGCATGGGGCACCCAAGGCGCGTGATGGATCGGCTGACCGACCGGCACGGGCGCAAAGGGGGTGTCGCCTTGCTGCCAGTCGGCTTGGCCAAAGATCGGCAGATAGACCTCCTCGGCCGCATGGGCGTGGGCGGGATAGGTGATATGGGGGCCAAGCAGCAAAACCCCGCAGGCGATTTGCGTGCTAGGGATCGGCCCGCGCAGGCCGATAAACTCGGACCAGCCATAGCCTTGCAGAAAGTCGTGCCCAAAATCCGCAGCGCCATAGGTTTGCTGCCAGCGCAACTGCGCCGCCGCCGCGCGCAATTCCCCTATCACCCCCGCATACCCCATCCCCTCTAACCAGCGGCACACAGGTAACGTTGCAGGTTCCACCGCCCGAACCGCCCCGGTGCTTGGCCAATCGCGCAAAAACGGTTCCGCCACCGCCACCCCGTCAAAAGCCGCCCGCACGCAAGCCAAAAGCCCTGCCGTCATCGCTTGCCCTTTCGTCTGGGGATGGTCATGATGAAGGGGTAGTTGAGCACAATGCGTTTGTCATGGGCAAACTTTGACGCAAACAAGGTGTCGCGCCCTCTGCCCTACCCCATCCCTCACCCATAACAGGAGCATTCCATGACCCCCAAACTCGGCGTGATCGGTGGATCGGGTCTTTATCAGATGGATGCCTTGCAAGGGGCCGCTTGGGTCAATGTTGACACGCCGTGGGGGGCCCCGTCGGATCAGATTTTAACGGGCACCTTGAACGGGTTAGCGATGGCCTTTTTACCCCGTCACGGGCGCGGGCATGTGCACAGCCCCGGTTCGGTGCCCTACCGCGCCAATATAGATGCGCTCAAGCGCCTTGGGTGCACCGATGTGCTGGCGGTGTCTGCGGTGGGCAGTTTGCGCAGTGATTATCGCCCGGGCGATTTTGTGCTGGTCGATCAGTTCATCGACCGCACCTTTGCGCGCGACAAAAGCTTTTTCGGCCCGGGCTGTGTGGCCCATGTCGCCCTCGCAGACCCCACCTGTGCGCGGTTGGGCGCGGCGGTGACGCAGGCTGCGGCGAGTGTGACCCTGCATCAGGGGGCGACCTATCTGGCGATGGAAGGGCCGCAGTTTTCCACCCGCGCCGAAAGCCGTCTTTACCGGCAATGGGGCGCCGATGTGATCGGCATGACCGGCATGCCCGAAGCCAAATTGGCGCGCGAGGCCGAGATGTGCTATGCCTCGCTTGCCATGGTGACAGATTACGACAGCTGGCACGCAGGCCATAGCTCGGTGGATGTGGCGCAGGTGGTGGCGACCTTGTCCGCCAATGCCGATAAAGCGCGGGAATTGGTGGCGCGCGTGGCGCTGGATCAGCGCGGCCCCTGCCCTTGCGGGTGCGACCGCGCGCTGACCCATGCCATCATGACAGCGCCCGCCCTGCGCGACCCTGACCTTGTGGCCCGTCTGGATGCGGTGGCGGGGCGGGTTGTCTAGCTTGTGGCACCGCTTTGGGTCATGCTAGCCATGGCGGGCACAGTTCAGGGGCCGTGATGAAAAAAAGTGTCAAAGACTATATCCGCACCATCGTGGATTTCCCGCATGAGGGGATTTTGTTTCGCGATGTCACTACGCTGTTTGCCGACCCGCGCGGGTTTCGCATGTGTGTGGACCAGCTTTTGGCCCCCTATGCCGGGATGCGGATTGACAAGGTGGCAGGGCTAGAGGCGCGCGGGTTCATTCTGGGCGGCGCTGTGGCGCACCAGCTTTCGACCGGCTTTGTGCCGATCCGCAAGAAGGGGAAATTGCCCGGCCAGACCATCTCGCAGGCCTATAAGCTGGAATATGGCGAGGCCGTGGTCGAGGTGCATGACGATGCGATGGCTGCGGGCGAAAAGGTGTTGCTGGTCGATGACCTTCTGGCCACCGGTGGCACGGCCGAGGCCGGAATTCGCCTGATCGAGCGGTTGGGGGCCCAAGTGATCGGCTGCGCCTTTGTGGTCGATCTGCCCGATCTGGGCGGACGCAAGAAGCTAGAGGCGATGGGGATGGAGGTGCACGCCCTCTGCGCCTTTGAAGGGCTGTAATCCGGCCAAGATTCTGCGCGCCGTTAACGCTTTTCTAACCCGAATCAGCCTATCCCTTCGGTGTCCGGTCTACCCAACTGGATGGGCGCTGCTTGCAAAAGTGACCCACTACCCCACCCCAGCGCCCTGTCGGAATTCCGGCAGGGCGTACTTACCCCAAACCCCACCCTGCGCCCCAAAGCCAATGTCTTGCCCCTCGCTCACGCGGTCAGCGCAAGACCGCCCCGGGGTTCATGATCCCCAAAGGATCAAGGGCCTGTTTGATCGCCCGCATCGCCGCCAGTTTGGCCGGATCGCCGTAGCGTTCCAGATCGGCCACCTTCAGGCGGCCAATGCCATGCTCGGCACTGAAAGACCCGCCCCGCGCCATGACCATGCTATGGACCAGCTCTTGCACCGCTTCGGCCTTGTCTTGATAGGCGGCGGCCTTTTCCCCTTTTGGCGGGAAGACGTTGTAATGCAGGTTGCCATCGCCCAAATGCCCAAAGCAATTGATCCGCCACCCGCCAAGCTCGGCCAAGGCCTGATCGGCGTCGCGGATAAACCCCGCCACCTCGCCCAAGGGCAAGGAGATGTCATGCGACGACACGGCCCCCACCGCGCGGTTGGCCAGCGGGATCGTCTCGCGCAGCGCCCAAAACTGGGCGCGTTGGGGGCCGGATTGGGCAATCAGGCCATCGTGCACCAGCCCCTCGGCAAGGGCGGCCTCGAAAAGTTCGCTCAACACCGTCTCGGGCGAACCTGTTGCAAGGCCTAGGTCGATCAGCACCATCCAATCAGGACTATCAGCAAAGGGTTGGCGGATATGCGGCATGGTTTCGGCCAAAAACCGCAACCCCATGCCGCTGATCAGCTCAAACGCCGATATCTCGCCGCTGCGCGCCTGCGCCATGGCCAGCAACCGCAAGGCCGCCGCCGGATCGCGCACCACCATCAGCGCCGCCCCCTCGGCGGCGGGCTTGGGAAACAGGCGCAGGCTGGCGGCAGTGATCACCCCCAGCGTGCCTTCAGAACCGATCATCAGATGGCGCAGGTCGTAGCCGGTGTTGTCTTTGCGCAGCCGTTGCAACCCATGCCAAA
>CANFSY010000150.1 GCA_947449875.1 Paracoccaceae bacterium
CACACGGTCATCGGCGCTGTCGACAACATAAACGTCATTCCCGGCCCCCCCCGACAGCGCATCCGCCCCCGTCCCGCCATCCAGCGTGTCATTGCCCTCGCCACCTTCCAGCGTGTCGCTGCCCACCCCGCCGTAAAGCGCGTCACCTCCGGCTTCGCCCGACAGAACGTTGCTGCCGCTATTGCCGAAGATCGCATTGTTCAAGTCATTGCCCGTGCCGTTGATCGCCGATGTGCCCGTCAGCGCAAGCGTTTCGACATAAGCACTCAGCGTGTAGCTGACCGAGGCGCTGATCCGGTCGCTGCCTCCGCCATCGGTTTCGATCACACGGTCATCGGCGTTGTCGACGACATAAACGTCATTCCCGGCCCCCCCCGACAGCGCATCCGCCCCCGTCCCGCCATCCAGCGTGTCATTGCCCTCGCCACCCTCCAGCGTGTCGGTGCCCATCCCGCCGTAAAGCGCGTCATTGCCCGCAGCGCCGCATAACGAGTCATTCCCCCCTCCTCCCGCCAGACGGTTGTCGCCCGTGGTACCGGTCACCAGATTGTCCAAGCCATTGCCGATGCCGGTCAGAGCGCCATTGCCTGCCAAGGTCAGGTTTTCGACGGCGTTTCCAAGGGTGTAACTGATCGACGAAAGGACGGTATCAGTGCCTTGGCCCGACAATTCAACGACCACATCCCCCGTGGCGTCGACAACATAGGTGTCGTCGTTCCTGCCGCCGATCAGACTGTCATTGCCTGCGCCGCCGTCCAGACGGTCGTTGCCCGATCCGCCAGCCAACGTGTCATGACCACCCATGCCCTGCAGCACGTTGTCGCGGTCGTTGCCGGTGACGGCGTTGTCGCACATATTGCCGGTGCCGTTCGACGCGCTGCCCAGCAGGGCCAGATTTTCGATGTTGTCGAGCAGAGTGTAGCTTATCGACGCCAGGACCGAGTCGGTGCCCTCGCCGAAGCTTTCCTCGACATATTCTGCGTCACTGTCGACCAGATAGGTATCGTCGCCCAGCCCTCCCAATAGGGTGTCGGCCCCTTCGCCGCCATCCAAGATGTCGTTGCCTGCGCCGCCGTCTATTTGGTCGTCGTCGCCACCGCCATAAAGCGCATCATTGCCCATTCCGCCGAACAGACTGTCGTCGCCCGAACCGGCGTAAAGGGTGTCATCATCTTCACCGCCTGACAAGCAGTCAGACCCGTCTTCACCAAAGACTTGGTCCCTGCCGGCATCGCCTGTCAGAGTGTCGCTGTCCGCGCCACCCCACAGCACGTCGTCGCCCGCATCGCCAGACATTTCATCGCCATGGTCGCCGCCGTAGAGCGTGTCGTTGCCGCCGTCGCCTATCAGGCTGTCGGCGCCCCAGCCGCCGTCCAGCACGTCATTGCCGGCGTCACCCTCTAGCTGGTCATCGTCTGTACCGCCATAAAGCACGTCGTCATCAGCGCCGCCGCATAGGCTGTCAGCCCCTTCGCCACCAAAGATCTGGTCGTTGCCCCTGCCGCCGAAAAGGAAGTCGCCCTCTGTGCCGCCATCGAGCCTGTCGTTGCCATCGCCGCCGATCAGGCTGTCGGTGCCATCGCCGCCATCCATGATGTCATTGCCAGCGCCGCCGTCCATAAAGTCTTGGTCACGACCGCCATAAAGCGCATCGTTCCCTAACCCGCCGAATGCTATGTCTTTGCCGGCATCTGCAGAAAGCGTGTCATCCTCATCCCCGCCCGAGAGCAGGTCAGCCCCATCGCCCCCAAAGAGCAGATCGCGGCCCGCCCCGCCCTTAAGGCCGTCGCCGTCTGCGCCCCCGTACAGCGCATCGTCGCCCGCATCGCCGTACATATCATCATACCCGTCGCCGCCGTACAGCGTGTCGTTCCCGTCAGCGCCCGACCCTTCGTAGGTGCCGCCTCGGATCACGTCATTGCCGTCCCCGCCGAAAAGTTGGTCTTCGCCCGTGTCGCCATACACTTCGTCAGACCCATCGCCGCCCAACAGAAGGTCGTTCCCGCTGCCACCGTCCAGACAGTCGGTGCCCCCGTCGCCCCAAAGCGAGTCCTCCCCATCGCTGCCGTAGATCTCGTCACGGCCTGCGCCGCCTGTGGCAGAGTCATTGCCGCTGCTGCCCTCCCAATAGTCATTGCCCGTACCGCCTTGCCAAACGATGCCGCCGCTATCCAGCGTGTCATTTGCAGGGGTGTTGAAGATGTCGGCGGTGCCGCCCAAGGCGGTCGGAAACGGCAAAAATGTGCGAAGCATGGTGTGATCTCATGAAATAGCGAAGGGGAAAATTTATTGTTCAATTTATAACAAGTAGACGGATCAAAGTCATCCAGAAGTTTGATAAATGATTAACTTTCGAGAAAATTCACGGTTTCGAGGGTTTTTTCAGCGTTTGGCCCATGCGAAAGCCGAAGGTGCGGCGCGCCAACACCTTCGCGCCCGCCGCAAAGTCCCCTAGGCCCTCAGCCTGCGTTGTCTTGGCCCAGTTTGGGGGCACTGCGGCCTAGCGACAGATCAGCCCCCGAAAAGGTCATCGGGCTGCGCACGCCCGGAATGCCGTCGGGCGCGATTTGCAAGCCGCGCGCGATCACGTGGGGGTCGTCAAACACCGACCTAAGGTCGTTGATCGGGCCGGCAGGCACGCCTTCGGCCTCACAGGCGGCCAGAAGTGCCAACTTTTCAAAACGTCGCGTGGCCTCGGTCAGGCGTCGGGTCATTTCGGCGCCGTTGGCGATGCGCAGGGCATTGGTGGCGAATTCGGGCGCTTGCGCCATGTCGGGCAGGCCAAGGAGCGTGCAAAGCCTGCGATATTGCGCGTCATTTCCCGTGGCAAGGATGATCCAGCCATCGGCACAGTCAAACACCGCATAGGGCGCAAGGTTGGGATGCGCGTTGCCCATCATGCCCGGGGGCGTGCCCGTGGTCAGATAATTCAGCGCCTGATTGGCCATGATCGCGGTCGCCACATCCAACAACGCCATGTCGATATGCTGGCCCACCCCCGTGCGCCCACGCTGCACCAAGGCCGCCAAGATCGCGGTGGCCGAATAAACGCCGGTGAAAATGTCGGTGACCGCCACGCCCACCTTTTGCGGCTGCCCGTCCGGTTCGCCTGTGACCGACATCAGGCCCGACATGCCCTGAATGATGAAATCATAGCCCGCGCGGTGGGCATAGGGGCCTGTTTGCCCGAACCCCGTGATCGAACAATAGATCAGCCGCGGGTTGATCTGGCGCAGGCTTTCATAATCCAGCCCGTATTTTTCCAGCCCGCCCACTTTGAAGTTCTCGATCAGCACGTCGGCATCCGCGACCAGTTCGCGGACCTTTTGCTGCCCTTCGGCCGTGCGAAAATCGCAAGTGATCGACTGCTTGCCGCGATTGGTGGCATAGAAATAGGCGGCAGAGGTGTCATCGCCTTGGGTGATAAAGGGCGGGCCCCAGCGGCGGGTGTCGTCGCCTTCGGGGGCCTCGACCTTGATCACCTCGGCCCCCAGATCGCACAGGGTTTGACCGGCCCAAGGGCCGGCCAGAATGCGGGCCAGTTCGACCACCTTTACGCCGTCTAACGGGGTCATTTACTTGGCAAGCTCGGCGTCGATGATCTTTTTCATCTCGTCATAGGCCATGTTGGAATATTGCGTGCCGTTGATGATGAAAGAGGGCGTGCCATGGAAGCTGTCGCCCGGATAATCCTTGGCGATGTTGGCCTGATAATGCGCCACCAGCGATTCCGCCATTTTCTGGTCGTGCAGGCACACATCCACGTCGGCATCGGCCATGCCTGCGGCGCGGGCGAATTTCTTCAGCTCGACCACAGCGGCGTCAATGCTTTCGGCAGCGGCCCAGTCGCGCTGCTTGTCGTACAGCATATCGGTTAGGCCAAAATAGCGCATCTCGCCGCCGCACCGCGCCAGCATCGCGCCCAAAAGGCCCATCTGGTCAAAGTAAACCTCGTGATATTCGATCAGCACCTTGCCGGTGTCGATGTAATCGGCCTTCAGCTTGGGGAAAATCTCGGCGTGGAAATGCTCGCAATGCGGGCAGGTGAAGGACAGGTATTCGACGATCTTCACCTTGGCATCAGGGCTGCCCAAGGCAAAGTCCTTGATCGCATCGGCAGGGGCCGCCGGATCGGGAGAGGTGGTGGCACCATTGGCCCATCCGCCCGCAACCGTCAGGGCGGCAAAGCAAGAGGTCAGGGTCAGCAGGCTGCGGCGGGTCAGGGTCATGGGGTTTAGCCTTTTGTGTTGTTGCGCCGAGTTAAGATATTCTGGCCCAAGTGTTCAAGGGCCTGACGCAGGGTTTGGTCTTGAATGGGTTGGGCAAGGTCATGCGCGAGGACGCTTAAGCGCGGATCGGGTGCTGGCACCTTGGGGGGGCCGGAAAACGGCGTCTGCCCTTCGGCAAAGCCGCTGGCGGCGGTTTGGGTCAGCGTGATGCGGGTGATGGCCGCATAGCCATAGGCGCCGTTGACCCGTTCGATCAGGCGAGGCAATTGCATCTGCACGATCGGCGCATAGGCCGAGGTGACAAGCAAGGTCAGCGTTGCCCCCAGCCCTTCGCGCCCGTAATGCACCTTGACGGGGCGGGTCAGGGCGGCCATGTCGCCGGCAATCTCGTCCCAGCCGGTCAAAAGGCGCGAGACGGCAAAGCCGCGCGCCTCTCCGGCGGTGCGGATGCGCTGGGTCAGAAGATGCGCTGCGGGTTCAAACCCGCGCATACGGCGGGCGGGGGGCGCATCTGGGGTGGCGGGTTTGCGGGCCATCTGGTCCTGACATGGTTTTGCGCTAATCTACGCGGGGCAGGGGGGAACCTGCCAGTGGATTGCGTCCTCAAAGGGGATAAACATTGCGTGACGTGATACCTTCGGCCCAAAGCCTGCTGGATTGGTACGATGCGCATGGCCGCGATCTGCCATGGCGCATCCGGCCAGCGGCGCGCAGGGCAGGGCAGGCGGCTGACCCCTACCGCATCTGGCTGTCCGAGGTGATGTTGCAACAAACCACCGTGGCCGCCGTGAAAGCCTATTTCGCCCGCTTCACGACCCTGTGGCCGAACGTGCACGCACTGGCCGCAGCCGAGGATGGCGCGGTGATGGCCGAGTGGGCGGGTCTTGGGTACTACGCGCGCGCGCGCAACCTTTTGGCCTGTGCCCGCGCCGTTGTGGCGCGCCATGGCGGGGCCTTTCCGGCTGACCTTGAAGCCCTGCGCGCCCTTCCCGGGGTTGGCCCCTATACCGCCGCAGCCATCGCCTCTATCGCTTTTGACCGGCCCGAGGTTGTGGTTGACGGCAATGTCGAGCGCGTCATGGCGCGGGTCTTTGCCATCCAAACCCCGCTTCCTGTGGCCAAGCCCGAACTGGTACAGGCCGCAGCTCATCTCACCCCCAAGACACG
>CANFSY010000151.1 GCA_947449875.1 Paracoccaceae bacterium
GGCCATCGCGTCAGAATTGGAAAGCCTGGCCATGCAAAGCTCGTTTCGGTTCGGGGCCACCAAAGCTTACGAAGCGATCGTCACCCAACGCATCACGGCCCTGCGCGAAGAGCGCCTGACCGGTCGGCAAACCTTCGCCGAATTCATGATGCGCCGCTATGATCCGGCGATGCGCACTGTCACCTCGACCCAAGCGCGGCTGCATTCCATGGCCGAACGCGCCCAACGCGCGGCGGAATTGCTGCGCACGCGGGTGGATGTCGAACGCTCGGCGCAAAACCAGATGCTGCTCGCCTCGATGGACCGCCGCGCCGATCTGGCCTTGCGCTTGCAACACACGGTCGAAGGGCTGTCAGTGGTGGCCATCAGCTATTACGCCGTCAGCCTTGCCGCTTATGTGGCAGCCCCCGTGGTGGAACAAATCGGTCTGGCAAAACCCCTAGCCATGGCCCTTTTGACCCCCGCCGTGGTGCTGGCCGTCTGGTTTGCCATCCGCCGCATCCGCCGATCTATGCACTGACGCGCCCCTTTCCTATGTGCCCAAATATCCCACGGGGGTGCGGGGGTGTGAAACCCCCGCTTTCGGGCGCTAACGGTTGACATGGGGGCCTGTGCCCAACAGGCTGTGTCAAACGATACGAAGGAAAAGCGCCATGCCCCAAGTCCTCACTCCGCTTGAAATTCTGGCGCGGCTGGTGGGCTTTGCCAGTGTCAGCCAAGCCTCGAACCTCGACTTGGTCGATTGGGTTGAGGCTTACTTGTCCAGCCACGCCATCCCCACCGCGCGCCATTGGAACGAAGATCACACCAAGGCCGCGCTTCTCGCCCATGCAGGCCCGCTGCAGACGGGCGGGGTTGTGCTGTCGGGCCATTCGGATGTGGTGCCCGTGGCGGGGCAAAGCTGGGCCTCTGATCCTTTCGCGCTAACAGAGCGGTCGGGCCGCCTGTACGGGCGCGGCACTTGCGACATGAAAGGCTATGTTGCGCTTTCGGTCTGGGCTTTGGTCGAAGCGCAGCGGCGCGGCGTTCATCGGCCTTTGCAACTGGCGCTGTCCTATGACGAGGAGGTGGGCTGTACCGGTGCGGGGCCTATGTTGGACACCCTGCAACAGGTCTTTCCCAAAGCCAGTCTGGCCCTGATCGGCGAGCCCTCGATGATGCAGCCGATTTCGGCCCATAAGGGCGGCACAGGCTATCAGGTGGCGGTGAAGGGGGTCGAGGTCCACTCGTCACTTTTGCCCTACGGTGTCTCGGCGATTATGGAAGGCGCGCGGTTGATCGGTTGGGTCAACGACCGCAACACCGCCTTGCAAGCGGCCAAACCTACCGCGATCGCCGCAATGTTTGACCCGCCCTTTAGCACGTTGCATGTCGGCATGATCTCGGGCGGCACCGCCCATAACATCACCGCCGCCGACTGCCGCTTTGCCGTGGAAATGCGGGTGGTGCCCGGCGAAGATATCGAAGGTTTGGCGGCTGAATTTGAAACTGCCGCCAAGGCCTTGGAGCGCAAAATGCAAACGGTGCACCCAGATGCCCGCATCGACCTGCACCGCTTCTTTCGCGTGCCCGCCTTGCAGCCCGAAGTGAGCGGCGCGGCCGAGTCTTTGGTGCGCCGCATCACGGGGGCCAATGCGGGCGGCGTGGTGTCTTACGGCACCGAGGCGGGCATTTTCCAAGCCGCAGGCTATTCCGCCATAGTCTGCGGGCCGGGCGATATTGCCCAAGCCCACCAGCCCGACGAATATCTGTCTGTAGCGCAGTTTGAATTGGGCCAAGCCTTTATGGCCCGCCTGCTAGAGGATTTGGCATGACACAAATCGGCCCCATCACCCTTGACACCCCTGTGCGCTACTTTGGCCCGCCGCCTAAGGCATGCGACGTTGTGGTTTTGGGCGGCGGCGTGATCGGTGTGATGACCGCGTGGTTTCTGGCCGAGCGCGGCTTTGCCGTCACCCTGTGCGAAAAGGGCCGCATTGCGGGCGAACAATCCAGCCGCAACTGGGGTTGGATTCGCCAGCAAGGCCGCGATCTGGCCGAATTGCCCATCATGATGGAAAGCATGCGGATTTGGGCGCAGATCTCGCAAAGCCTCGGCCCTGCTTTGGGGTTTCGCCAAGAGGGGGTGATGTATCTGGCGCGCAGCCAGACAGAAATGGCCGGGTTTGAAGCGTGGATGCTTCAAGCCCAAGCCATGGGGCTGGATGTGCAGTTGCAATCTGCCGCGCAGGTCTATGCCCATCTGCCGCAGGCAACCCCGCAATGGCTGGGCGGGCTGCTCACACCGTCAGATGCCCGCGCTGAACCTTGGGCGGCGGTGCCCTTGCTGGCCGAGGGGGCCGTGGCACGCGGCGCTGTGCTGGTGGAAAACTGCGCGGTGCGCCGGCTGGATGTGCAAGGTGGGCAGGTCGCGGGGGTTTATACCGAACAGGGCCGGATTGCCTGCGATCAGGTGGTGGTGGCGGGCGGGGCATGGTCGTCGCTGTTTTTGGCGGCAGAAGGCGTGCATATCCCGCAGCTGTCGGTTCTGGCCTCGGTCGCGCAGACGGTGCCGCTGCCCGAGGTATTTGCCGGCAATGCCGCCGATGACCGCTTTGCCTTTCGCCGCAGGCAGGATGGCGGCTATACGCTGGCCCCCGGCGCGCGGCATGATTTCTTCCTTGGCCCCGACGCATTTCGCCACTTCGGGGCCTTTTTGCCGGTGTTGAAAAAGGATTTCCGGTCCACCAAGTTCCGCGCCGCAGCGCCCAAAGACTACCCCGACGCGTGGCGCACCCCGCGCCGGTGGGAGGGGGACGCGGTCTCGCCCTTTGAACGCCTGCGCGTGCTGGACCCCAAGCCGAACAGGGCCGCCTTGTCCGAGGTGCAAGACAGGTTTGCCCAAGCCTTCCCCCACATCGGCCGCCCCGCGCTGCAACGGGCTTGGGCGGGGATGATCGACACGATCCCCGATGTGGTGCCCGTGGTGGACCGTGTGGCCGCCCTTTCGGGGCTGGTGATTGCCACGGGCATGTGCGGGCACGGCTTTGGCATCGGGCCTGGCATGGGGCGGGTGGTGGCGGATCTGGTGGCGGGGCGGCCTGTGGGCCATGATCTGCACCGCTTCCGGCTGGCGCGGTTTGGCGATGGCAGTCGCATGGTGCCCGGGCCAAGCCTGTAAAGGCGGGGGGCCGCCGCCCCCCGCACCCCCCGCCCGAAGGGGGCAGACTGCCCCCTCCGGACCACCCCTTGGCTGCGTCGCGATAGGGCTTGTGGGGCGCAGGGCTTTGGCGGATGCTGACGCAAAGCTTTGGGGGATATCATGCCGATCAAGAACCGCTTCGCCGAGATGCTGCCCGAGATCACCGCTTGGCGGCAGGATTTTCACGCCCACCCCGAGCTGATGTTTGACGTGCAGCGCACGGCGGGCAAAGTGGCGGATCTGTGCCGCTCTTTTGGCTGTGACGAGGTGGTCGAGGGGATCGGGCAAACCGGCGTGGTCGTGGTGATCAAGGGGCGGCACAACTTCTCGGGCCGCGTGATCGGCCTGCGCGCCGATATGGACGCCTTGCCGATCGTCGAGCAGACGGGGCTTGCCTATGCCTCGACCGTGGCGGGCAAGATGCATGCCTGCGGGCATGATGGCCACACGGCGATGCTGTTAGGGGCGGCGCGCTATTTGGCCGAGACGCGGAATTTTGATGGCACCGCCGTGTGCATCTTTCAGCCCGCAGAAGAGGGCGGCGGCGGTGGCAGGGTGATGGTCGAAGAGGGCCTGATGGAACGCTTCGGCATTCAAGAGGTGTACGGCATGCACAATATGCCGGGCATTCCCGTGGGGGCCTTTGGCATTCGCGACGGGGCGATGATGGCTGCTGCCGATACCGTTGATATCTTGATCACGGGCAAGGGCGGCCATGCCGCCAAGCCGCAAGACTGTGTAGACCCCGTCGTCGTCGCCTCGCACATCATCCTTGCCTTGCAAACCATTGCCAGCCGCAATGTTGACCCGCTGCATCAGGTGGTGGTGTCAATCTGCGTGGTGGAAACCGACAGCCCTGCCAGCAATGTTATTCCACAAACGGTCAAGCTGAAGGGCACAGTGCGAACGATGGATCCGGCCGTGCAAGACCTTGCCGAACAACGCCTGACCCAGATCGCCCAAGGCACGGCGATGGCTTTGGGCGCAACGGCCAAGGTGGATTATCGCCGCGGCTACCCCGTGACAATCAATGCCGCCGCCCAGACAGGCTATGCCGTCGACGTGGCGCGGTCTATCACCCCGCTGGTTGACACCAACAACGCCCCCATGATGGGCGCCGAGGATTTTAGCTATATGCTCAACGCCCGCCCGGGGGCCTATATTTTTGTGGGCAACGGGGACACGGCGATGGTGCACCATCCCGCCTATAACTTTGACGACAACGTCATCCCCTACGGGGCCAGCTGGTATGCGGGGATGGTGGAAGCGCGGATGCCGGTGTGATCGGCCCCTTACCCCCCCGTATGGCTCATATGCCGGCTGACCTGCCCTGCCACTTTCGCGCGCGAATAGTCAAAGTCGTGGCCTTTGGGCTTGCGCGCAATCGCAGCGCGGATCGCGGTCTCTAGGCCATCGTCCGAAGCACTGGCCCGCAAGGGCGCGCGCAGGTCGGCCATGTCTTCTTGGCCAAGGCACATATACAATTCCCCCGTGCAGGTGATGCGTACGCGGTTGCAGCTTTCGCAGAAATTATGGGTCAAGGGCGTGATCAGGCCGATCTTTTGCCCCGTCTCCACCAGCCGCAGATAGCGGGCAGGGCCGCCGGTGCGGTCGGCGAGATCCACGATGGTAAAGCGTTCGGCCAGACGGGCGCGCAGGTCTGACAGGGGCCAGTATTGGTCGACCCGCTCGGCCTCGCCCATATCGCCCATCGGCATGACTTCGATAAAGGTCAGATCGTGGCCGTCGCGGGCGCACCACTGTGTCAGGGTGAACAGCTCGCTTTCGTTAAAGCCCTTCAGGGCCACGGCGTTGATCTTGACCTGCAACCCCGCCTCTTTGGCGGCTGCAATCCCGTCCAGCACTTGGGGCAAGCGGCCCCAGCGGGTGATTTGGGCGAATTTGGCGTCATCCAGCGTGTCCAGCGACACATTTATGCGCCGCACCCCGCAGGCCGCCAGATCGGCCGCATATTTGCGCAGCTGCGA
>CANFSY010000152.1 GCA_947449875.1 Paracoccaceae bacterium
GGCGCTTGTTTGCACCCTGCCCCCCGAGGCGCGCATGGTTCTCAACCGCCTTGCCAGTGGCACCTTTCGCACCAAACTCGCCCAAGCGCCGACAGGCTCGCAAACCGCAGGGCGGTGTCTGGCGATCCTCACCCTCATCGACCCTTCCGGCCCTGAAGGCACCTTTGCCCTGCCCCATGGCAACGCCCTAGTCCCCCTGACCCGCCTGCGCGTGACCGTGCCGCAGACCTCCGCCCTTCTGGCTTGGGTGCGCGCCCATGTCACCGACCGCTTCGGCCCGCTGCGCCAAGTGCCCCCGACCCAAGTGTTCGAACTGGCCTTTGATGGCATCACCCCCAATGCACGCCGCAAATCGGGGATCGACCTTGTGGGCGGACGGGTGATCGCATGGGCGCAAGATGTGCAAGCGGCCGACGTGCCGCCCCTGTCTGCCCTGCTGGCCCAAAACACCTAAACCCACCCTTTGCCTTTCATACTTGCCCAAATATCCATCCAACCTTTCCGCCAAAACACGGTTTCCATTCACCCCCAGCCCCCCTACATAGAGCCAAAGCCACTCAGAGGTCGCCATGTTCCCCAAATTCCGCCCCGTTCTTGACGCCAATGCCGCCGGTTCCGCTGGCAGTTTTTCCAACCTGCCCGATTGGGACCTGACCGACCTATACCCCAGCCCCGACAGCGCGGAATTTTCCCGCGACATGGCGTGGCTGGAAGAAAACTGCGCAGGCTTTGCGGCAAGCTATCAGGGCAAGCTTGCCACCCTGTCTGCCGACCAGATGCTGACCTGCGTGCAAAGCTACGAGCGGATCGAAACCATCGGCGGGCGCGTTATGTCTTACGCGGGCCTGCGCTACTATCAAAACACGCTTGATGCCGACCGCGCCAAGTTCATGGCCGATGCCGAAGGCCAGATCACCGATTTCACCGCGGCCTTGGTGTTTTTCACGCTGGAATTCAACCGGCTGGACGAAGACCATCTATCCGGCCTTTTGGCGCAAAACGCCGCCCTTTCCCGCTATAAGCCGGTGTTTGACCGCATGCGCGCCATGCGCCCGCATCAGTTGTCAGACGAGATGGAGCAGTTCTTGCACGACACCTCGGTCGTGGGCGCCTCTGCTTGGAACAAGCTGTTTGACGAGACGATGGCGGGCTTGATGTTCAAAGTGGACGGCGAGCCGGAAGAGTTGTCGCTGGAAGCCACGCTGAACTTTCTGACCGACGCCAACCGCACCAAGCGCGAAGCGGCGGCCCATGCTTTGGCGGATGTGTTCGCCGCAAACGTCAAGCTTTTCGCCCGCATCACCAACACCTTGGCCAAGGAAAAAGAAATCCACGACCGCTGGCGCAAAATGCCCTCGGCCCAAGCGGGGCGGCACCTGTCCAACCACGTCGAACCCGAAGTGGTCGAGGCGCTGCGCAACGCCGTGGTCGCGGCCTATCCCAAACTGTCGCACCGCTATTACGCGCTTAAGGCCAAATGGCTGGGGCTGGACAAGCTGCAAGTCTGGGACCGCAACGCGCCCTTGGCCGAAGAAATCCCGCGGCTGGTCGGCTGGGACGAAGCGGTGCAAACCGTGTCATCCGCCTACGCCGCCTTTGACCCCCGCCTGGCCGATCTGGCAGCGCCGTTCTTTACCAAGGGCTGGATTGATGCCGGTGTGAAACCCGGCAAAGCCCCGGGCGCTTTTGCCCATCCGACCGTGACGACGGTGCACCCTTACGTGATGCTCAACTACCTTGGCAAACCGCGCGATGTGATGACGCTGGCGCATGAACTCGGCCACGGTGTGCATCAGGTCTTGGCGGCAGGACAGGGAGAGCTGTTATCCTCTACCCCGCTGACGCTGGCGGAAACGGCGTCGGTCTTTGGCGAGATGCTGACCTTCCGCAAGCTGCTGGATCAGGCCAAAACCAAGGCCGAACGCAAGACCCTGCTGGCAGGCAAGGTGGAAGACATGATCAACACAGTCGTGCGCCAGATCGCCTTTTACGACTTTGAATGCAAACTGCATGCCGCGCGCCGCGACGGTGAATTGACCCCCGAAGGCATCAACGCCCTGTGGATGAGCGTTCAGGCCGAATCCTTGGGGCCGGTGTTTGAATTTATGGAAGGCTATCAGACCTTCTGGTCGTATATCCCGCATTTCATCCACTCGCCCTTCTATGTCTATGCCTATGCCTTTGGCGACGGGTTGGTGAACGCGCTGTATGCGGTTTATGCCGACGGGCTGGAGGGGTTTGAAGATAAGTATTTCGAGATGCTCAAAGCGGGCGGATCAAAACACCACAAAGACCTGCTCGCCCCCTTTGGCCTAGATGCCAGCGACCCCAAGTTCTGGGATCGCGGGTTGTCGATGATTGCAGGCTTTATCGACGAGCTAGAGGCGATGGAAGGCTAAGGCCGCCTTACACCTGCGTCACCTCTTTGAAATGCGCGCCCAAATCGTGCACAGGGATCTTCATCAGATCCTTGTGCACTTCGCCCGCCACATGGGCGTGCAAGGCCTTTGGCATTGCATCGCGCAAGGCCCCCAACAGCTTTGGGCCAGCGGCCACAAAGATGCGGTCATGCGTGCCTTTTTCCCACTCCGTCTGCAAAGCGGCCACGATATGGCGCGCAAAGCGCAGGCGCTGTTCGTCACCCTTATTGGCCGAACCGCTGACGTCGAAAGAGGCCCCCTGTGGGCCGGTGTGGCTGCGGGTTTGCTCGCTGGGGTAGGTATAGTGGACATCGGCAAAGTCGTCGGCCTTGCGGACAGCAATCTCGGCAAGGTCGGGGGTGTGGCTTTGCAAAAGCCGAAAGCCGTCTTCCGACGCAATCAGGTACAAGATCCGCAGCGGTTTCATCGCACTCTCCATCGTTGGGTGATGAAAGTTTGGCAGACTTGGCCCTCTGACGCTTTGATCTAAAGCAACCGATGCGTTAGCCCAAGGGCGCCCAAGGCCAAGGTTTGTCGTTTGTCGCGGCGGTTTGGAAACGGGCGGCATGGGCCAGCCACAGGCCCAAACGCTTGCCAAAGGCGGCAATTTCAGCATTGGGCTGGCGCTTGTTGGTCGCCATGATCACCAGTTGCACAAGGGTCAACAGGCTGACCAGCGTTTGCGCCACGCTCATCATCGCGGCGATGATGACCAGCCACAACAGGCGCAGCCAAAGAGAGTCGGTGGGGGTGGGGTCAGGCATGGTATCCTCCAATGGGAACACATCTGACACATAAGAAGCGCGGGCCGCGATTACATCCTCGCGGCCCGCTGCTTGGGCGTTAAATTGCCACGGCGGTTTCGGCCTTGAAGGCCCAGTCGATCATCGCTTGCGTGCCGCGCACAAATTCCAGCGGGCAAGCATAGGGCGCACCCGTGCGCACCGAGCGGCTGAACGCTTCGACTTGCAGCTTGTACTGGTTCACACCGGGGAAACGGTCGATCGACAGCTTGCCGCCAGGTTGGTGCAGTTCCACTTGCGCTTGATCATGCACGCCGGCGTTAAACGGCCCATTGGCCACGCGGATCATGCCCTTGTCGCCCTGAAACACCACTTCCTGCCGGTTATAAAGGCGCATCGAGGTCATGGCCGAATAGGTGAACTTGCCCTTCGGCCCTGCCATCACGCTGGTCACTTGCGCCCAGACATCCACGTCATTCTCGCGCCGGATGCGGCTTTGCAACTCCATCGGTTCGGCACCCATCACAAAGCGCACCGAGCCATAGGTGTACACGCCAATGTCGCGAATGCCGCCGCCGCCCGCATCGGCGCGGTTGCGGATATTGCCCAGATCCGAGCGGTTGTCATAAGAAAAGGCCGCATCGACATGGGTGACGGTGCCGATAGCACCCTGTTCCACAAGCTCTTTGGCGCGCTGCCATTGGGGATGGAATACGATCATATAAGCCTCTGCCGCCAGTTTTTTGGCGGCGTCGCGGGCGGCGATGATCTGGTCAATCTCGGCGGCTTTCATCGCGATGGGCTTTTCGGTCAGCACATGCTTGCCAGCGGCCAAGGCTTTAAGCGTCCATTCCACATGCAGGTGGTTGGGCAGGGGGATATAGACGGCCTCAACCTCGGGGTCGGCCAAAAGGGCCTCGTAGCTGGAATGGACTTTCAGGCCGGGGCAAAAAGCGGCAAAGCCTGCGGCTTTTTCGCTCGACTGGGTGGCCAAGGCGTAAAGCTGCGCGCCAGAGGCTGCGTGGATGGCCGGAGCCATGTGGTCAAGGGCAAACTTGGCGGCCCCAAGCACGCCCCATTTAACGGCTGTCATGACAATCTCCTTCAAAGGTTTGGGCGACCGTAGAAAGAACTGGGGCGTCGTTCAAGGCGCAACCTGTCAAAGCCCGCGCAAACCTTTGCGATTCTTGCGAAACTGCCATGCCGATTTGATCAAGATCGCACTATACCCCACCGCCACGGCCACCATCGTCTGCCAAGGAAAGGTCAAAAGGGCTGCCACCAGCGCCACAAAGCCCACCACCACAAAGCGCACATTGTCGGCATAGATCGTGACCGACTTGAACGAGGGCGTGGGAATGCGACTAATCATCAACCCGCCGATCAGCACGATATAGATCGCCAAAACCCACGACGGCACAAGCGGGGCGTTTGGCGCCATAAAAGAGATATACATCGGCAACAACGCCAGCATCGCCCCTGCGGGAGAGGGCACACCGGTGAAATCCGCCGGCTGCTTTTCGCCCGCAGCTTCGGCCGCTTTGTCGCTTTGCACACGGTTGCCGATGTTGAACCGCGCCAGACGCAGCAGGCAACAGGTGGCATAAACCAAGGTCGCAATCCACCCGCCGCTTTGCACCCCGTGCAGGCCCCACAGGTAAATGATCAGCCCGGGGGCCACGCCGAAATTGACGAAATCCACTAAAGAATCCAACTCGGCCCCAATCTCGGATTCGCTGCGCAAAAGCCGTGCGACGCGGCCATCCAAGCCGTCCAAAACCGCTGCCACCAAGATCATCGCCACCGCCGCGCCAAACTGGCCGATCGTGGCAAACCGGATGCCGGTCAGCCCC
>CANFSY010000153.1 GCA_947449875.1 Paracoccaceae bacterium
CATCACCTCTGCCACTTCATCGCAGACAATCGACCCGCCGATGGGCTGGTAACCCGAGGACAGGCCCTTGGCGATGGTCATGATATGGGGCTTGATGCCAAAGGTTTGGCTGCCAAACCAATTGCCGGTGCGGCCAAAGCCGGTGATAACCTCGTCCGCGATCAACAGGATGCCGTATTTGTCGACAATGCGCTGGATTTCGGGCCAATAGGTTGACGGGGGAATGATCACCCCACCGGCCCCCTGCACGGGCTCGCCGATAAAGGCCGCGACGTTTTCGACACCCAGTTGCAAGATCATGCGTTCCAGCTCGCGCGCGCGCAGCAGGCCAAAGTCTTCGGGCGTCATCTCGCCGCCCTGTTCCCACCAGTTCGGCTCGCCGATGTGCACGATGCCTGCGATCTTACCGCCGTGGGCATGAATGCCCGCCATCCCCCCCAAAGACCCGCCGCCCATGGTAGAGCCGTGATAGCCGTTGGTCCGCGCGATGATCACGCGCTTTTCGGGCTGCCCCATAATATCCCAATAGCGGCGCACCATGCGGATGTTGGTGTCGTTGGCTTCCGAGCCTGAGCCTGCGAAAAACACATGGTTCAAATCGCCCGGAGCGACCTCGGCAATCTTGGCGGCAAGGGCGATGGCGGGGATGTGGCTGGTTTGAAAGAAGGTGTTGTAATAGGACAGCTCTTCCATCTGCGCGGCGGCGGCGGCGGCGAGTTCCTTGCGCCCGTAGCCGATGTTGACGCACCACAGGCCCGCCATGCCGTCGATGATGCGGTGGCCTTCGGTGTCGGTCAGCCAGACGCCCTTGGCCGATTTCATGATGCGCGCGCCTTTTTTGGCAAGGGCAGAGTTGTCGGTGAACGGGTGCATATGGTGGGCCGCGTCCAGCGCTTGAAGCTCGGCTGTGGGCATGTGGTTGGTGATCTTGTTCATAATGCGACCCCTGTGATGGCGGGCGCAAAAGACGCCCTTTGGGGCAGCTTAAAGTCAAACGCGGGGCGCTTCAAGAAATTTGATCAAATTTTTCCAATCGCGCGAAAGGGCGTTAAATCTCGCCGCGCTCCAGCGCGCTGCGCACCTGATCGACCCCTTGCAGAATGTCATCGCGCAGGGCCTGCGCCAAGCCCGCGCGGTCACCCGCCCGCATCGCCGACAAGGCCAACCCATGCTGATCGGGCAAAGCCAAAGCCGCCCCGCGCGCCACCACGATGCGCAGCGACGGCCCAAAGCGCAGCCAAAGCGAGCGCGCCATGTCCACCAGCACGGGGGCGTTAGATGCCTCGTAAAGCGCGAAATGGAAGGCGTGGTTGCTTTCGAGATAGGCTGTAATGTCGCCCGCGCGAATGGCGGCGTCCACTTGGGCATCCAAACCCTCCAACTGCGCGATCAACGCGGGGGTCAGATGGGCGGCGGCCAGTTCTGCCAGATGCGGCTCGATCGTCAATCGGGCAAAGGCAATTTGATCCAACACCGCCAAACTCACCCGCGGCACCGTCACCCGCCGGTTGCCCTGCGGCAACAAGGCCCCTTCGGCAGCCAAGCGGCGCAGCGCCTCGCGCACGGGGGTCATGCCCGCACCCAGATCGTTGATCAGCCCTTGAATGGTGACAGGCGCGCCCGGTTCCAGCAAGCCAAACAGGATCATATCCCGCAGACGGGCATAGGTCACCTCATGGGTCGGGATCTTGCGCATGTCGGTCATCGGGCATCCTGCGGGTCTGTGATCGCGTTATGCCCGCTTTTGCGCCGCAATCAAGCGCAAGCGCAAAACAGCCAAAGTATTTGGACCAAGCTGCAAGGCAAGACTTTCGCCAACACCCCACGCAAACCGAAAACACACCGCAGGGTTCCCCAAGGGGGTGCGCAGCCCCCTTGGGCGCGGGGGGTGCGGGGGGGCTGCGCAGCCCCCCCGCTGTACCTTAGGCCAAAAGCGCGCGGGCTTCGGCGATGCCAAGCGCTGCGGGGCGGGTGCAGGTGGTGGTCAGGGTGACAAACTGCCCCGTCTCGCCCGATTTCAGGATCGAGGTCATCACATCCACCCCGTGCAACGTGCGTTCCAGCGAGCAGCGGTGGTCGCGCCCTTCCATATGGGCTTGCGCCATATCGGCCAAGCCTGCCGTGCGGTAGTTGGCCAATTCGCGGCCCTTGTCATTTTGGTTGATCTTGCCAAAGGGGTGATCCCACGGCGTTTGCACTTGGGCTTCCCCGCCTGCCAAGGCCACCTCGACCGTGCCGCCGAAAAAGTTGGGGTCGGGCACATAAAGCGTGCCTTTGGTGCCATAAAGCTCGAAATGGTTGCGCTTGTGGTGCCAGACATCCCACGAGGCCGAAAAGCTGATAGTCGCGCCAGAGTGGAACTCCAGCAGGGCCTGAATGTTGGACGGTGTGTTGACCTTGATCTGCTGCCCCTGACGCGGGCCAGAGCCGATGGTCCGCTCGGCCTCGGCCGACGAGGTCAAGGCCCCCACGCGCTTGACCGGCCCCAGAAGGTTGATCAGCGTGGCGATGTAATAGGGGCCCATGTCCATGACAGGGCCAGCGCCGGGTTGATAGAAGAACTCGGGCGAAGGGTGCCAGCTTTCGGGCCCATGCGCTTGAATGGCAGCATTGCCGGTGGTGATGGTGCCAAGCGTGCCCTCGTCCAGAATGGCGCGGGCTTGCTGGTGCGCCCCGCCTAGGAACGTGTCAGGCGCGCAACCGACCGACAGGCCCTTGGCCTTGGCCAGATCGCGCAGGGTGGTGCCTTGTTCCAGCGTCAACACCAGCGGCTTTTCGGAATAGGCGTGTTTGCCCGCTTCCAAAATGCGCTTGGTGATGGGGTAATGCGCATCAGGAATCGTCAGGTTGATCACGATATCCAGCGCGGGGTTGGCCAAAAGGTCATCCACGCTTTGCGCTTTAACGTTGAACTCTGCCGCGCGGGCGGTGGCGGCTTCCATGTTGATGTCCGACACAGCGCGGACCTCTAGCCCTTTGAAAAGCGGCGCCAGCCGCAGATACGCGGTCGAGATGTTGCCGCAACCGATAATACCGATGCCCAGTTTTGTCATGTCAGCCTCACAAAGCGTTCAGGGTGGCGAAAGAGCGCGTCGCAAAGCGCTGGTGATCCGCTGGATTGTCATGTTCCAAGACGAAGTGCTTGCAGCCCGCAGCAGTGAGCGCGGCGTGGATGGTTTTCCAATCGACCGTGCCATGGCCCACATCGGCCCAGCCGTCTTCCTCGACATTCTGGCCCTTGGGGGCGATGTCCTTGACATGGGCGGCGGTGATGCGGCCGGCATAGCGGTTGATCCACGCCAAGGGGTCTGATCCGCCACGGATCACCCAAGCAACGTCCAGCTCGACCTCAAGGCTAGGGCCGCCTTCAAGGATCGAGGCTTGCGGGATCGAGCCGTCCGCTTGGGCTTTGAATTCGAAATCGTGGTTGTGCCAGCCAAAGCCCAATCCCGCCGCACGGATCGGCGCGCCGGCTTTTTCCAGACGTGCGCCAAAAGCGCGCCAGCCTGCGGCATCGGTCGGGCGGTCTTCGGCCATGAGGTAGGGCACATAAATCCGCTCGATCCCCAAAGTCTTGGCCACTTCCAGCGCCCAAGCGGGCGTGTCTTCGACTTGGGCGAGGCCGAAATGCCCCGTCTTCATCGACAGCCCCGCCCCTGTCAGCGCCGCCGCTGTGGTGGCCAAGCTGGCGGGCGTATCATAAAGCCCGCCAAAGCCTTCGGTGCCCGTCAGACCCACGGCGGCCAGCATCTTGGCAGTGGCATCCAACGGCGGAAAATTGCGCGAGGAGTAAAGCTGATAGGCGATCATGTCAGGTCCTTGTCAGGTGGTGGCAGCGTGCAGATCACGCAAGGTAAACTGCGGCGCGGGGCCGGGCGATTTGGGGGTAAAGGTCACGGTGGCGGGATGGCCGGGGAAAAGCGCGAAGGCGTTGGACGAGAAGCGGCCGGGTTGATCGGCCTCTAGGGCCACGAACAGGGCTAGGGCGTCGCTGGTGAGTGTGATCTCGTAGGCTTGGCCAACGGCTCGGGCGTCATAGGCCAAGGCCGCAGGCTGCAAGTCATACGACTTATAGGGCTTGGGTGCGAAATGGTCGCCGCCATGATGCCCGTCGGCTGCCCAAGTATACACAAGGATTTCGCCCTCTGGCACGGCTACCGTCAACGCCAGTTGGGCCTGATCGCCTACGGTCACGGTGGCTTTGCCCAAGGGTCGGGTGCTGCCATCCATCGCGGCGGCATGGGCGGTCACGGTTAGGGCCACGGGTGAGCCGGTGTCATTCACCACCCGCAGTTCGACTTGGCCGCCAACCGGCACAGCCGAGACAAACACCGGCTGGTAGAACTCTTTGGCCATGTGATGCAACAATTTCCACCCACCGCCGTGGTCAAGACTGGCCCATGAACACACAGGCCACGTGTCATTCAGCTGCCAAATCAGCGTGCCCATGCAGTGCGGCTTTAAGCTGCGCCAATGGGTGACGGCGGTTTTGATCGCCAGCCCCTGTTGCACTTGGCTGAGATACACAAAGTTTTCAAAACTGTTGGGAAAACGGAAATAGCGAAACATCGTTTCGGCAATCCGCGCATTGCCACCAGCGTTCTTTTGGTGGCTTTCCATCACGGGGGCGGCGATGTTGAAATCCTTAGGGTCGGCAAAGCGGCGGATCACATCCATCGACGGATAGGATTGAAAACCGAATTCCGAACAAAAGCGCGGCGCGACATCGCGGTAATGGTCAAAATCGCGGCCCTCGTGCCAGACCGACCAAAAGTGCATATCGCCCTTTTTGTCGTCATGCCACGTATCGCCAAAATCCATCGGGCCCGGAGAGGGGCTAGA
>CANFSY010000154.1 GCA_947449875.1 Paracoccaceae bacterium
ACGACGGCCTTTTTGGGGTCTGTCACCACGGGCGACAAAAGATGCGGTATGCCGTCATAGACTGACAGTTCCAGCATCTTGGGGTCAATCATGATCAGGCGGCATTCTTGCGGGGTCAACTTATACAGCAGCGACAAGATCATGGTGTTGATCGCCACCGACTTGCCCGACCCCGTGGTGCCCGCAATCAACAGGTGGGGCATTTTGGCCAGATTGGCGACGATCGGTTCGCCGCCGATATCCTTGCCCAAGGCCAAGGGCAGGCGCAGTCCGCTGTCGCCAAACTCGCGGGCCGCAAGGATTTCGCGCAGCACCACCTTTTCGCGCGTGGCATTGGGCAATTCGATCCCGATCACCGTGCGCCCGGGTACTGTTGACACCCGCGCCGACAAGGCCGACATCGACCGCGCAATATCATCCGACAGGCCAATCACGCGCGAGGCTTTCAGCCCCGGCGCCGGTTCCAGTTCGTACATCGTCACCACCGGACCGGGCCGGACCGACACAATCTCGCCGCGCACGCCGTAATCTTCCAGCACCGATTCCAGCATACGGGCATTTTCTTCCAGCGCTTCGGTCGAAACATGATTGCGCACCACGGTCGATCCGGCGGCCAGCAGGCTGAGCGGGGGCAGTTCATAGCCCGTGCCTGCGTCTGGTTCGGGGTCAAGGTTCAGGCGGGGTTGGGCCTCGGCGATGGCTTGGCGTGACGGGGCGGTGCGCTTCACACTCGGTTGGACGAGTGTGACGATCGGGCGGCGGTCAGCGGCCAAGGCGCTGCGCGAAAAGGCGGGGATATCCTCCTCCTCGGTGTCAAATGCGTCCAATTCGGGAAGGGCGGAGGGAACGTCTTGCAGCGCCGATGCGGCGCTTGACGTTGCGGGTTTGAATTTGGTGACAGGCGGTTCTGCCGCGCGCAGGCCGGGGGCCGAAGGGCGCGGGTCAATCACCAGCGCGGCGCGGCCAGATGGCTTGGCTTTGCCCGTAAAACCCGTTGCGGCAAAACCCATGGGCGACAGCGACGGATCAGACGCGCTGGCCCGTTTGACCGCAGCGGCGTGCGTTTGGGCGGCAGCCGCGAAATCTTCATCGGTGTCGTCGTCGATCACATCGTCAGGGTGGGCTTTGCGGTGCAACAGGTCCAAAAGCGTGCCGCGGGCTGGCGCTGCAGCGGCGCGCAAAGCGGCAGGCTTGGACAAGCGGGGAGCGGCCATCGCCTCGTCATAGGCGTCAACCATGCGGGCGGTGCCGATGGCCGCAGCGCGCGCGCGGTCTTTGGCGCTTTGGCGTTGGGCATAATCGTCAGCGGCGCGCTGGGCGTTTGTGGCCCTGCGCTCTTGCCAGTGCGCAGCCATCGTTTGGGCCGCAGCCCCGGCACCGTAAGCGCCCCGTCCTAGGGCAACCAGCAACCCGTTGAACGCCACCAACAGCCCAAAGCCCAAGAACCGTGTGATCTGGCGCAACTCCGCGAGGCTAAACCCCGTGACATAGAGAATCAGCGCCACAAAAAGGGCTGCGATGATCAGCGTCAGCACCTTAAGTGCTGCAGCCGCACTGCCCGGCATGATGTTCAAAAGCGAGGCGAGGATGGTATCGCCAAACAGCCCGCCCAAGCCGAACGAATGCGGCCAAGACGCCCCGGGCACCAAGGTCGCGGCATAAACCGACCCCATCGCCACCGCGATCACCGCAAACATCAGCCGCGAGATGGCACGGTTGGCCCCCTTGTGGCTGGCAAAGCGCACGCCCCATGCCAAAAGCACGGTGGGAATGCACCACGATCCAAGCCCGCCCACCGTCATCAACGTCGAGGCGACAGAGGCCCCCAAGCGCCCCATCAGATTGTGCGCCACTTGGTCGGTCGCCACCATCCATCCCGGATCATTGGCCGAATACGACACCAGCATCAGCGCAAAGCCTGCCGCAAACGCGATCAGCGCCACCCCCAAAGCCTCGCGCCCGCGCCGTTCCAGCATGGCTTGCACGCTTTGATCCAATAAGGGGTCGCGCTGGCGGGTTTGATAAGAGGCCATGGTCTTCCCTTTAGCGGTACAGGCAATCGCGCAGCCGGATCAGCCCCCGCTGCATTTCGTCTTTCGGGGCGACAAGGGCCACCCTGATATAGGTCGTGCCGGGGTTCACCCCCATGGCGTCGCGCGACAAATAGGCCCCGGGCAAGACCCGCACGCCGGTTTCGCGCCAAAGCTTTAGGGCCGCAGCCTCGCCATCCTCGACCGGTAGCCAGAGGAAAAAGCCACCTTCGGGAAGGTTAAAGCCTTGTAAGCCTGCGAAAATCTTGTCCGCTGCATCAAACTTTGCGCGGTACAGGGCCTGATTGGCCAGCACATGCGCCTCATCGCGCCAAGCCGCTTGTGACACCTTTTGCAAGGGCAGGGGCACAGGCGCACCGGCAAAGGCGCGCAGTTTGCGGATCTGCGCAATGCCCTGCGCCCCGCCCGCCACAAAGCCTGACCTAAGGCCGGGCAGGTTCGAGCGTTTGGACAGCGAATGAAACGCAAAGACCCGCTCGGGGTTCGCACCCACGTCTTGCGCCACCTGCAATATGCCCGCAGGCGCTGCGCTGCGCCAGATTTCAGAATAGCATTCATCGGCGAAAATGACGAAATCGTGCTTTTCAGCCAAAGCGAGAAGGTCGGCCCAATAGGCTTTGCTTGCCACGGCCCCTTGGGGATTGGCGGGCGAGCATAGGTAGGCCACGGTCGTGCGGTCTAAAATCTCGGTCGGAAGGCTGGCGTAATCGGGCAAATGGCCGCTGGCAGCGGTGGCGGGCACATAGATCGGTTCCGCCCCGCAGGTTGCGGCGGCCACGGTATAGACTTGGTAAAACGGGTTGGGGATCAAGAAGGCAGGTTTCTTGCCGCCCTTTACTTCGGGTGCGACAGCAACTGCCGCGTTAAACAACCCCTCGCGCGTGCCGTTCAGCACCATCAGGCGGTCTTGGAGCAGGTGCACGCCGTAGCGCCGCGCGATCCAGCCGGAAATGGCATCTAACAGATCGGGCGTGCCGTCATTGGGCGGGTAGACGGCAAAATCGCCGATCGAGGCCGCCAAGATCGGGGCGACAAAATCCGGCATCGGGTGGCGCGGTTCGCCAATGGTCATGGCGATGGGGTCCGCACCGGGGGTGTGAGGGTCCAACAGTTTCCGCAAACGCGGAAACGCATAGTCTGGCAGGTTGGAAAACCGCTCAGGAAACGTCATGCTGCCTCTGCTCTCGGGGTCGTATCGCCCCGTTTTTTGTCAAGTTACCGTGAAGGCGGGCTTTGGTCCAGAAAAACCTGTCGCTGGTCTGCGCGGCAGGCCCCCGGGGCGCTGCCCCGGACCCCGGGATATTTGGGCAAGTCTGAAAGGGGCTAGATCAGGGCGCGTTCGGCGGCTTGGCCTAGGCGCAGAAGGTGGGCCTCGGCGCGCGGCGGCGTCATAAACGAGATGCCGCAAGAGGGCTGGCCCGTGGGCAGGGTCAGGACGCATTGGTCCATCAGGTTGCCGATGCGCGTGTTGCGCAGAGCCAGAAGATTTTCGCTGACATAATAGGCGTCATCGGTCATCAGGCGCTTGGCATTGGGCGGCAGGATGGCTGATGTCGGCACCAGCACGGCGTCAAAGCCGCTGGTGCGTTCGGCAAAGATCGCGCGCAGATGGGTCAGACGGCGGCGGGCGGTGATGTAGTCGGTCGCAGACACTTGCGCCCCTGCGCGGAAGCGGTCGAGGATGCGGGGGAACATTTTCTGCGGGGCGGCTTCGATGGTGGGGCCCCAGATGGCGTAAGCCTCGGCAGGAAAAAGGGCGGCGGCGAGGATCAGGGCCTCGGCCACTTCGGGGGCGCTGATGTGGGTGATCTGTGCGCCCGCCGCAGACAGGCGGGACAGGGCGGTGTCAAAGGCGCGGGCGGGTTCGTCGCGCAAATCGTCAAGCGCTGTGGTCTGTAGCACGGCCAAGCGCGCGCCCGTCAGGCTGGCGCCGGTCAGGTCGGCGGCGGGCTTTCCGGCCAAAAGCGACAGCAGCAAGGCGCAATCTTCGACGCTGCGCGCAATCGGGCCTACCGTGTCAAAGCTTTCGCACAGCGGCACAACCCCTTGGGTGGGCAAAAGCCCAAGGGTGGTTTTCAGCCCGACCAGATCGTTCCATGCCGCAGGAATGCGCACCGATCCGCCCGTGTCAGAGCCGATCGCCGCCGGAGCCAGCCCAAAGGCCACCGACGCCGCAGCGCCGGACGACGAGCCGCCTGCCACTGCCCCCGCATCATGGATACAGGGCGGGGTTGCCGTCACAGGGTTTAGCCCCAGTCCGGAAAAGGCCAGTTCCGACATATGGGTCTTGCCCAAAGCGACCGATCCCAACAGCGTTGCTGTGTGCAGCACCTGCGCATCCGCCTGCGGTACGCGGCCCTTAAGCAGGGCCGAGCCTGCTTCTGTCGCGACCCCTGCGGTGTCAAAAAGGTCTTTCCACGACAGCGGCACCCCGTCCAGCAGATGGCGGCGCAGGCCGGATTTGGCGCGGGCGGCGGCGGACATCGCCTCGCCCCGGGCGCGGGCAGGGGTTAAGCGGGCGTAGATGCGCTCGCCCTCCGGATGGGCGGAAGCGGCATCAAGGAAATGCTCGGCCAGTTCGACCGGATGGATCTGGCCAGCCTCGATCGCGCGGCCAAGGGCTGCGGCACTCATCTGGTTCCAAGGGGTGGACATGGGCGTTTTCCTTTGGCGGGGCGGATCAGGGGGCAGCCTAAA
>CANFSY010000155.1 GCA_947449875.1 Paracoccaceae bacterium
ACTCTGAGTGACGATGGTTGCGCCGACATTACGGACGGTACCAGAAGTTGTACCAGTCGTGTTTTTAACAGTGCCCAGCAACCAAGGGCCAAGATGCGTTGCAATACCCATTTTTAAAATTCCTTATGCACAAGTAGCCGCATCATCTATGCATCGTCCCTCTAGGCTAAGGGCTGATGCGGCTATATTTGCCTATAATCGACTATAAAGAAGGGGGTCAGGTTGCCCCGACCCCCGTCTCATCAGCTCGCGCCAGCCGAGCCGAAAGTGCCGAGCGGGTCACTCCAGCCGAAGCTGTAACGCTCGCGGCTCTTGTAACGCACGTTACCCGTGTCGAAGTCGCCGTCCATGCTGTTAGCCAGCGGAGTACGGACAAAGTGCTTCAGGCCGTTCGGAACGTCGGTAATCAAGTACCAGCCGTTCGTGTCCGTCAAGAAGTGGTTGACCTTGTAGCCTTCCGGAATCGAACCCATCGCCTTGAGGGCGTTGATGTCGTTGTCCGTCGTGCCGACACGCAGCTCGGTGTCAAGCAGACGCTTGGCAACGAACATCAAGTTCGGGGGAACGATGAGCTTGCGGGGCTTGGCAGCGATGAGCAGACCGCGTTCGTCGGTCCAAGCAGCAATCTGGATGACCGCCGCTTCAAGCGACGTTTCATTCAGGTCAGCCTGAGTCGTGAACGTGTTGCTGTTCGTGCCGCCGTTGACCAACGGGTGAGCCGTCGAGTACAGCGCTACGCCGTCACCACCGACATAAGCGCCGCTGAAGCCGTTATTAATGACCGCAGCCGCCTTGACCTGCTTCGTGTACGCCATACCACGGGCTAGAGCCTTGGTATAACGCTTGCTCAGCGAGTCGTATAGGTTGTCCTCAATCGCTTCTTCCGTGATGGAGAAGCCGAGGGCGATGGTCTCGTGGTTGTAACGAGCGGTCCAAGCTTCCTGCGCGTTGTCGTACGCAATTGCCTGACCTTCGTTCTTCACCGGAGCGGCGCTGAAGCCAGAGAGCTTGGTCTCTTCTTCAAAGGAACGTTCCGAGGATTCAACCTCATACAGTTCCTTATGCTCTTCGCCGTACGAAGCGTACTCCATACCGAACAAAGCGTTCAGGCCGGGGAGCAGTTCCTTGAGTAGTTGTGCGCGTGAAATTGCCATTTTTTATTGCTCCCTATTAAGCAGCGTAGTAGTTGTGGACGCCAAAGTTCAGCTTGACGAGAACTTCAGGCGACTGAACCAATACAACCGTAGAAACACCAGCAGAGGCGGGGGTGGTAGTGATAGCAGCGCCAATCGTCAACGTCGTATTACCAGTCGTGGTAACAGTCGTCGCCGCCGTCGTACAGGCACTCACACCAAGCTGCTGAAGCTGACCACCAACCAACTGGTAAATGTCCGTGCCAATCGGGATAACCTGACCAACCGTAAGACCCGACACAACAAACGTCGAAGCAGTCGTAGATTGATATACCGCAGAGGTGGTTATCTGAGTATCAGGCACAAGGCCCAGAATACGGAACGCACCGCCCGAACCCACAGCCGTAGTCGTAGTGGATGCAACAAGGCCAAGGCCCGAGTCGCCCGAAACTGCACTACCAACTGGCGTGTTACCAACAGCGTTCAAGCCAACCATTGCGGACGGGAACGACGAGATAACGTTGCTGCTGGAAGACGCAACCGCAACTGCCTTGAAGACAGTGTCCGGGTCATCGCAGACAACCGCAGTGATATCGCCAGCAGTCTGACTTGCAGGGTAGTACTGCGAATACAAACGCTGCTTGGTCGTCGGGTTGGTGTAGTAGCAACCAAGGAACACGCCAATGGTGCTTTTCGCAACAAGGGACGTATTACTCGGTGCAATGACTACGTAGCCAGCGTTGGAACCAGTGGTACCAAGCGTGACCAAGTCACCGTAGTAAATCGCGGTGCCGTAGTTGTAAGCAATCGGGTACATACGGGTCGAACCCGAAAACACCTGACCGCCGATGAGGTTAACAGGCTTTAGCCCGTACGGGGCTGAGACAGTTGGATATGCCATTTTTGGCTCCTTAAATTAAGATTTGTTCCCACGCCCGAAAGACACGTTCGACTTGCGCTCATTAAAGAGTGCCATGTTCGCCCGTTCATCCTTCTGACGCATGAAGTTGCTGTCGATAGCTTCCATCTGCGATTCAGCTTGCTGCTTATAATAAGCATTCCGCTGATTAACCATCTCGATGGGAGCCTTACACAACAGCAACCCGCCAATTTCAACGTTGTCCTTGAAACGGCTATTAGTGTTGGTGTCAGCAAAGAACATGAGTTCCGGGTGGTCCGACGCCTTTACAGGAGCCCAACCTTCACGGAACTTTGCGGACGCATTCGTGGGGTCGTTTTGCCCCATCATGGTGGTCCGAATCCATCGAAATACCCAGCCTTCCTGAGGAGTAGGGCTAGGGAGGGTAGAGGGCGGTGCCCAAGTTTGCGGGCGCTTGGTAGCTTCCCGATTTTCTACTTCACGTGACAGACGATTCTCAGCCATTGTAGTTCTCCAATTTCAGTTTTTCACGAGCATACGCTTCAGGAGTCAGTCCGAGTCGTTTAGCAATTGCGGCTTCTGAGGCCGAAATTCGGACTTGTCGAGGAGCAGTAGACCGTGTCGCTGGGGCAACTACAGTACTGTTTCTGCGCGAGGAAGAACGCTCTTCCTGCGTGTCGGAGTCGTCATCCGAGAAACTCTCGGGGAAACGCTTCCTCATCGTCATGTCAACACGGCGGTAGTAATCGTCGCTACGCGGGTCTACACCTGACCGGACCAGTTTTTCATGCAGACCCAGTGCGAGGGCGGTCATCTCCTCGTCAACGCCAAACCACCGATTATTCTCCTTCCATGCTTCGGCCTTACGGTCCGGTGCATAGTTGGTCGGGGGCGTTTGTGCCTGATGTGTAGTTTGTACACCTGATTCGTCGTCTTGTAAAGAGGGTTGAAACCTTTCGATTTCTTTCATCTTAAACTTGGCGTCGGTCATGAGTTCCTGAGCGTCGGCAATCTGCTCGGCGTCCCCGGTCTCATACGCTTGTTTCAGCTTCTCCTTGGCGCTAGACAGTTCCGTCGCAGCCGCCTTGGTAACTTCATGAATGAAAACCTTTTCACCCGTGCCAAGGCGTTGCTTGAGGGCTTTATTCTCCTCATACGCCCGCTGAGCAAACTGGAGGGCCTCTTCCCGCTCACGGGAATACCGCTCCTTCTCACGGCGCTCGTCGTGCCAGACTTTCTTCATCTGGGACAGGCGCTTCTTTACCTTATCGGAGTATTCCTCAAGGTCGTCTCGGTCCAGTTCGTCCACGATGTCCTTGGGCAACGGGGCACGACCACGGTCCTGCGGAGGGGTATCGTCGATAACCTCCACCTTGAAAGAGTCCTCAGTAGAGGAATCCCCCATAGGAATTTCGTCTGGGAACTTAAATTGCTCAGCCATAATAGTTACTCCTTATGCGCGACCAATGCCGCGAGGGTCTTCGACAACGGCGTCAACCGTGTCGTCGTTGATGATTCGCCACTCAGTACCGTAAATCTTGAGACGGGTACCTGAGTAAGACCGGACCAGTACGAAATCGCCTTCCTTGCACCAAGGCCCGGTTGGGAACCGCTCCTTGTCGCTGTAGGCCATGTCACCCATCTTGGCGACGAACAGGACCACGGTGGTCTGCTCCTCGACTCGGACGGTTTCTTCGGCCTTCACTAGACCGCTTTCGTACAGGCTCTCAATCTTGGGAACCATGCACAGGATTCGATAGCCTTTAGGAATCGGCAACTGTCGTGCCTTCTCCTCGGCCTCGGCCTGTGTCTGCTTGATATCGATGTCACTCATCACTTTCCTCCATCTGCTTTGCAAGGTCTTTGATTAGGTCAATTGCGGTGTTAAGACCCTGAATTACACCAGTCAATCTGCGATATTCCTCGATGTTGGCTACGCCACCACGGGAGAGATGCGCTGTAACGCTCTCTACCTGTTCGTTCAACTTGCCAACCAAATACTCGACGGGAGTCTCGTTTTTCACTTCTTACTCTTGGGTTGCGCCTTGGGGGCGGATTCTTTCTGCGCCGCTTGTCGCTCGGCTTGTTGGGCCTGTGCGTCGAGTTGCGTATGATGCTTATAAAGGTCATGTTCCAGAGCAGTATTCTTGTGCTCTCGGTCCATGTGCTTGTGTGCGGTGTCTACACCAGACTTGTACTCGTCAAGCCGCTGCTTGTCAGCCTGAGCCGCCGCCTGAATCATCTGCTGCTTGCTCTTGTGGTCAGAGTCATACGTGAGGCGAATCTCTTCAAGCTTGAGCTGAGCTTCCTTCAAGCGTAGGTCATCCGCCTTGGCGGCAGAGTTGACCATGTCTTGCTGGGTCTTGCGGTCCGACTCGACCTTCTGTAGCTGAGCCTTGAGCTGCAGTTCAGCCTGAGCCAACTGCAGTTCGCCCTGTACCTTTTGTCCTTCAATATCAGCAAGTTGCTTCTTAATCTGCAAGTCTTGCATCTGAATCTGGACGAGCGGGTCTTGAGCCTGTTGCGCGGCTTGCTGCATCTTGGCTTCTGCTTGGTCCTTCTGAAGGAGTCGAGCAGCGCCTTGAGCAGCGAGTTGCGAGAGTTCGACCTCCATCTCCGGCGACAGACGCCCCATCTCATCATCCTCACCATCGAAGTCGGGCGGCGGCGGGAGCGAGGCACCAATCTGCTTCTCAATCTCCTTGCGGTACT
>CANFSY010000156.1 GCA_947449875.1 Paracoccaceae bacterium
CGCCGGTCAGGCTGTCATTGCCCGCCCCGCCCATCAGCGTGTCGTCGCTATTGCCGCCGACCAAAGTGTCGGCCAGCGACGATCCGGTTAATGTGGTGGCGGCACCGGTGTTTGTGACTGCAAAGCCCGCAGTGCCCGCCGTTATGGCAGACAAGTTCACCGCAAAACCCGCCGTTGTCAGCGCGGCGGTTCCGTCATTGGTCGTCCCAACCGTGGCCGTCCAAGCCGCGGTCACGGTGCCATTGACGGCAGCCCCCGCCTCCACGATCACCACATCTGCTTCGCTGAGGTCGGTTATGGCATTGGTGCCCGCAATCACCGTGAATATGTCGCTGCCAGCCCCGCCGGTCAGTGTGTTGTTGCCGGTCAGACCGACCAAAATATCCGCATTTGTGCTGCCCGCGATCGTGTCGTTGCCCGCAGGCTCGCCAACAAGCAGGCTGCCCGCAAGCGTGCCGTTCAAGAACAGCGGGCCATCGCCGTTCAAGCCGCCATAAATGACATAAGATGTGCCGATGGGCGTTCCGTTCGCGTCGAAGCCATCAACCGCGATTGTCAGATCATCAAATCCGTCGCCGTTTGCATCTGCGATCACGGCCGTGGCGAGGCTAAGTTTTTGCCAAGCGTCGTCCAAAATCGTCAGATCTAACAAGGAAAAGTCAAACAGGCTCAGATCGACATCGGCCGTAAGCCCGCTAAAGTCAATTGAGACGGGGATCTCAGTTGCGGGGTCAAACGTGGCTGAAAATCCGTAGATAACAATGCTTGAATCGAATGTGGTTCCATCCGGATCGGCGCAATGCGCTGTGATGATCACATCATTAATGCCGTCGCCGTTAACATCCGACACCCCAACAATGGACACAGCGAAGCTGTTCAACAGATCCAATGCGGCTTGCGTATCGCTCAAATATCCGGCGAAGTCGTCCAGCGAAGAAAAGTCAAACGTGCTCGGTGAAGTGGCCACAGTCTAACTCTTCACAAGGATTTCTTAAACTTTCTGCGCAGTTCGTAACGCTACGTCAAGCCATAAATGGGGGACACGAATGACACATTCGGCCATCTGCGGGCCGAGTTTGGCATTTATAGCGCCGTGCCAAAATGCCCATCGGTTTGATCAAGCCCGCAATGGGTCAGCATTGGCGCGTTGGGCCCCCTGAACGGGTTGATCTGGGCAATCCGCGCTGAGCATCGTCAGGGGCCGAATTTCGACGGGTGCGGCCAACAGACGGTCTAGCTGCGAGAATAGGGGCTGCAAGTGGGGCATGGCCAAATGCGCGTCAAGCGCGGCGCGGCTGGTCCAGTTTTCGTAGAATACAAAGACACAAGGGTCGGCGGCATCGACATGGAAGTCGTAATTAATGCAGCCCGGTTCGGCGCGGGTGGGGGCAACTTGGGCTGACAGCAGGGCGGCCAGCTCTTGGCGTGTTTCGGGGCGGGCGGTGACGGTGCCTATGATCGTGTACATGTCAGGCCCTTTTCTGGCTTAAAGCGACGGCCAAGATGATGATCGCCCCGCGCGCGATCAGTTGCTGGCTAAACTCTAGCCCCATCAGGATCAACCCGTTGTTGATCAGCCCGATCATCAGCGCGCCGACGATGGTGCCCGCCACGGTGCCTTTGCCGCCAAACAGGCTGGTGCCGCCCAAAACAGCGGCCGCGATGACCGACAATTCGTCACCCTCGCCCAGTTGGAAGCGGCCCGATTGCAAGCGTCCGGCATAGAGCATCCCCGCAATGGCGGCGGCGGATGAAGACACGACCAGCACCTTGAATTTGATGTTGGCAGTGTCGATCCCCGAATACCGCGCAGCGGTTTCGCCGCCGCCTGTCGCCAGCACACGACGGCCAAAGCTGGTGCGGCGCAGAATGAAATGGCCGGATGCCCCCGCAACCAGCATCCAGAACAACAGCACCGGAACGGGGCCAATCGAACCCCCGCCAAAGGCCCACGAATACCCCGGCGACAGGATCGGCACGGCGGCAGTGGCCGAAATCCACATGGCGACCCCTTTGGCGATGCCCATCATGGCCAACGTGGTCAAGAATGATGGAATGCCTATGCGCGTGGTCAGCCAGCCGTTAAAGCACCCCACCGCGATGCCCGTGCCAACCCCCGCCAAGATACCCGCAAAGGGCCCTGCGACCGCGATGGTCATGGCGACCGTCACAGTGGTCAGCCCTGCGACAGCGCCAATTGACAGGTCAATCTCGCCGCTGGCCAGCACAAAGGTCATAGCCACCGCCATCACCGCGATCATCGCCGTCTGGCGGATGATGTTCAAAAGGTTGGTGGGGTTCAAGAAACCCTTGTTGCTAAGCGTCAGGGCGAAGATCACAAAGATCACCACAAAGCCGATATAGATGATGTTCTGCCGCCAGTTGGCGAGAAAGGTCACGCGCTTAGCCATGGGGAATCTCCTGCGAAAGGGCCTTTTGGATTTCGATTTGCAACTGGCGCTCGGCCGCTTGCAGGCGGTGGCCGGGGTCGGGGTCAGCGGGGTCATCCAGCGTGGCGCGGTCGATCATCTGATGCGCGCGGCCATCGGCCATCACAAGGATGCGGTCGCAGGCGGTGAGAAGTTCGGACAACTCCGACGAGATCATCACGATGCCCTTGCCTTGTGCGGCAAGGTCGCGCACCAGCCGGATGATTTCGGATTTTGATCCGATGTCGATGCCGGCTGTGGGTTCATCCAGCACCAGAATGTCAGGGTCGGTGGCCAGCCATTTGCCGATCACCACCTTTTGCTGGTTGCCGCCCGACAGAGTGGAAACGGCATGGTCGCGGCTGGCGGTTTTGATCTGCAACCGCGAGATCATGTCATCGGCAATCTGTTGCGCCTTAGCACGGTTGACCACACCTTTGGCCGAAATGCGGCCAAGCACCGACATCACCATGTTCGCCGCCACCGAGTGCGCTGGAATAACCCCTTGCGTCGCCCGCGCCTCGGGCACCAAGGCCACCCCTGCGGCGATGGCATCTGACGGCGTGCGGATCGCCGCTGCTGCACCGCGAATGCGCACCTCTCCCGCCGTGGCAGGTTCGATGCCCGCAATCACCCGCGCAAGCGACGAGCGGCCAGAGCCCAAAAGCCCCGCCAAGCCCACCACCTCACCCCGATGCAGGGTAAAGCTGACATCCTTGGGCTTATGGGCCCCACTGATCCCCCGCGCCTCTAGCAAAACCTCGCCACGCGTGGCATCGCCGCGCTGCACATCGGCCAATCCCTTAGAACGTTTGCCCACGATATGTTCGATCATCGTATCAAGCGGCAGCTCTGACATGGGCGCTGTGATCACATGCTTGCCGTCCCGCAAGATCGTGGCGCGGTCGGCGATGCGGGCGATTTCGTCCATGCGGTGGCTGACATAGATCACCGCCACCCCCTGCGCTTTTAGCTTGCGCAGAAAGGTGAACAGGCGTTCCACATCCGACACCGCCAACGCGGTCGAGGGTTCATCAAGGATCAACACCTTGGAAGACTGGCTGATGGCCTTGGCAATCTCTGTCAGTTGCTTTTGGCCTGCGCCAAGGGTGCCGACGATGGCCTTTGGGTCAACCTTGACCTCTAGCATGGCGAAGATGTCAGCCGCCTTAGCCTCGCAGGCCGCATCATCCAGAAAGCCGCGCTTGGTGCGCGCTTCGCGTGTCAGAAAGATATTCTGCGCCACGCTCAGGGTGGGGATAAGGCTCATCTCTTGAAAGTTCATCGCAATGCCAGCGGCCCGCGAGGCTTCGGGCGTGTGGGTGGTCAGCGCCGCGCCCCCCACTGTGATCGTGCCAGCATCCGGCCGATGCACCCCGTTCAGGACCTTTAAGATGGTTGATTTGCCCGCCCCGTTGCCGCCAAGAAGGGCGTGGATTTCGCCGGGGAGAACGGCGAAATCCACGCTGTCCAAGGCTTTGACACCGCCAAACGCCTTGGAAATGCCCTTCATGACAACAGCGGTCATTGGCCGACAGCCTCCCACAATCCGGTCTCGCCCGACCGCAGCAGGGCATCGGCGACCAGTTCGCAGGCCAGCCCGTCGTTGAAATTCGGGCTGGGCTGTTTGCCTGACGCGATGGCGGCAAAGAAATCGTGGCACTCGACGATCTTGGTTTCGGAATACCCGATCCCCAGCCCCGGGATCGGCCAAAGCCCCGCGCCGTAAGGATGCGCGGGCCCCGTGTAGACCGTGCGAAAGCCGCGCGCGTCGGCGGGATCGTCGGCAAACATCACCTGCAATTCATCGCGCCGCTCGTAGTTGAACGCGATGGACCCCTTGGTGCCGTGAATTTCCAGCGTGATAAAGTTGTTGCGGCCCCAAGCGTTGCGCGTGGCTTCCAGCGAGCCGATCGCGCCGCTTTCGAACTTCAGCATCGAGACAACTTCGTCATCCACATCGACCTCTGCCCGCTCGCCGCCCGCAGATTTGTCAGAAGCGCCCAGCTTGTCGACACCGCCTTGCTGCAATGGGCGGGTTTTCACATAGGTGCGCGTCATCGCATTCACCGCAGCAATGGGGCCCACCAAGTAATGCGCCAGATCGACCACATGGGTGCCAATATCGCCCACCGTGCCCGACCCTGCGATTTTCTTTTGAAAGCGCCACGACAGCGGGCCGTTCTCATC
>CANFSY010000157.1 GCA_947449875.1 Paracoccaceae bacterium
GCTTTGCCTAGCTCATCTAACATTAGAAGAACAGGACGATTCTGATTGCGTCCCACACCAAACCTAGCGTTCGGTGCGTAGTTGGTTACCATCGTCTCACGATCAATGACAGGCATACCGAGATCACCAAGATCAAGGTTAGCTACATCGATGTAACATGGTAAGTAGTCAGGCAATTCGTGTGATAGAAGTCCAAGGATGGCAGACTTGCCAATTCCAGGCTGACCTCGCATTATGAACGTGTTTGACGTTCCGCAGTTACGCACAAGAGTTGCACATTGTTTGAGAGTTACTTTAGAAACAGATTTCATTTTGGTTTTTCCTTGATTAAGTATTCAGCTACGCCTCATACTTCTAATATTAGATGATTACACTTACGCCCTACTTACACTTCATATATGTCGGTGGGCAATACGACATACATATCCTTCTTCGCTGACTGCATGATGCTAGCCCATGCTGTTTTGGGGTCTACTTTGTCAGCCCGTGAGTAATAACTTGATCGAAATGAAAAGTATGCGATGATCTTCATCCACTCGTCACTCTTATCAGGGTTGGTTATTGTTTCGTCCAGTCGATGGGTGCTCGCACCATACCTATCGTCATGTGTAGCTTGCGACCACAATACATTGAACACTTCACGAAAGCCTGACTCTTTGAGTTCGTTTAGAAACTCTTTTGTTTCCGCTTTGTTTACGCATCTGCGTTCAAAGCATTTCTTTTCGCTGATTAGATTGCAGTCGGCATCAAACTTCATGCCGTCATAGAACCTATACTTCTTGTCTTTTACCGCCATTATTTTTTGGGACATGGAAAACTTCTTCATTGACCCCATCCACATAGAGTGAGGCAGAAAATACCCAAGCGCATCATTCATGCGAATAACTGTTGTTGAATGTAAGGAATACCCTTCGGTATCAATCACGAACGTGCCATCAGGATATGCCTTGATGATGTCGGTTCTCCACAAACGCACAGCCATATAGTCGTTGCGTTCGACCACGAGAAAGTTGTTACGCCAACGCTGATTCTTGTTGGCAGGGGCATCGCCCTTGTTTGCACCACGTTTGTAAACGTAACGCTCTAGATGTTGTTTAAGATGTTGATACATATTCATTTGGTTTTTCCTTTAATTAAGTATTCGGCATCTAATATTAGATGGTTATGTTGTGCGTTTTGGATTGAGTTGTTTGAGTAACTCGGGGTCGGTGAATAACATATAGTTACTCTTGTTGAGAGGGGCGATTGTGTGTCGCACCCTCTTGGCATCTGTCTCACCGCAGGTAAGGCATGTTTTGTAACCGAGCTGGGCTCGGGCAGGGGGCACACGTTCAAAGTAACATTGTGTGCAGATTAGGTTGTGGTAGTGGGGCATGGTTAGTCCTTGGTAAATGATATGGGTTTGGTGTGATACACACCCAAGAGGGGACAGCATCCCCTCCCAGTTGAATACAACTTGTTGACACGGCTTGCGCCGTGAGTAGTTCGGTATTTGTTTTTTGACTACGATAGGGTTTGTCGGTGTGATCTATTCATCTAATATTAGATGTCCCACATCCCCGTATTTGGTATCAGCTTTGTATACGCCGTAGCGTAGAGGCAATCTCCAAATACTTAGCATTCATACTTGTTTCCAAGCAGAGGACTGCACCCATTTAAGTAGTATGCGGAAGGACGGCGTTCCGCCCTCCGCTTTGCGTATGCTTTGCATATTGCTATCTCGTGTTCGGTGCGTAACGGCACACTACTTGATACACCACAATATGACCCGACTGACTACGGGACGTCTATTCATGCAGGGAGATTCTTTGCATCTATTCGGGGTATTTGAACGATGGGGTTTGTATTGGTAGGGATGTTAGGCATTGCAGGGATCTAATATTAGATGAATAAATAGATATACAAACTTAAAGCACAAAGGCTTACATAGGCACATAACATATACGTCATACTTACCGACATCGAACGCCCTCTTGTTTTTAGCGTGCTGTCATCTATTGCACTTCTTCCTTTGGAAGCGACGGCTTAGTTTTGCGTATCTAATATTAGATGGTTAGATCTAAAGATACACATGGTTTGTATAAATTTTTAAAGAACATAGGCGCAATGTGTAGGGCTACCTACCGACTCGGAACGATCTCCCAGTCGATATGTCTATTGTAACACAAAAGCTAGACAATGTCAAGTGTTTTGGACTGAGATGGCGGTTTGAAAACAGGCATAAGAAAGGGGCTAAAAAGCCCCGATTTGCGTCATAGTCCCCCCAGTTATCGCTTCTTGTTCCGCAGATGGTCTTCGTGGTGATAGCAGTTCTTGGCTTGGGCAACAGTTATGTTGTAGCGTTTGGCAGTTGCTTCGGGTGTGTTGCCGTTGTAAATGTCGAGGTAGATTTGCCCCGATAATTTGTTTTCAACCAGTTCGTCAATGTCATCGTCCTCGATGCCCCAGTCGGCATAATGCTCTTTGTTCTTCGCTTTTTGCTCAGGCGTGAGCTTGGGTTTGGGCTTTGGGAAGTCCGTTATAGTGGCAGGGAAGTTCCGCATGATCTGGTTGACCCGATCTAAGGATAGACTAAACATGACGGCAACTTCTTGCCGTGACTTGCCTTGTTTGACGAATTCGGCAATCGAGGAGTTGCGTTCTTGGATTGCTTGGGCTCGGGCAGCAGGGGATCCTTGGGGTAGTTTTGCCTTGTCTCGGGCATCTAATATTAGATTGACTTCGGCACGAACAATATCACGGATTGAGTTTTGAACGTCTTCTTCGGAGTCAATCATCATCATTAAACCGATGGCGTGGAAGGGTTGGATTGTAGTGTTAGACATGAGGTTCCTTTCAGCGTTTATGCTGGTAGTGGTTGATGTTGTTGCAGTAGTTATATTAACAGAGATGCCTACAACAAGTCAAGTGTTCATCTAATATTAGATGGTTTTGAATGGTAAAGTATTCGTTTCGTGTAACTTTGTAACGCAGTTGTAACGGGGTTTTGGAAAATTGCGTGTCATGAGGAGAGCCTTATGTTTGCTGGGTTTTTTAAGTTTTCACTAGCTGATGTAGCGCTGTTACAGGGAAAAAGGGTAGATTTCCAAAACAGGGTATGGGCGTGATGGTTATGGGCGTTAAGATGCCAACAACAGTTACTACTACCATGTAATTCTACGGAAGTTATACTAAAACTGCGTTACAGCGTTACATATATATATTATTTTTTATTTTCTTCTTCTTTAGTGTTACTTCCCGTCATAGTTGCCATCTAATATTAGATGAAATGAATACAAATGTTTGCATACTTGCGTGTAACGCAAACTCTGATTTTTGCGTAACATTTGCGTAACATCGTTACATGGTCTGTGTCAAGTGCTGGACTCTCCCGCACACCCTCTCTCACCCACTCGCCCGCTCATTCACGGTCAAACTACTATGACGGTTGGTAAAACGTCATAAGAAAACACAGGGAAAATTCGGGCGCAAAAAAAGACCGCCGAAGCGGTCTAAGATTAGATGGGGCATTTCAGCCCCTAGGGTTTACCCTTACTCTTTAAAATCGGGATCTAATTCGATACAGATATCTAACAGTAAACCTACAGTTAACGCTTGGTTCAACAAACGGGCTTGAGATATAGCCTTTTTCATTGTGGCAAAAAAAGCTGGCATATCTGTCGTTTCAATTTTACCCGCTTTTTTGGGGGTATCGGTTGACGCTTTTTTAGACCAAGGCAACTTATAGTCTGCATTGTTTTTTAGTGTGGGCAAAAATGATACGTTAAAATGTAATGCACGCATTGCCGATTGTGCATACTCTGTGAATGTCTTTTTTTGCATCAACCCTGAGGCATCTGCATCGATGACAATTTGAGAATCGACAATGGACGTCCTAAGCATTTCACACGCTTTTTTATCCCGCCCTACTAAAATGGCAAATTCGTCAACGTGTTGTTGCATTGTAGTGGCAATGGTATCGGACAATTTGGTTTGCGCCTTATCGAACCCTTTAAAGGCATCAATAATTGTTTTCGCACGTTTATCGAATGATGGCACAGTTGATACAGTTTGGACGTTATCCATGATATTTCCTATAAAGTTAAAAAAGATACTGATCTAAATTCAAGGGACTGTTCCCTTAGATCTAATCCAGTAAACGTATTACATCATAAAAACTATACATTGTCAAGTTATTTATAGCTGTTCCTTTATACAGCTGTATGTCTATCCAGTATCTTAATTTCGGCAGCTCTCGCACCCCACCGCCCCCCTATGCCCACTTATGGGCTTTGGAGTCCCCCCGCCACGCTTACGCTGAGTGTTGCACGTTCCAAGATCCCCCAAAACCCTAAGCTGTATAAATTTACAGTACCCCCTATTACAAAAAAACAGTACCCCCCAGACCCCACCCCCCTTCTTAC
>CANFSY010000158.1 GCA_947449875.1 Paracoccaceae bacterium
TAGCCTTGGGCTTGGGCGCGCAGGCCGTTTTCGATGACTTCGGATGTGTCCAGAAATTCAAGATAGCGGTACTGGTCCGCCACGGCGCGGTGCGGGGCAAGGCCGTAAATGTCGATCACCGTGCCCGGGGCAGCGGCGGCTTGGATCACTTCGGTCAAAAGCTGCCCATAGCGGCCCGATTTTGAGCCGCGCGACATTCCTAGGGTTTGGTAGAACAGACGCATGGCGCACTCCTATCTCACCGCGCCATAGCAGCACGCCAGACGCATCCGTCAAGCGGGGTATTTTTGCGTGTTCTGCCAAGATGCTTCCCCTCATGTCCGGTATCTGAAGCCGCACTTCCTTTCTACAGTCACCCAAAGACTATGCCGTGGAGGGCTGTTTGATGAACGACATCACGATCGCGCTGGGGAGTGAGGCCCAAGCCGTCGCCGATTGGCTGGCATCGTTCGAAGCGGCTTTGGCAACAGGCACCGAGGCCGCGCTGCGCCGTGTGCTGTGGCACAGCGAAATGCACTGGCGCGACCTGATGGCCTTTACATGGACGATCACGCCGCATGACACCTTAGACGAAACCGTGGCCGATCTGGTGAAAATGCAGCCCTCGATACAGGCGCGCAATTTCAAATTGGCCGAGGCGCGCACACCAGCACGGCGGGTCATGCGGCACGGGATTGCCACAATCGAGGCGTTCTTTTCGTTTGAAACCGAAATCGCACGGTGCAGCGGCATTGTCCGACTGGTGGCGGGCGAACCCGACAAGGCGTGGGTTTTGGCCACCCAACTGGATGAGCTGAAAGGCCATGAAGAACCCGTCGGCCTGCGCCGTCCGGCAGGGTCAGCCTATAGCCGCACCTTTGGCGGTGACAACTGGAGCGATCACCGCGCCAAGGCGCAAGCCTATGCAGACCACGACCCTGCGGTTTTGATCATCGGCGCGGGCCAAGCCGGTTTGGCGATTGCCGCACGCTTGGGGTTGCTTGGCGTGGATACTCTGCTTGTTGATATGCGCGCGCGGGTGGGTGACATCTGGCGCGAACGCTACCACTCGCTGGCGCTGCACAATCAGGTCAAGCTAAACCATATGCCCTACCTGCCGTGGCCGCCGAACTGGCCCAAGTACCTGCCCAAAGACATGATCGCCGGTTGGCTGGAAACCTATGCTTGGGCGATGGAATGCAACGTGTGGACCAGCACCGAATTCTTGGGCGCGGATTACGACGATGACCAAGGCCATTGGACCGTGCGTCTGCGCCGTGATGATGGGTCCGAACGGGTGATGCAGCCGCGCCATCTGATCATGGCAAACGGTGTGGCGGGTCGCCCGCTAAAGGCCAAACTGCCGGGGTTAGACAGTTTCAAGGGCACGGTCATGCACACGCATGACTATAAGGAAGGCCAGCAATGGGCGGGCAAGAAGGTGTTGATCGTGGGGGTGGGAACCTCTGCGCATGATGTGGCGCAAGATCTGCATGGGCGCGGCGCGCAGGTGAAGATGATCCAGCGCGGGCCGGCAACGGTGGCCAGTGTGAAGGCGGCGGGGTTGGTGCATTCGGTGTACTATGAAGAAGACCTGCCGCTGGAAGATTGCGACATGATCGCCGCCGCCTCTAGCTATCCTTTGCTGGTGCGGTCCTATCAGGCGGCGGTCGAGAAGATGAAGCAGGTGGATAAAGACCTGCTCGACGGCCTAGCCGCGCGCGGCTTTAAGCTGGATTGGGGTGACGACAACACAGGTCACCAGATGAAGTTTCGCCGCAGGCATGGCGGCTATTACCTGAACTGCGGCTGTTCAGAATTGATCGTCAGCGGCGAGATCGGCCTGTTGCAGCATGAAGACACCGATATGTACTGCGAAACCGGTTTGCGCATGAAGGATGGTTCTATCGAAGAGGCTGACCTGATCGTGCTGGCAACCGGCTATCAAAGCCAAGAGGCCGTGGTGCGCGAGATGTTGGGCGACAAAACCGCCGACCGTGTTGGCCAGATTTGGGGCATAGCGCCGAATGGCGAGATTGCCTCTATGTTCGTGGCCACACCGCAACCGGGGCTTTGGTTTACGGGCGGTGGGTTTGCCCATTGCCGCATATACTCGCACTTCATTGCCATGGGCATTAAGGTGCGCGAACTGGGTCTGATCGCGTGAGGCCTGCGGGCGTAAAGGGCAAGACGATGCTGGATTTCACGGGCAAGGTCGCCTTGGTGACAGGCGCGGGTTCGGTGGGCGAAGGCTGGGGCAATGGCAAGGCCACCGCCGTGCTGTTGGCACGCCAAGGCGCGCAGGTGTGCGGCGTTGATCTAAGTGCCGAGGCTTTGGCCGCCACCACCGCGATCATGCAGGCCGAAGCGATGGGCGACCGCTGGCTGGCGCTGACTTGCAACATGACCGCCAGCGAACAGGTGAAAAGAGTTGTCGACCAGTGCCTAGCCCGCTTCGGGCGGATCGACGTGTTGGTCAACAACGTGGGCGGCAGCGCGCCGGGGGATCCTGTGTCGATGCCGCAAGAGGTTTGGCAAGCCCAGCTTGACCTGAACCTGACCACCGCCTTTTTGGCCTGCAAACACGTTCTGCCCGTGATGGAAGCGCAGTTTGATGCGGGCGGCACAGGCGGGGCGATTGTGAACATCGGCTCGGTCGGCTCGCACAGCTTTCAGTTGGGCGGCAGGGTCAGCGCAGGCTATGCAGCGGCCAAGGCAGGGTTAGAAGCGTTTGGCCGATCCACCGCCATCGCTTATGTGCGCAAGGGCATAAGGGTCAACACCGTGGTGCCGGGATCGATGCACACCCCCTTGGTGGAACACCGACTGGTCAAACAACTGGGCGCTGCCGATGCCGCAGCGCTGATTGCCAAGCGCCATGCTGCCGTGCCCATGGGTTTTATGGGCGATGCTTGGGATGTGGCCAATGCGGTGGCCTTTCTTGCCAGCGATGCAGCCCGATACATCACCGCAACGCAACTTATCGTCGATGGTGGCATGACCGCCGCCCGTTCAGCCTAAGGAAACGCCATGTCCCGTCCTGTTATCATCAGCTGCGCGGTTACCGGTTCGGGCGATACCACGGGCCAAAGCCGCTTTGTGCCGATCACACCCGAACAGATCGCCGATGATGCGCTGGCCGCCCATGCAGCGGGCGCGGCAGTGGTGCATTTGCATGTGCGCAACCCCGCCACAGGCGGGCCAAGCCGCGATTTAGCCCTGTACCGTGCGGTGGTAGACCGCATCCGCGCGGCCAAGACCGAGGTGATTATCAACCTGACCACTGGCATCGGCGCGCGCTTCTCGCCCGATGCCCAAAACCCCAACCACAATGCCAGCAACGGCATGGCCAGCCCCGCAGACCGCATGACCCATGTGCTGGACTTGCGGCCCGAGATTTGCAGCCTTGATGTGGCCACGATGAACTTTGGCAAACACGCCTTCGTCAACACCCCCGACCATATCGCCGAAATCGCTGCGGCTGTGCGCGCGGCGGGGGTGAAGCCGGAACTGGAAGTGTTCGACCTTGGCCATATCGCCCTTGCCAAAAGCCTTTACGCCAAGGGCCTGTTCGCCTTCCCGCCGTTTTTCCAACTGTGCCTAGGCGTGCCATGGGGCGCACCCGCCACAACCGAAGCCATGCTTGCCATGCGCGCCATGCTGCCCCCCAATGCCAATTGGAGCTGCTTTGGCGTCGGCGCGCAGCATTTTCCAACCGTGGCCATGGCTGCGGTGAACGGCGGCCATGTACGGGTGGGGCTGGAAGATAACCTGTACATGTCCAAAGGCGTGCTTGCCGAAGGCAACGCCCCCGTGGTCGCCCGCGCCGCCCGTATCCTCCGCGAAATCGGAGCCGAGGTCGCAACCCCCGCCCAAGCGCGCCAGATCTTGGGGCTATGATGGCGCGCCTGTCGCTGCCCGCCACCCCTACGCCCGAACAAGCCGACGTGATCGCCGAGGTTGTGCAAGGCAAGCGCGGGCGCGTGCCCGGCCCGATGATCGGCTGGCTTCCCAACCCCGAACTTGCACGGCGCGCCCAAAGGTTGGGCGAGTTGCTGCGCTATGACACCTCGCTGGAACCCGCGCTGAGCGAGCTTGCGATTTTGATCTGCGCCCGCCACTGGACCTCGCATTACGAATGGAGCGCGCATAAGCGCATCGCTTTGGAAGCGGGGCTAGACGCGCAAACGGTGGCCGATATCGCGGCGCGCAAAAGCCAGCCGTTCTTGCGCACTGCGCGTGAGGCGGCGGTGTTTGCTGTCGCTTCAACCTTGTTGGCGCAAACCAAGCTGGATGATGCGCTTTATGCCCA
>CANFSY010000159.1 GCA_947449875.1 Paracoccaceae bacterium
ATGCGGTGGCCAAGCGGGATGCGGGCGGTGATCTTGGCCAATTGCGCGGCCGGATCGTCAAAGGTCTTGATCCAGTTGGCATACATCGGCGTCATCACCTCTGCCGGAATGACGGCATTGACGCGCACACCATGCGGCGCAAACGCCGCCGCCCATTCCCGCGTCAGCCCCAGTTGCGCCGCCTTCGCCGCCACATAGGCCGAGGTATGCCCCTGCCCCGTGATCGCCGTCTTGGACGAGATATTCACAATCGCCCCCATTTCGGCGCGCAGATCTTCGGCCAGCAGATGCACCAAGGTGTAGTAATGCAGCAGGTTCTGGTCGAGCGAGGCGCGAAATGCATCGGGGCTGGCGTCCAACCCCAAGCTGTCATTGCGCCCTGCGTTGTTGACAAGCCCGTAAATCGCCCCGCCCGCCTTGGCTTGGGCCACAGCGCGGCGGCATTCGTCATCTTGCGCAAGATCGGCTTGAATGAATTCAGCAGGCCCCATCGCGTGCAACTGCGCCATAAACGCGGCTTCGGGGGCACGCCGTGCCAGAATCACGGGCACCGCGCCCTCTTCGGCCAAGGTCAAGCTGATCGCCGCCCCGATTCCTGCCCCGCCGCCCGTCACGATGACACGCTTGCCGTGTAAGCCCAAATCCATCTTAAAACCCCACTTCTGCCCCTTGTTGCCAGCGCTGCGCCAGATTGCCAAAGCGGGTAAAGCGGCCCTCAAAGCTCAGCTCGACCGTGCCAATCGGGCCGTGGCGCTGCTTGCCGATGATCACCTCGGCCTTGCCATGCACGTTTTCCATGACGGTCTGCCACTGCGCCATCTTTTCCAATTCATGATCGCCGGGTTTTTCGCGCTCTTTGTAATATTCGTCGCGGTAGACAAACATCACCACATCGGCGTCTTGCTCGATAGATCCGGATTCGCGCAGGTCTGACAGTTGCGGGCGCTTATCCTCGCGGCTTTCGACCTGACGCGACAGCTGTGACAGGGCCAGCACGGGAATATTCAGTTCCTTGGCAATGGCTTTCAGCCCTTGCGTAATCTCAGACACTTCCTGCACGCGGTTTTCTTTGCTGGACCCTTTAAGAAGCTGCAAATAGTCGACTACGATCAAATCCAACCCATGCGTGCGCTTCAAACGGCGGGCACGGGCCGCGACTTGGCTGATGGGCAAAGCGGGCGTGTCGTCGATATACAGCGGGCAGGATTCCAAGGCTTTGGCCGCTTCGACAAAGCGGCGAAACTCCACTTCCGTCATATCGCCGCGCCGGATTTGTTCCGAAGGCACTTCGGAGGCTTCCGACAAAATACGCGCGGCAAGCTGCTCGGCACTCATCTCCAGCGAGAAAAATCCGACCGATCCGCCCTCGATCGTGCCTTCGCTGCCATCCGACAAGCGGCCGCGTTTGTAAGCCTTGGCGATGTTAAAGGCGATGTTGGTCGCAAGCGAGGTTTTGCCCATCGACGGGCGACCTGCCAAAATCAACAAGTCAGACGGATGCAGCCCGCCCAGCTTTTTGTCCAGATCAACCAAGCCCGTCGATATCCCCGCCAATCCCCCATCGCGCTGATAGGCGGCATTGGCCATGTTGACAGCATCGGTGACAGCCTTAAGAAAGCTTTGAAACCCCCGCTCGGCCACGCCTTGTTCGCCCAGTTTGTACAGGCGCTGTTCGGCTTCGATGATCTGATCGCGCGGTTCGCTATCAACTTCAACCTTGCCAGCGCGGGCCGAAATGTCGCGGCCAAGCCCGATCAACTCGCGCCGCACCGCCAGATCATAAATCATCTGCGCATAATCGCGCGCCGCATAGGCCGAAATCGCAGCCCCCGCCAAACGCACCAGATAAGACGTGCCGCCCAGTTCCTTCAGGCCCGCGTCATCTTCAAAAAACGGCTTCAACGTCACCGGAGACGCCAACGCGTTCTTTTGAATCCGCGCCGCCATGCGTTCAAAAATCCGCTGGTGCACCGGATCAAAGAAATGCTCGGCGCGCACCAAAGACGCAACGCGGTCATAAACCTCGTTATTGGTCAAGATCGCGCCCAAAAGCTGCTGCTCGCCTTCGATATTATGCGGCAGCGCTTCGGTTTCAGGCAGGGCCGGCATCATCTGCCGCAACATGGCCACTTCGTTCATCGCGCATCCCCGATCCCTGATTGGCGTCCCTTAGACCTGCTTTTTGCGCCAAAGCAAACCACGGATATCTCTGTGGATAACCTGCCACATCGCGCTCGCTTCAAGCCCGCCATGCGCATAGCCTACCACATTTTGGGTACCAATGCGAGGCTATCCCCCAAAGCCAAAGGTTCTGGGCGACTTATCCCCAAACTATCCCCAAAACCCTCCCCCGCTTTTCGCGCAGGGGGCGGCGGTTATTTGGCGCGTGCAGCCTGCCAAGCGCGCGGATCGTGCAGAAAGCTGTCCACTTCGCTTAAGGTCGCCGCATCAAAAGACCCTTGCGCGCGCGCTTCGGCCAGAACATCCCACCATGTGCACAAATGATGCAGGCGCACGCCGTGATCGGCCAAACGGCCCACGGTTTCGGGGAAAATGCCGTAGTAGAAAATCACCGCTGTATGGGCGCACACAGCCCCCGTCTCGCGGATGGCATCGACAAAGGACAGCTTCGATCCGCCATCGGTGGTCAGATCTTCGACCAGCAAAACCCTTTGGCCTTCGGTCATCACCCCTTCGATGCGCGCATTGCGCCCGTAACCTTTGGGCTTTTTGCGCACATAGGTCATGGGCAGAGCGAGCCGTTCAGCCACAAGGGCGGCAAAAGGAATGCCCGCCGTCTCGCCGCCCGCGATATTGTCAAACGCCTCCATCCCTGCATCGCGCATCACGGTGATGCAGAGAAAATCCATCAAAACCGACCGGATGCGCGGATAGGATATCAGCTTGCGGCAGTCGATATAGGTGGGCGAGGGCAGACCACTCGCCAAGGTAAAGGGGGTCGCGGCGTTGAAATGCACAGCGCCAATTTCCAACAGCGCGCGTGCAGTCAGGCGGGCGATGTCGTCAGCGGCGGGAAAACTGGCGGGGATCATGGGGGCTCCGAACGTTGGGGGCGAGGGTTAGGCTTGCACCTGCCAATAGACCGCAAAGCCGGGGTCAAAGACGGTGACGGGTCCGGCTGCGGACTGGATTTTGGGCGCAAAGACCGTGGGGTGATCGGATTTGACCAAGGTGATCTTGGCGGCATTTTGCGGCAGGCCGTAAAAGGCAGCGCCGTTTTGGCTGGTAAAGGCTTCCAGCTTTTCCAAGGCGCCGTCTTCTTCGAAGACATGCGCTAAAAGCGGCATGGTGTTGGTGGCGGTAAAGCACCCCGCGCAGCCGCAGGCGTGCTCTTTGAGCGCATCGACATGCGGCGCGCTGTCGGTGCCCAAGAAATACGCCCTGTTGCCAGAGGTCGCAGCGCGGCGCAGCGCCAGCCGGTGCTTTTCGCGCTTGGCGACCGGCAGGCAGTAATAATGCGGCTTGATCCCGCCCACCAGCAGGTGGTTGCGGTTCAAGATCAGGTGGTGGGTGGTGATGGTGGCCGCAAGGTTGCCACCTTGGGCGGCATAATCTGCGCCCTCTTGGGTCGTGATATGTTCCATCACCACGCGCAATTCGGGCAGGCGGCGGCGCAGCGGGTCTAGCACGGTGTCGATGAAGACCGCCTCGCGGTCAAAGATATCAACTTCGGGCGTTGTCACCTCGCCGTGGGTGCACAGGGGCAGGCCGATTTCTGCCATCTTTTCCAGCACGGGCATGATCTTATCCAGATCACGCACCCCGCCGTGCGAATTGGTGGTGGCCCCCGCCGGATACAACTTAACCGCCTTGACCACGCCTGACGCCGCAGCCCGCGCCACATCGGCAGGGTCGGTGGTTTCGGTCAGATACAGCGTCATCAGCGGTTCAAACCTTGCCCCGTGCGGCAAAGCAGCCAAAATCCGGTCACGGTAGGCTTGCGCCTGTGCCAAGGTCGCCACTGGTGGGACCAAGTTCGGCATGATCAGGGCCCGCGCAAAATCGCGCGCTGATTCCGGAGCCACAGCCGACAACATTGCGCCGTCGCGCAGGTGCAGGTGCATATCGTCAGGGCGGGTCAGGGTCAGGCTTTGTGTCATAGCGACGCCCTAGCCCAAAGTGTCCTAGATTTCCAGTGCGATTGCGTGGCAGTGTTAGAGCAAGCGATCGTAGATATCCCCGAATGGAGCCCTTAAATGAAACTGTCCCC
>CANFSY010000160.1 GCA_947449875.1 Paracoccaceae bacterium
ACGATGGTCGGCACGGTCAAAACCGCCGAAACCTCGCCCCAAGCCTTGGCCGAACTGATGGTGGGCCGCAAAGTCTTGCTAGAGGTCGAAAAGCGCCCCGCCACCCCCGGCCGCGAGGTGCTGGTGGTGGACAATCTTACGGTGCAGACCGACGGGGTTGAGCGTTTGAAAGGTGTTAGCCTGACCATCCGCGCGGGCGAGATTTTGGGCATCGCAGGGGTTGCGGGCAACGGCCAATCCGAATTGCTGCAAGCCTTGGGCGGCATCGCGCCGGCCACGGGGCGCATTACGCTGAACGGTGTTGATCTGCCCTTGAAGGGGCGCAAAGCCAATGGCCAGACCCGCCGCGCCGCAGGCGTCGCCCATGTGCCCGAAGACCGCCAAGCCCTTGGCCTGATTATGGACTTTGCCGCTTGGGAAAACGTGGGCTTTGGCTATCACAACGCCCCTGAATACCAAAAGAACGCGCTGTTCATGGACAATGCAGCCCTCAAAACCGACACGGCGCGCAAGATGGCAACCTTTGATGTGCGCCCGCCCATCCCCACCCTGCCGGCCAAATCCTTTTCCGGTGGCAACCAGCAAAAGATCGTCGTCGCCCGCGAGATCGAGCGTAACCCCGACCTTTTGCTGATCGGCCAACCCACGCGCGGCGTGGACATCGGGGCGATTGAATTCATCCACAAACAAATCGTTGCCCTGCGCGATGCAGGCAAGGCAGTGCTGCTGGTTTCGGTCGAATTGGACGAGATTATGAGCCTGTCTGACCGCATCTTGGTGATGTTTGACGGCAAGATCATGGGCGAGCGTGACCCTGAAACCACCAACGAACGCGATCTGGGCCTGTTGATGGCCGGAATTAGGGGTTGAGCGATGTTCGAAACTAACCCGAAGGATCTACGAGATCTTTTGCGAGACGCTCATGATGGCAAGCTCCAGTTACCTGATTTTCAACGAAGCTACGTTTGGAGCGACGAAGATGTAAAGTCACTTATTGCTTCAATTGCAAGGGGATTTCCCGTTGGTGCCTTGCTGACTTTACAGTCCGGTAGTGCCTTGGAGTTCGCACCGCGGTTGATCGAGGGAGCGCCGGGTCTGGGTCAAAAGCCCGAACAATTGCTGCTCGATGGACAACAGCGGATCACGTCGCTTTATGGCGCTCTTTTCAGTAAATTTCCGATGCGTACCCGCCCGCGACGTGATGCTCGCAAAACGGTTCAGCGTTATTATTATTTGGATATGGCAAAGGCAGTAGAAGAAGGAGACAACATTGAGGACGCAGTAATCGGTGTTGGCGCGGACCATCGCATGGCAGAGGGCCTTCGCGGATATCGTCATGATTTTTCATCCCTAGAGTTGCAGTTTCAATCATTGGCGTTCCCTTTGAACTTAATATTTGGCGATCAGTCGAAATTGATGCAGTGGATCATGGGTTGTCAATCCTACCACCAGTCGTCGGAAGGGTCGCACGCCATCGTGTCCACATTCGTCAATAGTGTTTTGGAGAAGTTCACCACTTACAAAATGCCGGTGATCCGGCTAGATAAGTCTTCCACACGTGAAGCAATTTGCTTGATTTTTGAGAAGGTTAATGTTGGAGGCAAAAAGCTGGATGCGTTTGAACTTGTCACAGCAATTTTCGCCGGCCACAAATCGCCGCTTGATTTAAGGGCAGACTGGTGGGGTAGTGCGAATAAGATAGGACGATCAAAACGCATCGTTGGTGGCCATGAAGGAGCTGGAAATACTTGCTTGGCACTTGAAGGCGTCGCAAATACCGACTTTCTTCAATCAATTAGTCTATTACACTCACTCGAATTACGAATGAGTTACTCAGGCATCGGCGATCCTCCACAAGTTTCTTGCAAACGAGCGGCGCTTTTAGCGTTACCTCTAGAAGCCTACAGAAAATTTGCAGATATCGCTGAAGAGGGTTTCAGGCGAGCTGGAGTTTTTCTAAATCGTCAGGGTGTTTTGTGGCAACGCGATGTCCCTTATCCGGCACAAGTTGTGGCGCTAGCCACAGTCTTTGCAAAGCTTGGTCAAAAAGCTCAGACGGTTCATGCACAGGACAAGCTTTCAATCTGGTTTTATAGAGTAGCGTTGTCCGAAGACTTTGGGTCTTCAACCGAAACGAAACTTGCAAAGGATGTTCCAGATCTGATCCGTTGGATAGAAACAGGCGTTGAGCCAGATCGTCTTTCGCTTCTGGTTCCCAACCCAGCCCGCCTTGATACATTGACGTCTCGACTGTCTGCCGCATACAAGGCTATTAGCGCCCTGTTGTTGCGCGAAGGCTGCCGTGATTTCATAAGCGGGAATCCTGCCGATGTACAAAGTTTCTACGGCCAGCCTCTCGATATACATCATATCTTCCCGCAGGCGTGGTGCCGCAAGCATGACGGCACAAACCACCTTATGGACTCTATTGTAAACAAGACCCCGATTTCCGCCTCGTCTAATAGAAGTATCGGTGGGTCTGCACCTTCGATCTACCTGAACAAAATCAAACGTGAACACAAGATTGACAACGATGCTCTTGGTAAAGTTCTGTTGAGCCACTTCATAGATCCCCAACATCTTCATATAGACGATTTTATCGCATTCTACAATGATCGGAAACTGAGACTGATTGCCGCAATGTCTAAAGCAACAGGTCTAAAACTGATGGCAGAAGATGTTCCCGACGAGGTCAGTGTAGACTTTGACGAGGAACTAGATGTACCCAACACCAGTTGGACTGAGCAAGAGGCTCAAGTATGAGCAATCTACCCCGCTGGGCCGATGTGGTCTTGGTGCCGCTGATCTGCCTGATCATCGCCTTTGCCTTTTGCGGCATTCTGATCGCGGCCATCGGCCAAAGCCCGTTGCAGGCGATTTGGATCATGATTGACGGCTCGTTCGGGTCAACCAACGGCTTGGGCTATACGCTGTATTACGCCACCAACTTTATCTTCACCGGCCTTGCCGTTTCCATCGCCTTTCAGGCCAGCCTGTTCAACATCGGGGGTGAAGGGCAGGCGACCTTGGGGGGCTTGGGCGTGGCCTTGTCGTGCCTGCTGATCCCGTGGCCGCATTGGTCGCTGGCCTTGTTGGGCGCGCTTGCGGCGGGGGCGGCGTTTGGGGCGGCTTGGGGCTTTTTGCCCGCATGGCTGCAAGCCAAGCGGGGCAGTCATATCGTCATTACCACGATGATGTTCAACTTTATCGCCTATGCCTTGATGAACTATGTGCTGGTTAACCTGCTGCGCCCGATGGGCAGCATGGACCCAGCCTCTGCCCGCTTTGACAAGGCCTATAACCTGCCCAAACTGGGCGATATTCTGGGGCTGGTGGGGATACCGTTTTCCTCCAAGAACCCCGCCAATATTACGTTTCTGATTGCCATTGCCTTGGCGGTGGGGGTTTGGGCGCTGTTGTGGCACACGCGGTTGGGCTATGCCCTGCGCGCCTTTGGCAAGCAGGAAAAGGCAGCGCTTTATGCGGGCATTGATCCGGTCAAGATCACGATCTATGCCTTGCTGCTGTCGGGCGGGATATCAGGGCTGATGGCGGTGAATGCCGTGCAAGGCGCTGCCCACCGCTTGGTGCTGAACTCGGTCGAGGGGGCGGGGTTCATCGGGATCGCGGTTGCCTTGATGGGGCGCAATCATCCGTTTGGCATCGTGCTCGCCTCGATCCTGTTTGGCTTTTTGTACGAGGGCGGATCGCAACTGGCCATGGGCACCACCATCCCGCGTGAGGTGATTACCGTGCTGCAAGCCCTGGTGATCCTGTTCACCGGCGCTTTGCCCTATATGGTGCAAAAACCGCTAGAGCATGTGTTTGCCAAGCGCGGGGGGGGCAAGTGATGGATCTGGCGAGTTTCCTGCAAATTCTGGATTCGACGATCCGGCTGGCGACGCCCTTGTTGTTTGCCTGTCTGGCGGGGCTGTATTCCGAACGCGCGGGCGTGTTTGACATCGGGCTTGAGGGAAAAATGCTGGTCGCGGCCTTTGCGGCGGCGGCGGCAAGCTATGCCACGGGCAGCGTTTGGGTGGGTGTGCTGGCGGGGATCGGCGCGTCGTGCCTGTTTGCCGCGATCCATGGGCTGGCGAGCATCACCTTTCGCGGCAATCAGTTGATTTCTGGCGTGGCGGTGAACTTCCTCGCCTCTGGCCTCACGGTGGTGTTGGGGACAAGTTGGTTCAAACTGGGCGGGCA
>CANFSY010000161.1 GCA_947449875.1 Paracoccaceae bacterium
CTGAGGTGACAACGGCCGCTTTGATGAGCGAAAACAAGCATATGGCCCATCCAACCGTGATCGATTCCACCCCCACCTCGGCCAATCAGGAAGACCACGTTTCCATGGCCGCCCACGGCGCGCGGCGCTTGGGGCGGATGGTGGAGAACCTGAATGTGATCTTGGGGGTCGAGGCGATCACCGCCGCGCAAGGCATTGATTTTCGCGCCCCCTTGCCCACCTCGGCCCCGCTGGCGGGCGTGGTGGCGCGGTTGCGCCAAGATGTGGCGACTTTGGGCGATGACCGCTACATGGCCCCCGATCTGGCCGCTGCGGCACGGTTGGTGGCATCGGGCGCATTGGTGCAAGCTTGCGGCGTTGAAATGCCTGCGCTATGATGCTGAAGGGGCTTAGAATTCTGGATCTGACCCGCGTGATGGCTGGCCCCTTTTGCACCGCTCTTCTGGCCGATCTGGGGGCCGAGGTGATCAAGCTGGAACCGCCGCAGGGTGATGATTACCGCCACATCGGCCCCTTTGTGCAGGGCGAATCCGCGCTGTTTACGCTGATGAACCGTGGCAAACAGTCGATTGTGCTGGATCTGAAAGACCCAAAGGCCGTGCAGGTCGCCCGGTCCATCGCCTTGCAGTGCGATGTGGTGGTGGAGAACTTTCGCCCGGGCGTGGCCGCCCGCTTGGGCCTTGGGCCAGAGTTGCGGCACGACAAGCCTGCGCTGATCTACGCCTCGATCTCGGGCTTTGGGCAAAGCGGGCCGGATGCCCATTTGCCCGCCTATGATCTGGTGGCGCAGGCCATGTCAGGCCTGATGGCCGCTACCGGAGAGGCGGGGGGCAAGCCCTTGAAAGTGGGCGAAAGTTACGGCGATTTGATGGCGGGGCTTTATGCCTCATGGGCCATTCTCGCCGCTCTGTACCGGCGAAATGCGACGGGCGAGGGGGCCACGATTGACGTGGCGATGTTCGATGCGCTGTTTTCTTTGCTGCCCACCAGCCATGCCTTGCAGTTCTACGCAGGCCGCACGCCCACGCCCGTGGGCAACCGCCACCCGCTGTCGACCCCCTTTGGCTGTTTTACCTGCAGCGATGGCCAAGCCGTCATCGCTGTTCTGGGTGATCGTCAATGGCAAGCCCTTTGCGCCGTGATCGGGTCAGACATGGGGGGCGATGCGGCCCTGTCCACCGACGAAGGCCGCACCGCGCAAGAGCCGCGCATCAAGGCCGCGATCGAGCGGTTGACGATGCAGCGCCCCGTGGCCGAAGTTGTCGCAAGCCTCGCCGCCGCGGGAATTCCCACCGCCCAAGTGCAAACGCTGGCAGAGGCGGCTGCCTCTCCCCATGCCATCGCGCGTGATTTGGTGGCGCAGATGGCGCATCCTGTCTTGGGCACATCGGCCATCGTCGGCCAGCCCGTGCGTTTTGACGGCGCAAAGCCCCTGTCGCCGACCACGGCCCCGCAACTGGGGGCCGATGGGCCCGCTATTCTGGCCAAGTTCGGATTAGCACCATGACCCCCGAAGAGACAAGCTTCCTAGACCAACTGCGCCGCGCTTTGGCCGATAAGATCGCCCCCTTGGCGGCTGAAACCGATGAAACCGCCCAGTTCGTGCACCGCCAACTGGCCATCTTGGCTGATCTTGGCCTGATGGGGGCCAATCTGCCCGCGCCTTATGGCCCCGACATCGCAGCCTCAGCCCTTTATGCGGCGGTCGAGGCTGTCGCGGGGGCCTGCGGGTCTACCGCCTCGGCGCTGACCGCGCATTATCTGGCGACCGACTCGCTGTTGCTTGGCGCCGATGCCGCTTTGCAGGCGCGGTTTTTGCCCGATGCGGCGGCGGGCGACAAGCTTGGGGCCTTTGCACTGACCGAACGCAACGCAGGCTCTGACCCCGCCGATATGCGCACCACCGCCACCCGTCAGGGCGATCATTACCGCCTGAAAGGGGCGAAGTGTTTCATTTCCAACGGCGGTGTGGCTGATTTTGTGATCGTTTACGCCGTCACAGACCCCACCGCAGGCCACCGCGGCATTTCGGCCTTTGTGGTGGAAAAGGGCACACAGGGCCTGACCTATGGCCGTGTTGAACGCACCATGGGCCTGCGCGGCGGCCATGTCTGGGAGCTGGAGTTTGATTGCCTGATCCCGCAAGAAAACCGCCTTGGCCCCGAAGGCACGGGCTTTAAGACGGCGATGAAGGTGCTGGACCACGGCCGCATCGAAGTGGCCGCCATGGCCACGGGCATCGCCTCCACCGCGCTAAAGTTGGCGCAAGACTGGTGCAAAACCCGCATCATCGGCGGAGAGGCGCTGTCAACCCGCCAAGGTATTCGCTGGCAACTGGCCGATATGGCCACCGACCTTGCTGCCGCCCGCGCGCTGGCCGGCCAAGCGGTGGCCCTGCGCCAGTCTGGCGCGCGCTGCACGCTGCAAGCCTCGATGGCGAAGCTGTTTGCGTCAGAAATGGTGCACCGTGTCACGGATGGGGCGTTGCAATTGCATGGCGGTTACGGCTTTACCCGCGACTTTCCCCTTGAACGTCTTGCCCGCGATTGCCGGATTTTCCGCATCTACGAAGGCAGTTCCGAAATCCAGCGCATGATCATCGCTGGCCACATTCTTTGAGGTTCCCATGACCCGCCACAACACCCGCGACATCTACCCCGCCACTGGCACCGAGCTGTCGGCCAAATCTTGGCTGACCGAAGCCCCGCTGCGCATGCTGATGAACAACCTGCACCCCGATGTGGCCGAAAACCCGCATGAGCTGGTGGTGTACGGCGGCATCGGGCGTGCGGCCCGCACATGGGAGGATTTTGACCGCATCTGTGCGGGCCTGCGCGATCTGGAAGGCGATGAAACCCTTATCGTGCAATCTGGCAAGCCTATCGCCATCATTAAAACCCACACCGATGCCCCGCGCGTGCTGATCGCCAATTCCAACCTTGTGCCCCATTGGGCCACGTGGGAGCATTTTAACGACTTGGATAAAAAGGGCCTGATGATGTACGGCCAGATGACCGCAGGGTCGTGGATTTACATCGGCACCCAAGGTATCGTGCAAGGCACCTATGAAACCTTTGCCGAGGCTGGGCGGCAGCATTACAACGGCGATCTGAAAGGCCGGTGGATATTGACCGGCGGCTTGGGCGGCATGGGCGGGGCGCAGCCTTTGGCCGCGGTTTTTGCAGGGGCCTGCTGCCTTGCGGTTGAAGTGGACGAGACCCGCATAGATTTTCGCATCCGCACCCGCTATGTCGACGCCAAGGCCAAAACGCTCGACGATGCCTTGGCCATGATCGACGCATGGACCGCTGCGGGCGAGGCCAAATCGGTCGGCCTTGTCGGCAACGCCGCCGAGGTCTTCCCCGAGATTTACCGGCGCATGACAGCGGGCGGGCATCGGCCCGATATCGTCACCGACCAAACCTCGGCCCATGATCCGCTGCACGGCTATTGCCCTGTGGGGTGGACCATCGGCGAATGGCGCGCCAAACAGGAAAGCGATCCTAAGGCCGTGCAACTGGCGGCGCGGGCGTCGATGCGCGCGCATGTCGCGGCGATGGTGGATTTCTGGAACGCCGGTGTGCCCACGCTGGATTACGGCAACAACATCCGCCAAGTGGCGAAAGAAGAGGGGCTAGAGAACGCCTTTGCCTTCCCCGGTTTTGTGCCCGCCTATATCCGCCCGCTGTTTTGCAAAGGCATCGGCCCCTTCCGCTGGGTGGCGCTGTCGGGCGATCCGGAAGATATCCGCAAAACCGATGCGGCGATGAAAAAGCTGTTCCCCGAAAACCACCACCTGCACCGCTGGTTAGATATGGCCTCCGAGCGTATCGCCTTCCAAGGCCTGCCCGCCCGCATTTGCTGGATTGGCCTTGGCGACCGCCACCGCGCGGGGCTGATGTTCAACGACATGGTCGCCTCGGGCGAGTTGAAAGCCCCCATCGTCATTGGCCGCGACCATCTGGATGCAGGCTCTGTCGCCTCGCCCAACCGCGAGACCGAAGCGATGAAAGACGGATCAGACGCTGTCTCTGACTGGCCGCTGCTGAACGCGCTGATCAACACCGCTTCGGGGGCCACCTGGGTCAGCCTGCACCACGGCGGCGGGGTGGGCATGGGTTTTAGCCAGCACGCCGGTGTGGTGATC
>CANFSY010000162.1 GCA_947449875.1 Paracoccaceae bacterium
CGCATGGTCCGAAGAGCCCCGCGCCACGGTCAGGATCATATCGGGGTCCGCCGCACGCAGGGCCTGTGCTGCTGCTGTCAGCGCTGGGGCAGAGCCTGCCAAAAGCCGTGCGACGGCTTGCGGAATTTCAGCCACTTCGCGCGCCATATGGGTCGGATAGGTCATGCAGCGCCCCTTTCGTGGTCGGCGGAAAGCTTTAATTCCACCGCGAAATCATAAGCATCGCCGCGGTACAGCGACCGCGTGAATTCCACCACGCGGCCATTGGCAAGGTATCCGATCCGCTCGATCTTAAGGCCCGCCGTTCCTGTCGGCACGCCCAAAAGCCGCGCGTCGCGGTCGGTCAGGTTCGCCGCTGTGATCCGCTGCACCGCCCGCACGGGGCGATGGCCCCCCTGTTGCAAGACCGCATACAAAGACCCCGTGACAACCGACGGGTCAGGCAAAACCCACGGCGGAAGTGAGGCGCGTTCAATCGCCAGCGGCACACCGTCGCACGACCGCACCCGTTCCAGCCGCGCCACACGGTCGCCCGCGCCAAGGCCAAGGGCCATGATCTCTTCGGGGGCAGGGGCGTCCAGCGTGCGCGATATCCAATGCGATTGGCCAGTTTTCCCTCGCCGCGCCATGTCTTCGCTAAAGGAGGTCAGCACCGACAGCGCTTGTTCCATCCGCTCAACACGGGGGGCGACAAAGGTGCCCGACCCGCGCCGTTGCACCAGTTGGCCTTGGGCAACCAGCCCCTCAACCGCCTTGCGCACCGTCACACGGCTAAGGCCCGTCATCAGGGCCATGTCGCGTTCGGGCGGCAGGCTGTCGTGGGGCTTCAGCCGCCCCAGTGTGACGGCATCGCGGATGCGGCGTTGCAGTTGCAGGTAAAGCGGCCCTGCGCCGGTGCTGGCCAAACCGTCGGGGGAAAAGATCGTATCCATCACCCCGCCTCGCGTGCCAAAAGAAGGGCGCCGTCAAGCGCTGTGCCGGATGCGGGGCGGATCGCGAATTGCCCTGCGAAAAGGGGCGCGAAATGCGGGCCAAGGCCGCCTAGGAACGTGACGGGCAGGGTGCGCCCCGCTTGCAGCACGCAGATCGCCTCGGCAATATCCGATTGCGCGCGGGTCAGGATCGCTTGGGCGATGGGGTCTTGGCTTGCAAGGAGGCGGGGCGCTAGGGCGGCGAAATCGGCAGGACGGGCGGAAAGGGAAAAGGCAATGATCCCCTGTGGCCCGTCAAATTCTGTCAAAAGGTCAGACGCAAGCGGTGTCATCGGCGCAAACCCCTCGGCGGCGCGCAAAGCGGCTGACAGGGCCGCGCGGCCGATCCATGCGCCGCTGCCTTCGTCGCCCAGCATCAGACCCCAGCCGCCGATCTGGCGAATGGTGCCATCGACCCTTGCGCCAAAAACCGATCCCGTGCCAAGGGCTGCCACAATCCCTTCATCTTCGCCCAAAGCACCGCGCAGGGCCGTGACCGCGTCCGTTTCAATCGCCATGCGGGCAAAGGGCAAAGCCTCGCGCAACCGCTTAACCACGCCCGCCGCATTGGCCCCTGCAAGGCCCATGCCCGCCGCGACAAATGCCGGCTCACCACCCGCCTGTGCCAAAGCCCCCTCAGCGGCGGCAAGAATATTCTGCACCGATCCGGCAAAATCAGAGGCGATATTGGCAGGCCCTGCCTGCGCGCGCCCGAGGATAAGCCCCTGCGCATCGGCCACAGCCGCGCGACACCCCGTGCCCCCCCCGTCTATCCCTAAGAAAAGCTGCATCTGTGCCCTCCACCCGCGATACTACCAAAATAATACCAAAATGAAAGAACCTTTGTTGATGGTGGGGTTTACCTGCCAATTGCAGTGCTTTTGACAAGATGCTTTACAATTGGCCTTGGTTTGGTATCGCTAGGGCATGTCAGGGGAATTCGATGACAAAACGACCAACCGAAGCACGCCACCCCCAGTCCGACGGGCTTCATGCCCGCGACGGTCAGGTGGTGCTTGGTCAGGTGCTGGCATCCCAGATCGCGGCGTTGTCGTCAGTAAAGCCTGCCATTCCCGCCTTGGAAACCGCAGCCCAGCTTAGCGCCAAAGCCCTGCAATCAGGGCATAAAGTGGCCTATGCGGGGGCGGGGTCGGCGGGTTTGATGGCTTTGGCCGACGCCTTAGAGCTTGCTGGAACCTTTGGCATCCCGCCGCAGAAAACGCCGGTTCTGTTTGCCGGTGGTACCGCCGCCCTGTTGCACATGACAGGCGGGGTCGAGGATGATCCGGATCTTGCCCATGCCGATGTGCGCCAGCATCAGATCGGTGCGGGTGATGTGGTGATCTGCGTTTCTGCCTCTGGCGGCACGGCTTACACGCTGGCGGTTGCGACGGCGGCCAAGGCCGCAGGGGCCACGATCATCGGCATCGCCAATGTGCCGCAGTCGGCACTGCTTTTGGCGGCGGATATTGCGATTGTCTTGGAGACAGGGCCAGAGGTGGTCAGCGGCTCTACCCGCATGGGGGCGGCGACGGCGCAAAAGGTGGCGCTGAATATGCTGTCGGTGCGCATGGGTATTTTGCTGGGCCACGTGCATGACGGATATATGGTCAATGTGATTGCCGACAATGCCAAGCTGATTGACCGCGCCGCGCGCATTGTTTCTGCCCTGTCAGGGCAAGGGATCGACAGCGCCCGTGCCGCCCTTGGCCAGACCGGCGGCGCGGTGAAACCTGCCGTGCTGGTGGCCAAAGGGGCCACGCCGGATCAGGCCGCACGGCTTTTAAAGGACAGCGGTGGGGTCCTCGGCCCGACCCTCGCCGCGATTTCAGCAACAGGGACCGACTTGCACAGGGAGTAACACATGAAAAAAACCTTTCGCCTGACACTTTTGGCCAGCACGCTGCTGGCGGGTGCTGCCTATGCCGAAGATGTGACGCTGACGATTGAAAGCTGGCGCAACGACGACCTGACGATCTGGCAAGACAAGCTGATCCCCGCGTTTGAAGCGGGTCATCCGGGCATCAAGGTCGTCTTTTCGCCGACCGCCCCTGCCGAATATAACGCAGCCCTTAACAGCAAGCTGGCGGCAGGCTCTGCCGGTGATCTGATCACCTGCCGCCCGTTCGATGCCTCGCTTGAGCTGTATAACCAAGGCAATCTGGCCGATCTGTCGGGCCTTGCGGCCATGGCGAATTTCTCGCCCGTGGCGAAATCGGCTTGGCAGACCGATGACGGCGCAGCCACCTTCTGCGTGCCGATGGCTTCGGTGATCCATGGCTTTATCTATAATAAAGACGCTTTTGCCAAACTGGGGTTAAGCGTTCCCACCACGGTGGACGAATTCTTTGCCGTGCTGGATAAAATCAAGGCAGACGGCACCTATATTCCGATGGCGATGGGCACCAATGACCAGTGGGAAGCCGCGACCATGGGCTATAACAACATCGGCCCGAACTACTGGAAAGGCGAAGAAGGCCGCCTTGCCCTGATCAAGGGCACGCAAAAGCTGACCGATCCGCAGTGGGTGGCGCCCTTTGAACAACTGGCGCGCTGGAAAGATTATCTGGGCGACGGCTTTGAAGCGCAGACCTATCCTGACAGCCAAAACCTGTTCACCCTTGGCCGTGCCGCGATTTATCCGGCGGGGTCGTGGGAAATCTCGGGCTTTAACACCCAAGCGCAATTCGCCATGGGCGCTTTCCCGCCCCCCGTACAGGCCGCTGGCGACACCTGCTATATCAGCGACCACACCGACATCGCGCTGGGCATGAACTCAAAATCGGCCCATGCCGATCAGGCGAAAGCCTTCTTGGAATGGGTCGGGTCCAGCGAGTTTGCCGATCTTTACGCCAACTCTTTGCCCGGTTTCTTCAGCCTGAATTCCACGCCCGTCACCATGACCGACCCGCTGGCGCAGGAATTCGTCAGCTGGCGTGACAAGTGCAAGTCGACGATCCGCTCGACCTATCAAATCCTCTCACGCGGCACGCCGAACCTTGAGAATGAAACGTGGAACGCTTCGGCCCAAGTCATCAAAGGGGCCGAA
>CANFSY010000163.1 GCA_947449875.1 Paracoccaceae bacterium
CGCCAATTGCAGCGCGATCGGGGCCTGTCGTATTTGTTCATCAGCCACGATCTGAAAGTGGTGCGCGCTTTGTGCCACAGGGTGATCGTGATGCAAAACGGCCGCATCGTCGAACAAGGTCCGGTGCAAGACGTGCTGGAACGCCCCGCGACCGATTACACCAAACGCCTTGTGCGCGCCGCTTTCCAGATTGCCACATAAATGGCGCGCCCTTCCCCCCGCACAGAACGCCACCGCGTTCCAACGAAGCTCAGCAGTTAAGGACATCCCATGGCCAAACCCATCGTCACCTTTATCGGTGCAGGCTCTAGCGTCTTCACCAAAAACATCGCCGGCGACATCCTTAGCCGTCCCGCCTTGGCCCAAGCCGAGATTCGGCTGATGGACATCAACCCCGAGCGTCTGGCCGAGTCGGAAATCATCGTGGGCAAAATGGCCGCGACTTTGGGCGGCAAGGCCAGCGTGAAAACCTATACCAACCAGCGCGCGGCCCTGTCGGGCACCGATTTTGTCGTCTGTTGTTTTCAGGTCGGCGGCTATGATCCCTGCACAATCACCGACTTTGAAATTCCCAAGAAATTCGGTCTGCGCCAAACCATCGCCGACACTTTGGGCATCGGCGGCATCATGCGCGGCATTCGCACGGTGCCGGCACTTTGGTCGATCTGCGAGGATATGATGCAGGTCGCCCCCGACGCGATCATGATGCAATATGTCAATCCGATGGCGATCAACACATGGTCGATTGCCGCGAAATATCCGAAAATCAAACAGGTGGGCCTGTGCCATTCGGTGCAAGGCACCGCTTGGGAACTGGCCCGCGATCTGGACATTGCTGTCGAGGACATCCGCTACCGCGCGGGCGGCATCAACCACATGGCGTTTTATCTGAGCTTTGAACACCGTCAGGCGGATGGGTCATACAAGAACCTCTACCCCGACCTGCTCAAAGGCTACCGCGAGGGGCGCTTTCCCAAGCCCAGCCATTGGAACCCGCGCTGCCCCAACAAGGTGCGCTACGAAATGCTCACCCGTCTGGGCTATTTTGTCACCGAAAGCAGCGAGCATTTCGCCGAATACACCCCGTGGTTCATCAAGCGCGACCGCCCCGATCTGATCGAACAGTTTGGCATCCCGTTGGACGAATACCCCAAGCGCTGCATCGAACAAATCGCCCGCTGGAAGAAAGAGGCAACCACCCTGAAAGAGGCCAACACGATCGAGGTGAAAGAAAGCCACGAATACGCCAGCCAAATCGTGAATTCGGTCGTCACGGGCGAGCCTTCGGTGATTTACGGCAACCACGGCAACAAGGGCTATATCCCCCAACTGCCCGAAGGTTGTGCGGTCGAGGTGCCAACGCTGGTCGATCACATGGGCTTGCAACCCACCGTGGTGCGCGACATTCCGCCGCAACTGATCGCGCTCATGCGCACCAATATCAACGTGCAAGACTTGACCGTTCAGGCGCTTTTGACCGAAAACCCCGAACACATCTACCACGCCGCCATGCTGGACCCCCACACAGGGGCCGAGCTTGACTTGCAACAAATCTGGGATCTGACCCATGATTTGCTGGTCGCACACGGCGACTGGCTGCCCGAATGGGCGCGGCCCAAGACCTCCAAGGTCGCCTGATGGCACCGCGCCATCTGGTCATCGTCGGCGGCGGCACAGCCGGTTGGCTGGCCGCCCTCATGCTGGCCGATGTGGCGCGGCGCAAGGGCTGGGGGAGCAAGATCACCGTGATCGAATCCTCTAAAATCGGCACGATCGGTGTGGGCGAAGGATCAACAGCCGTCTTTCGCCAAATGCTCAAACACCTCGGCCTAGACGAGGCCGAGTTCTTGCGCGAAAGCGGTGCCACGATCAAATACGCCATCCGCCACCGCGATTGGCGGCGGGTGGGGCACAGCTATGACGGGCCGATTGACGACCCGTCTTTGCTGACACCGGGTTTGGCCCTTGACACCTATGCCGTAGCCGCAGGCCGCCCCGTGGCCGAGGCGCATGTGTTCCAGCACTTGCTGAACGCCAACCGCGCCCCCGTGGCGATCAAAGACGGCCGCGCCATTCCGGCAAGCCCTTTTCACCACGCCTTTCATTTCGATCAGGCCCGCGCGGGCGCTTGGCTGCGCAAAAAGGCCAAGGGCATAGCCGTGATCGACGATCAGGTCCGGTCGGTGGAAAAGGGTGAGGGCGGCATCACGGCTTTGGTTTTAGACAGCGGTGCGCGGGTGGAGGGTGATTTCTTTTTAGATTGCACCGGCTTTCGCCGCGCCTTGATTGGCCCCTTGGGGGCAGACTGGCTCAGCTACGCCCATATGCTGCCCGTCAACCGCGCCATGCCCTTTTGGGTCGATCTGAAAGACGGGGCCGAAATTGCGCCCTGCACCACCGCTTGGGCGCAAAAGAACGGCTGGATCTGGCAAATCCCCACCCAAGACCGCTACGGCATGGGCTATGTCTATTCTGACGCCCACACGACCCCAGACCAAGCCAAGGCCGAGGTCGAAGCCGCCCTTGGCCACGAAATCCATCCCCGCAATGACATCGCCATAGACGCGGGCCGGCTGAAATCAGCGTGGATCGGCAATTGCGTGGCCTTGGGCCTGTCCTCCAGCTTTCTGGAACCGCTCGAGGCGACCTCGATCCACGGCACCATCGTGCAGCTGATGCTTTTGGCCGAATGGCTGGGCCATCCAACAGGGCAGGGGCTTTATAACGCCGCCGTGGCCCGTCAGGTTGACGACTTTCGCGATTTCATCCGCCTGCATTATGTCAGCGAACGGCGTGATTCGCCCTTTTGGTGCGATGTGGCCGAAAGCCATCCGCCCAGTCTGCGCGACAGGCTGGCCCTGTGGCAAACCCGCCTGCCGCAAACGCAGGATTTCGACCCCTTTCCCTTGGGCCTGCCGCATTTGCAAGGCCAGCTCTACACGCCGGTGCTGGATGGCTTAGGCCTGCTCAACCGCGCAGCCGCCAAGGCCGCGATGGAAACATCTCCCGCCCTGCGTGATAAAACCCGCTTGGCCCATGCCAGCCTCGTGCGCGATTACACCCGCGCGGCCAGCCAATGCGCGCCGCACCGCGCTTGGCTGGGCAGTTTGTAGAATGGGTGACGCTAAGCCCTGCTAAAGCAACGCGCGCACCACAGTTTCCACCATCTGCACATCTTCCAGCGTGCAATCAAACTGCCCCACCTGCACACGAATGACAAAGCGGCCCTGATGGCGGGTTTGGGTCAGATAGATGCGGGCATCGTCGTTGATGCGCGTCAGCAGCGCTTCGGTGGCGGCATCGCTGCCCAAGGCAAAGGTGAACAGCGACAGCGCGGGCTGGGTGACAATCTCAACCCCCGCCACCTTGCCCAAGGCCAAGGCCAAATCCTGCGCCCAAGCCACATGATTGCGAATCCGCCCCCGCAGCCCCTCTAGCCCATAGGCGCGCAGGGTGAACCACAGTTTCAGCGCACGAAAGCGCCGCCCCAACGGCACGGTCCATTCGTTGAAATTCACCACCTCTTCGCGCCCCGCCGTTTGCAGATAGCTGGGCCGCAGGCCTAGGGTTTTGACCTGTGGGCCGGGGTCGCGCAGGAACTGCACCGCGCAGTCAAACTGCGCGCCAAGCCATTTGTGCGGGTTAAAGACAATGCTATCGGCCCCCTCCACCCCCGCCCAAAGGCTGCGAAACTCGGGGCAGATCATCGCAGACCCCGCCCAAGCCGCATCGACATGCACCGGCAGATCATGCGCCTTGGCAACCGTGATGCAGTCGCCCATCCGGTCAAAGGCCCCGACCGAGGTGCCCCCCGCACATAAAACCACCCCCGCAGGCACAAACCCCGCCGCCAGATCGGCGGCAATGGCCGATTGCAGGGCAGACGGGGTCATCGACAAAGTGGCATCGGTGGCGATCTTGACCAGATTGTCTTGGCCCAAACCCGCAAGCCGCACCGCTTTATCGACCGAGGAATGCGTCTGATCGCTGGCATAAATCC
>CANFSY010000164.1 GCA_947449875.1 Paracoccaceae bacterium
GCATCCGTAGCGATCACCACACCCGACAACAACAACTCCGCCGAACCACCAGTCGCCTGACCCGCAGTAATCAACGCCGACGCAGTGAAATTCGTATTCGTCCCATTCAACGCATTCACCACCACCGTGCCACCCACCGGAGTGAGCACCAACGACGTCGGAACATCCGGTGCTGTGGTGTCAATAACCAGGGCATTATTGAAGCCCAGCGAGCCCGCGGCTCCTGGCGACATCAAGGTCAGTGTTGCGTTGTTGCCCGCAGCATCCTTGAGCGTTCCGCCGGCGAGCGCGAGGGCTGACGTCGAGACGATGTCGAGATCACCTGAGTTATCGCCCGCCTGCACCGTGTAACGGAAGGTGAGAGTAGTTGTTCCAGAGCCGGACGCATAGGTCGCTGCGCGATCCGTGGTGCCGGTCTCCAGTGTCAACGTAGGAGTGCCCGTTACGGTGACTGCTTCGGATGTCGTGACAGTGATGTCAATGACCTCACCGGCCTTGTAGGTGCCATCGGTCTTCGTCGACGTGATGTTCGTGAATGTCGGTGCCACCGAATCAACAGTGATTGACCCTGAAGATGCCGAGTTCGCCAGCCCGTTGGCATCCGTGAAGGAACCTGCCGCCACCGTGAAGGTGACAGCACCATTCGCGCCACTCGACGGGGTGTACGTGGCCGTGTAGGTCGTTCCGGAGCCCGCGAAGTTGGACAGCGAGCCGCTGCCCGCGGTGACTGCGCTCGGGCCGAAGTCCGTCGAGGCACGGGAGAGAGTGAAGGTCACAGTGGCCGTCTGTGATCCACTGATGGACGTCGGTGATGTCGTGATCGTCGCCGACGGGAAGTTGTTATCCATCGTGTAGGTCTCGGTGGTCGTAACCGCTGTCAGATTCGTCAACGCGTTACCGGCGAGATCGGTGATACTCGCAGCAGGATCGATTGCGAGCCCCACAGCCCCGTTGACCGTCGCCAGATCGCCACCCGAAAGAGTCACCAGGTAGCCGCCGGCGACGCCCGCGCGAGCAGACACGTCAGTGACCGTCGCGGTGGTTCCCGATGCGACGAAATCAGCAGCGCTCACTCCGGTCACTACCGAATCGAAGCCCACGGCAAAGACGACACTGTCGGCGCTTGTGGTCGCAGTGGCCGGGGCAAACCGCGATACAGACGAAAGCCGTGGCGCGGTTGTATCGATGGTGACTGTCCAGCCGAGGGACCAGCCACTGGAGTTGGTCTTGTTGCTGACAGTCTTCGCCGCTCGGGCGCGAATCGTATGCGTGCCCTGGCTCAAGGCTGCCGTGGGCGAATAGGTGTACGAGCCATCGTTGGCGACGGTCGCAGTGGGAGACACGATGACGCCATCGATCTCGAAGGTGATAATCGCTCCGACGTCAGCAGTGCCCGTGATGGTCGGGGTGGTGTCGGAGGTCGGGTTGTCAGTAATCACGGAGGGCGTTGTCACGAGCGCAGGTGCCGGCAGGGTCCACGACACGATGGACGACGGTGCGCTCTCGTTGCCGCGCGTATCAACGGCCACGACGTAGTAGTAATAGGTGATACCCCGACCGACGGCGATGTGATCGAAGAGACTGGTCGGTGCCTGAACGCTGCTGAGAATCGAGAAGGAACTTGTGGCGGAGCAGCTCGTGGTGACCAGGCTCGAGCAGGAGTACACGCGGTACTCCTTGAGATCGGACTCAGAGTTGTCGGACCAGTCGAGAAGGATGCTGTCGGTGCCATCAGCGGCCAGAAGAGTGGGCGCCGCCGGAGGATCCGCGTCGATGACGAGGGTCTTGTCGCCAGCAAGCGACGCAGGTGCACCAGGTGCGGCCAAGGTGACATCGGCCGCGTTGCCCGCTCGATCGGCGATCGTGCCCCCATTCAGCGAGAACGCAGTAGTCGAGTCGTAGTCGAGCGCCGAGGTGAGATCGCCTGCTGCCACCGCGTAGTCGAATCTCAGAGATGAGGTACCCGAACCACCGGCGTAGGTGAGCACGGCGGTACGAGTACCCGCATTGATGGACAAGCGTGGCGTTCCCGTGACGACGACGGACTCACTGAAGTTCACGTAGATGGGGATGACATCACCGAGTCGGTACACGCCACTCGCCGTGGTCGAGGTCACTGTCGAGACCTGGGGAACGGCGCTATCGACTGAGTAGCGAATGGTGATGGCGCCATTGCCGGACTGGGAGCCCTGCGTATGCACGACGGCAGCAGCATCGGACGCAGTCCAGCTCGAACCACCACCGCCACCCGTGTGGGTGTTGCTGGCGCCGCCGCCCCAGTAGCCACCGCCACCGCCGCCGGAGTACGAGCCATAGCCAGTTTGGCCGACACCTAGCGCGTTGCCCGTGACCTGATTGCCACCCACGGCAGTGGCGCCTCCGTACACGGAGTTGCCACCGGCCAGGCCTCCACCCGCGCCGCCATTGACTTGGTAGCCCGCTCCGCCGCCGCCGCCAGCGACGAGGATGCGTGACGTGAGCGACGCCGCAGTGCTCCACAGGCTCGGACCACGCACCGTTCCGTTCACCGTGGCACTCGCAATATTCGAATTCGTGACGGCGTACCTGATGGTGGAGCCAGCGGTTCCGGTTGTCGTGGTGAAGGTGCCGTCATACGGAGCACCTACTCCGCTCACGATGACCTGGGCGCCCACGGCGATGCCATGTGCAGCGGAAGTGGTCAGGGTCACCGAGTTGGACGTGAGTGATGCCGCAGTCACCGTGAAGGAATTTCGGCGGATATCAGTCGCACCACCACCACCGCCATCGGCGTTCACGTGCGTGAAGCCCGCACCACCGCCGTTCCAGCCTGCGACGTACTGATTAGTCGTGCCTCCAGAGCCACCCGTTCCGCCTGCGTAAAGGTAAAGCCTTTCGCCTGCGGTCACGGAGACGGTGGCTTGGATCCTTCCGCCCTTGCCACCGAGGAACCCGGTATTCGCCTGATCCGAACCAGCCGCTCCCGAGGCATCCACCTGAATCCACGAGACTCCGGTAGGAACGTTGAACACCTGAGGAGTGCCTGTGTAGGCGTAGTTCGTGGAGATCTGCGAGACAGGAGTTGCCGTGACGTCGCCGGAGTAATTGCCGATGACATCGGCACCGTTGATCCGCAGGATCGGCGCGAGTCGGTAGTAGTAGGGCGTGCCGTTAGTGAGCGAGCCGGCTGCAGTCTGGGCCGCACCCTTGCTCGTCGTTGACGTGACATTCGATGCGGTGCGGGCGTACTTGATGGTCGTTCCGGTCGTACCAGCGGTGGTCGTGTAGGTACCGTCGAAGGTGGAGTCGACACCGGTGATGGTGATCGACTGACCCAAGGTGTAGCCGTGTGCCGTCGCCGTTGTAAGTGTGGCCACGTTCGCCGAGAGAGCCTTCGTCGTCACTGCTACCGGAGTTGAGGTGTGACCCAGGCTCAGCGCATTGGTGCCCAATGTCGCGATGACTGTCGTCGGATTCGGACTCGTCCCGCCGACCAGTGAGTAGCCGACGAGATTCGTGGCCGGGATGGCGGTCCAGCTCAGGCTGATGCTTCGATCGGCCGGCGCAGCCGCAAGGGAAGCGGGAACACTCGTGAGGGGAAGACTGAGCAGGATCTGACCGTTACCGGAGTTGTAGCCACGCGTGTGAATCGTGCCGGCCTCGGTCTGCACGTAGTTCGAGCCACCACCACCACCGGTGTGGGTGCTCGTGGCAAGACCGCCCCAGTAGCCACCGCCGCCTCCGCCGGCGTAGGAGCCGGCGCCGGTTTGACCGACGCCCAGGGCGTTGCCGGTGCTCTGGGTGCCGCCTGCGGCGGTGACGCCCGCGTAAACCGACGAGGCACCCTCAAGCCCGCCGCCAGCACCGCCGACGACCTGGTATCCGCCGCCACCACCGCCGCCTGCGACGACAACACGTGAGGC
>CANFSY010000165.1 GCA_947449875.1 Paracoccaceae bacterium
CGGGGGGCAGGGTGCAAACAAGCGCCAGATAGGCGGGGGCCGAGGTAAGGCTGGCGAGCGCCTCGGTCAGGGTCGCGGTCGATGCCGTGGGGGGCGGGGGGAAAAGAAGGGCGGCGAGTTCGGCCTTGTCGGGGCAGGTTTGCAAGCACGCCTCGATCAGAAAGGCGGGGGTATTGGTGGCCGTGGCCACCCAATCCAGCAAGGTTGCGGGCGGGGCCAAGCGTTTGGGTCGCTGGCCGCAGAGCAGGCGGTGGGCGGCTGCAGCGTCTTCAGCGCCGACTTCGGCCTGATAGGCTGCAAAAGCCTGCGGCTGCGGTGCGCCTTGGGCGACAAGCTGGGCAAAGCGGATCATGACAGGGCCTGTGCCGATAGGCCTTGGGCGCGCAGCCATGCGGCGAAGGGGTGGGTAAAGCCGTGCAGCGTATAGACTTGCTCGGCCCCCGTGGCCGCCACCGCCGCCGTTAATCCCGCCCAATCGGCATGGTCAGACAGCACAAAGGCCGCCGCCACCCCTTTGCGCCGCGCGGCAAGCGCCATCCAGCCAGAGGCGGCAGCGACCTGATGCGGCCCCAAGGTCAGCGCCCAATCTGACGCCATGGCATTGGGCGTGGCAATGACTAAGGCACCTGCGGGCGGCGGGGTGCCTGACAGTGCTGTGGTCGGCGGCAGGGTGTAGCCTTGGCGGCGCAGCACTTCGGTTACGGCTTCGACCACGGGATGGGTGCAGATCGGACCCAACCCCGCCAAGCCCGCCATCAACCGCTGCGCCTTGCCAAAGGAATAGGCCAACAGCACCGAAGCCACCCCACGCGCCGCATTGGCCTGCCACCAGTGGGCGATCTGTCCCATCACGACGTCTTCGGGCTGCCAGTGAAAGATCGGCAGGCCAAAGGTGGTTTCGGTCAAAAAGGTATGGCAGCGCACCGGCGCAAAGGGTTCGCACAGCGCATCGGGGGCGGTTTTGTAATCGCCCGAGGCGACCCAAACCTCACCATCCTGCTCGATCCGGATCTGGGCCGATCCGGGCACATGGCCTGCGGGGTGAAAGCTGACGCGCACGCCGCCGATCTGGCGCGGCGCGCCGTAGGCCATCCCCTCGGCGGTGATCTTGCCCAGACGGTGGCGGATGACGGGCAAGGCTTGGTCGGTGCACAGATAGGCCCCCATCCCGCGGGCTGCGTGGTCGGAATGGCCATGCGTGATCAGCGCGCGGGGCACGCGGCCCATCGGGTCAATGTGAAAATCCCCTTCGGGGCAGTACAGGCCCTGCGGGGTTTGAAGGATCATGGGGGGGCGTGCCATACGCGCAGTCTAGCGCCTTGGACGAATGGGTTCATCCGATTTTTGCGCTGTTTTTATGCTTGTTTTCCCAGCATTTCGCCTAATAATTCATCTATACAAAAGGTTAACGCCGATTTCGGCCGCCTTGCCCTTTCGGCTGACGACGGGCGCGCTTTACTGAAGACCGCACAAGACAGGTTGATCTGATGACCGCAGCCTTCAACGAAATGTATCTGGGCCAAGATATCCGCCCCCCCTATGCCCAGCTTGAGGCATGGATGCGCGACATGCCCGCCCCTCTGCGCCGCCAAAAGCAGGCCGAGGCCGAAGCCCTGTTTCGCCGCATCGGCATTACCTTTGCCGTCTACGGCGAGGGCGGCGATCCTGACAGGTTGATCCCGTTTGATATGTTTCCCCGCGTCTTCACCCATTCCGAATGGGCGCGTCTGGAACGCGGCATCAAACAGCGCGCACAGGCGTTGAATGCCTTTCTGGTCGATGTGTATGGGCGGGCCGAGATTATCCGCGCCGGACGCATTCCCGCAGCGCTTGTGTATCAAAACGAGGCCTTTGAAAAATCGGTCGTAGGCTTTGTGCCGCCCAAAGGGGTCTATTCCCATATCGTGGGCATCGACATCGTGCGCACCGGCCCGACGGACTTTTTTGTGCTGGAAGACAATTGCCGCACGCCTTCGGGTGTCAGCTATATGCTGGAAAGCCGCGAGATGATGATGCGGATGTTCCCAGACCTGTTCCGCGAAAACCGCATCCAGCCGGTGGACCGCTACCACGATCTGCTGCGGCGCACGCTCACCTCGGTTGCGCCGCAAAAGTGCCGGCATGATCCGACGGTGGTGATCCTGACACCGGGGCACTTCAACTCGGCCTATTACGAACATTCGTTCCTGGCTGATTTGATGGGGGTGGAACTGGTCGAAGGGCAAGATCTGTTTGTCGACGGCGAATTTGTCTACATGCGCACGACCCAAGGGCCCAAGCGCGTGGATGTGATTTATCGGCGGCTGGACGATGCCTATATCGACCCCCTGTGCTTTCGCCCCGATTCGATGCTGGGCGTGCCGGGGTTGATGGATGTCTACCGCTCGGGCGGGGTGTCGATCTGCTCGGCCCCCGGCGCGGGGGTGGCCGATGACAAGGCGGTCTACACCTTTGTGCCCGAGATGATCCGCTTTTATCTGGGGGAAGAGCCGATCTTGAACAACGTGCCCACATGGCAATGCGCCAAGCCCGACGATCTGGGCTATGTGCTGGACAATTTGGGCGAATTGGTCGTCAAAGAGGTGCATGGATCAGGCGGTTACGGCATGTTGGTGGGGCCAAAATCGACCAAGGATCAGGTCGAAGCGTTTCGCCACAAGATCCTGAACGATCCGGCCAATTACATCGCCCAGCCCACCTTGGCCCTGTCGGCCACGCCCACCTTTGTCGACGAAGGCGTGGCCCCGCGCCATGTCGACCTGCGGCCCTATTGTCTGGTGGGCGAGCGTATCGAACTGGTGCCCGGCGGGCTGACCCGTGTTGCCCTGACCGAGGGAAGCTTGGTTGTGAACTCGTCCCAAGGGGGCGGGGTGAAAGACACTTGGGTTTTGGCGGAGTGAACGATGTTATCTAGAACCGCCGACAACCTGTACTGGATCGCCCGCTATATGGAACGCGCCGAAACGGCGGCGCGGTTGCTGGAAGTGGGGGCGCGCATTTCGCTTTTGCCCACGGCACTGGGCTATCGCAACGAATGGGAATCGATCCTGCAATCGACCGGCACGCAAGACGCCTTTGCCGCGAAATACGGCGAAGCGGTGCAGCGCAACATCGAAAGTTTCTTGTTCTTTGACCGCGACAATCCGTCCTCGGTCGCCTCGTGCATCACGCAGGCGCGCGAAAACGGGCGCATCGTGCGCACGGCGTTGACCAGCCAAGTCTGGGATGCGCTGAACACCGCCTTTCAAGAGCTGCGCCAGTTTGAACGCGCCCCGCGCAATGCGCTAGAGCTGAGCCGCCTGACGGATTGGACGATGAAGCAAGCCGCCATGGTGCGCGGCGCGATTGATGCCACGCTGCTGCGCAACGACGGCTATGATTTCCTGACCCTTGGCTATGCGCTAGAGCGCGGCGATGCCACCGCACGGCTGATAGATGTGAAATACTACATCCTGCTGCCCCGTGTGGGGGTGGCGGCGGGGGTGGAAAATGACCAGTGGACCATGCTATTGCGGGCCATGTCGCTCAACCGCGCCTTTCACTGGGCTTACGGCGGCGAAATCACTGCCCAAAAGATCGCGCATTTCTTGATCTTGAACCCGCATTGCCCGCGCGCCTTGGTGACGTGCTTAAGCGATACCCAAACCCATCTGGCCCGCCTGTCCAAAGCTTACGGTCAAGGCACCGGCGCGCAGGCCAAAGCCAGCGCCTTGCTGGCCGAGTTTGAAAGCCTGACGCCCGAGCAGATCTTTGACGAGGGCCTGCACGAGTTCTTGTCGCGCTTCATCCGCCAAACCGCCGAAATCGCCAGTTTGGTTCATGAAAACTATCTGTCGGGGGATATGCGCTGATGCTGTTGCAGATCGACC
>CANFSY010000166.1 GCA_947449875.1 Paracoccaceae bacterium
CAAGGTTGCGTTCAGAGATATCGCGGACCCGGTGCGGGTCCTGACTGAGCGCAGGCTTGCCGCGCGGGATCAAAGGAATGGCGTCGTCGGTCATCTTTGTCGCTGAAAAAGGGGCACTTTTTTCACTATAGGGAAAAAAGCGCCCCTGCGACAAGCAAAACCGTCACAGAACCGATGTCGCCGCCACAACCAGCGCGTGATGAAGGCTCCCGGCCGAGGACCTCGGCCCGTAGATCGTCACCAAAGCCGAGGAGCGCTTGATCAGGTAGCAGCCCAGATGCTCCATCACCGTCCGCGTCGCAGCGCCGTCGGGTGCCGCGCGCAGGTCGAAGTTCGACAACCGCTCCAGCACCCGCTCCAGCCCCGGGCCAGAGAGGTCAAAGCGCACCCAGGCATCGGTCTGTTCGGTGATCGAAGCCGCCTCGCCGAACACCGCCAGAAGTGCGGCGCGAATATCCTCGTGGGTGGCGAAAGGCGCCTCGATGAACCACATCTCCGGCGTGACCCAGAAGGCGCCATAGAGCGCACCCGTGGCCGAGGCGGCCGGGCCGGGCAAAGGCACCCCCGCCGCCGACGCAGCGGCCTGCACATCGGCCAGCCTGCCGCGCCGCACAGCAAGCGAAGCGAGCGCCACGTCGATCTTCTCGGTCAGGGTCCAGGGGCCGATGGTCTCGACCTCCGCTGCGTCACGGCCAAGGGCGGTGATCGGTTTCAGGATGAAATCAGGCACGGAGACGCTCCCCTTCCGGGTCGATGAAATGCGGGCTGACGATTTCGATTTCGGTATCCGTCCCCGCCAAAAGGTTCACGGCGCGCATTTTCTCGCCAATGCGGTTGGCGCCGTTCTTGAGGTAGCCAAGGGCGATGTAATGCCCAAGGTGCGGCGAGTAGACCAGCGAGGTGATCCAGCCGTCGTCATTCTCGATCTTGGCCTCGGCGCCCTTTTTCAGGAAATGGCTGCCCGCCTTCAGGGCATCCGCCGGGTTCACCGGTTTCACCCCCACCAGCCGCAAGCCATCCGCCGCCGTCATCCCCTCGCGCTGGCTCAAGACCATGCCGATGGAGTCCTTCTTGCGGCTGACCATCTTGCCCAGACCCATGTTCAGCGCGGTGGAGGTGCCGTTGAGTTCATTCCCCGCCACATGGCCCTTTTCGATGCGCATGACGCCCAAGGCTTCGGTGCCATAGACCACGGCATCAAACTCCTGCCCGGCTTCCATCAGCTTGCGGATCAAGCCGTCGCCATAGCGCGTCGGCACGGCGATTTCATAGGCCAACTCGCCCGAGAAGCTGATGCGGAACAGCCGCGCCCGAAGGCCGCCCACCGTGATATTGCCCGCCCCCATATAGGGGAAGGCGGCGTCCGAGATGTCCTGATCCACCACCTTCTGTAGCAATTTCCGCGCATTGGGGCCAGCGACCGAGAACTGCGCCCAGGCTTCCGTGGTGGAGATCAGTTGCACATCCATATCTGGCCACAGGACCTGACGGCAGAATTCCAGATGCCGAAAGACGGTGACGGCATTGGCCGTCGTCGTGGTCATCACGTACTCATTCAGCCCCATCCGCGCCGTGGTGCCGTCGTCGAAGACCATGCCATCCTCGCGCAGCATCAGGCCATAGCGGCACTTGCCGACGCCCAAGGTGCTGAAGGTATTGGCATAGACCTTGTCGAGGAAAGCCCCCGCATCGGTGCCCTGGATGTCGATCTTGCCAAGGGTCGTCACGTCGCAGATGCCGACCGATTTGCGCGTCGCCAGAACTTCGCGGTCCACCGATTGCCGCCACTCGGTTTCGCCAGCCTTGGGCACCCACTGGGTGCGCATCCAGTAGCCCACTTCGACAAAGGTCGCGCCCTGCTCCGAGGCCCATTTGTGGGAAGGGGTCAGACGGAAGGGCTTGAACTCGGTCCCCCGGCCCCGCCCGCCCAAGGTGCCCAAAGCCACCGGCGTATAGGGCGGGCGATAGATCGTGGTCCCCGTCTCGGGGATCGTCTTGCCGGTCAGGCCCGCCATCACGGCCAGACCCAGCACGTTGCCGGTCTTGCCCTGATCGGTCGCCATGCCGAGGGTGGTGTAGCGCTTCAGATGCTCGACGGAAGTGAAATTCTCCTGATGCGCCAGCTTGATATCCTTGACTGTCACATCGTTCTGCGGGTCGATCCAGGCGCGGCTGGCACCTTCGACATACCAAAGCGGCTTGATGCGCACCGGAGCATCCTCGGCCCTGGGGAGGTTGGACGGCTTGGCCGCCAGGCCCATACCGTCAAGCGCCTTGCGGGCGATCTCGTCCCCGGTCACCAGCGCGCCATGGGTGGACAGCGTGCCGCCCGCAGCACCAGCAACCAGCAGATTGGCAATCTCGCCCTCGCCCGGCACGAAGGCCGCGATATCCTCGCGCCAAATCGGGCGCGAGCGGTGGTGCGAGGTGATGTTGACATTGGGGTTCCAGCCGCCCGAAACGCCAAGGGCATTGGCCTTCAGCGTCTCGGTCTTGCCGTTGGCCTTGCGCACGGTGATCGAGGACAGGCCCAGCCGCCCATCGGAGTCGATCACCTCTGCCCCTTGCAGGTGGCGGATGCCCGGAAGCAAAGCGCCACCCTCGCGGCTGTCGATCACCGCCACCACGTCAACGCCCTTGGCTTGCAGATCAAGAGCGGTTCGCAAGCCATCGTCGTTGTTGGTGAAAATCGCCGTGCGGTCGCCCACCGCGACGCCCCAACGGTTGGCATAGGCGCGCAAGCTGCCCGCCAGCATGATCCCCGGACGGTCGTTGTTTTCAAACGCAATCGGCCGTTCCGTGGCGCCCCCGGCAAGGATCGCCTTCTTGGAATAGATGCGCCAGAAAGTCTGGCGCGGCTTATTGGCTTCCGGCACCGCAAGGTGGTCCGACACCCGCTCCACCGCGCCATAGATGCCGTGGTCGAAAGCGCCGACAACGGTCGTGCGGTTCATCAGACGGACATTGGGCAAAGAGGCCAGTTCCGCCACCGCCGCTTGCGCCCAATCGGCCCCCGATTGATCGCCCAGCGTGAAGGTCTCGGCATTCAGACGCCCGCCCATGCGGAAGTCTTCATCGGCCAGAATGACCCGAGCACCCGAACGACCTGCGGTCAGCGCGGCGGAAAGGCCTGAAGGCCCCGCGCCGATGATCAGGATATCGCAGTGCAGGAAGCCCTTGTCGTAGGTATCGGGGTCTTCAAGCTTGGTCAGGCTGCCCAGACCCGCAGCGCGGCGGATGATGGGTTCATAGACCTTCTCCCAGAAGGAGGCGGGCCACATGAAGGTCTTGTAGTAGAACCCGGCGGTGAAGAAGCTGTTGAACCGGTCGTTGATCGCCAGGGCGTCGAACTTCAGCGAGGGCCAGCGGTTCTGGCTTTGCGCCGTCAGCCCGTCAAACAGTTCCGCCACAGTGGCCCGCGTGTTCGGCTCCTGCCGGGCGCCCGTGCGCAGTTCGACCAGCGCGTTCGGCTCTTCGCTCCCCGCCGAAATCGGCCCGCGAGGCCGGTGATATTTGAAGCTGCGGCCCATCAGGCGGACGCCATTGGCCAAAAGGGCCGATGCGAGCGTGTCGCCCGGATGGCCGGTGTAGGGCAGCCCGTCGAAATGGAAACGCAGGGTCTTGCTGCGGTCGATCTGGCCGCCCCAGACTTTAGGGTCGATGCGGTTGGATTGGCTCATTTGGAACGCCCCTCAGCCCGGGCCACATCGCGGGCCAGTTCCACTTTCGTGATTTCATGCGTGACCGTGTTGCGGGTCACCACCAGCCAGGAGCGGTCACCCTGCTCGTGATACCACAGCTCGCGGTGCAGACCGGCGGGGTTGGTGCGCAGATAGGCGTAGTCGTGGAAGGCCTCG
>CANFSY010000167.1 GCA_947449875.1 Paracoccaceae bacterium
GTGCCGCTCGGCCGCTTCGTCAAACAGGTCAATGAGTTCATTCAACAGATGAATGATATCATTGGCCGAATGATCGCGCTGGATCACATCCAAGCCCACGATCACGGCATAGATGATGCTGACATTTTCAAATGTATCGGCCACGATCAACTCGCCGCCGTTAAAGCGGTCGGCCACGGTGTCGGGCAACACATTGCGCAACAGCTTTTCGTATTCGGCGGTTTTGGATTCAATAATCCCGTTGCGCCGCACGATTTCTGACAACATGCCGTTAAAAGCCGTCGCGAGCGTGGCGAATTCGTCATTGCCTTTGACCGGCACTTTGAACTGGGTATCGCCCGATGACAGCCGTTCCACCCCCAATTGCAAACGCAGCAGCGGGCTGACAAAGGCGCGGGCAGAGAGCAGCGCAAAGATCGTGATCGCCATCGCGATAGCGCCCGTTGCAATCAAGATCACGCGGCGCAGATCGTGCAGCGGGCCCAGCGCCTCTGCGACATCTTTTTCGGCAATAATCGCCCAGCGATGCCCACCAAAATCAATCGGCGCATAGGCGGATAACACCTCGATCCCGCGATAATCGCGGATCGTATCGGCCCCCGTTTCGCCGCTTTGAGCACGCTCTACCGCAAGGGTTGCGAAATGCTGGTTCAAGACCGAATGGCCGGATTGGTCAATGGCGGCGATTTCTGCGGGTTCAACACCCAGTTTGGCCAATTGGTCCAGATAGCCCGGCTTGTCTTCGATCAAGAACCGGCTGTCAGAGCGCGCAAACCCGTCCGCCCCCACCAGATACACCTCGCCCGAAGTGCCAAGCCCTTCGTTGACCCAATCGCCCGAAGAGGTCAGCGCCGCGTTCATCTCGTCGATCGACACCTGCCCGACGATCACACCGACCCGATCGCCGTTGTGAAACACAGGGGCCGCCAGAAAGGCGGCTGGTGCGCCAAAGGACGGGACATAGTGGTCAAAATCCACAAATACCACACCGTTTTGATCCGCCGGCGCATCCCGCACCGCGCGGAAGGCTTGGGCAAGGCCCGAGTTGCGATAGGGCCCCGTCATCAAATTGGTTGCAAAATCTATCTCTTTTTCAACGGTATACAGAACATCTCCGGTTTGGTCGTCGATCAGGAAGATGTCGTACAGCCCCAAATTGCGCATCATATTCAAGAAATGAGCATGGTAGGCTTTGTGAACAGCGTCATAGGCATTGGCTGCGGCAGACGGGCCTTCGAACAGATCGCGCTTGCCTTGCGGATTGGGGTTGGCTGCGATGTAGCGGTTTTGCAGGCGCAGGCCTTGCGGTTCAGTCGGAAGTAAAGTGTCGGCCGACAGGGGGCGGCCAGCTTCGGGCAGGTTTGGCAGGATGTCGGTCTCGTAGAACTTGGTCAGATCGGCCACATCGGTTGTCGCGGGCAAAGCGCCTTCGGCGGCGACGGCGGCGCGAAAGTCAGGCAGGGCTTCTTGGGCTTGGCCTTGGGCCGCCAAGACGGCAAAGGCGCGTTCTTGCGATTGAAGATAGCGCAGGATGTCGGCCTTTTTGGTTTCGCGCACCGCCAAGAGCTGATCCCAAACCGCGGCGCGCAAAGCTTGATCTGACCGTATATAGCCGATCGAACTGATCGCCAAAGCCGCCGCCAGCCCGCTGACCATCAATAGCAGCAAGAGTTTGGAACGTATAGAAAGCATACTGGCCATTTGATCACCGTTCTTAAGCCCGACCGTGCTGGTCGAACGCCAATTTACCCGTCGTTACGACAGAAGTTCTGAATTTGCCAGACCAATGGGCCGCAGGAGAGACATAGCCCCGCAATCGCCTTGGCACCGTTGGATGGGCGGTTTAGAATCTGAATGGCAGTTTGCAAGAACTGCGCGTTCGCATTAAAGCGGGCCCAAGATAAACGACCCCGCAAGGGGGGGCCAAAAATGTGCCAAGACTTACCCCGCTTGCCTGCATCCTGCCGAGCACTTTGATTCTGATGGCCTGACCGTGACCCCTTCCCTTCGCCTGCAAGCCACCCTTGATCTGTTGTCAGAGGTCGAAACCGCCCCGCGCCCGGCGGATGCTGTCACATCCGGCTGGTTTCGCGACCGCCGCCACCTGACAGACGCGGACCGCGGCGCGATTTTGGACCTGCTCTACACCCTGCTGCGGCATCGGGCACGGCTTGGCTGGTGGATGGCACAGCAAGGGGCCGCCGACAGCCCGCGCAATCGGCTGATCGCATGGCTGGCACTTGGCGAAGGCAAAACGCCCGACCAGATCAAACGCTTGTTTGACGGCACACCGCACGCACCGGCCGCCCTAAGCAGTCGCGAAAACTCTTTGGTGCGGGCGGTGCGGGGGGCCGCGATCACGCATGTGGACATGCCCGAAGAGGTGCACCTGGAATGCCCGCCTTGGGCCGTAGCCCCCCTGCGGCGGCGCTTTGGGGCCGCTTTCGCGGGCGAGATGGCGGCGACCTTGACAGCACCTGCGCTAGACCTGCGGGTCAATCCGCTCAAATCCACGCAAGAGGTGATGCTGCGCGCCTTGAACGACATGGGCCTGAGCGCCGAGCCCACCAAGCTTGCTCCGCACGGCATCCGTCTGCGCGAGCGTTTGTCTTTGGCGCGCCTGTCGGGCCTGAAAACCGGCGAGATCGAGATTCAAGACGAAGGCTCGCAGTTGGTGGCGCTTTTGGTCGATGCCAAGCCCGGTGCGCGGGTTGTCGATTTCTGCGCCGGGGCGGGGGGTAAGACATTGGCCATCGCCGCCCAGATGCACAACAAAGGCCATGTCATCGCCTGCGATATCAACCCAACCCGCCTGAAGCGCTGCGGCGAGCGGTTGCGACGCGCAGGGCTGCACAATGTCGAAACGCGCCTTTTGACCAGCGAAAGCGACCCGTGGATCAAGCGGCACAAGGGCGGTTTTGACCGTGTTCTGGTCGATGCCCCGTGCAGTGGGACGGGCACTTGGCGGCGCAATCCCGATGCGCGCTGGCGGGCGCCGGACTTGGGCCTTGATGCCCTTGTGGCACTGCAAGCGCGGATTTTGGCAAGTGCGGCGCGCCTTGTGAAGCCGGGCGGACGGGTGGTCTATGCGACCTGCTCTGTCTTGTGGGAAGAAAACGAAGCGCAGGTCGCGGCCTTTCTTGCAGCGCATCCCGCCTTTCGCACGGTGCCCCTGCCCGAAGCCGCACCGGACCTTGCGCATGCAGTGACGGGCGATCACCTGTCATTGACGCCCGCGCGCCACGACACCGACGGCTTTTTTGCCGCCGTCTTGCAGCGCGAAGCCGCACCACCAGCGCCAAAGCAACCCCCGCAAACAGCCTGATCGGGCCCTTGGCCTAGCCCATAAGCAGAGCGTTCCTTGCGCGAAACGCCTTTCAAATCACCCCCGCCGATCCATCGGCGGGGGCCACCCTATCTTACCCACACTTCGAATGGCCGCAGTCATTGCAGGTCATACAGCCCTCTTTCATCTGCACCGCAAAGCTGCCGCAGCTTGGGCAGGCCGCCCCTTTTGGCCCCCCCGTTACCATTTTCTCGGCGTGCGGATCACTTTTCAGGCCCAGCCCTTCGCCTTCGATGAAACCAATCGCAATCAGGTGGCGTTCGATCACCCCGCCAATCGCCGCCAAGATCGAGGGCACATAGCGCCCTTCCATCCACGCCCCACCGCGCGGATCAAACACGGCTTTCAGTTCTTCCACCACAAAAGAGATATCCCCGCCGCGCCGGAACACCGCGCTGATCA
>CANFSY010000168.1 GCA_947449875.1 Paracoccaceae bacterium
AGCACTCACTGACTGCGAGTGCTAATCCCAATGAACCTGGAACCTAGGGAGTGTTACCAGATGGCTTTCAAACCGCTGCATGACCGCGTGCTGGTCAAGCGTGTCGCCTCGACCGAAAAAACCAAGGGCGGCCTGATCATTCCGGAAAGCGCCAAGGAAAAGCCCGCCGAGGGCGAGATCATTTCCGTGGGCGAAGGCGCCCGCAAGGACTCGGGCGAACTGATCGCACCGTCGGTGAAGGCGGGCGACCGCATCCTGTTCGGCAAGTGGTCGGGCACCGAAGTCACGCTGGATGGCGAAGAGCTGCTGATCATGAAGGAAAGCGACATCATGGGGATCATCTCCTGATGCGCGCCGGTGCGTGAGGTCACGCACCGAACCCTTCGAGCGGTGGGTTTCACCTACCCTACATCAACCAATTCAAACGGGAGTTAGCACAATGGCTGCTAAAGACGTACGTTTTGACACCGATGCCCGCGACCGCATGCTGCGCGGTGTCAACATTCTGGCCGACGCTGTCAAAGTGACCTTGGGGCCCAAAGGCCGCAATGTCGTGATCGACAAGTCCTTTGGCGCACCGCGCATCACCAAAGACGGTGTGACGGTTGCCAAGGAAATCGAACTGGCCGACAAGTTCGAAAACATGGGCGCTCAGATGGTGAAGGAAGTTGCTTCCCGCACCAATGACGAAGCCGGTGACGGCACCACCACCGCCACCGTTCTGGCCCAAGCCATCGTGCGCGAAGGCATGAAAGCCGTCGCCGCCGGTATGAACCCGATGGACCTGAAGCGCGGCATCGACATGGCGACCACCAAGGTTGTGGCTGCGATCAAAGCGGCCTCGCGTCCGGTCAAGGATTCGGACGAAGTCGCCCAAGTTGGCACCATTTCGGCCAACGGCGAAGCGCAGATCGGCCGCTTCATCGCGGACGCCATGCAGCGCGTGGGCAACGAAGGTGTCATCACCGTCGAAGAAAACAAAGGTCTTGAGACCGAAGTTGAAGTCGTCGAAGGCATGCAGTTCGACCGCGGCTACCTGTCGCCCTATTTCGTCACCAACTCTGACAAAATGACCGTCGAGCTGGAAGACGTGTTCATCCTGCTGCACGAAAAGAAACTGTCGTCGCTGCAGCCGATGGTGCCGTTGCTGGAAGCCGTGATCCAATCGCAGCGCCCGCTGTTGATCATCTCGGAAGACGTTGAAGGCGAGGCTTTGGCCACGCTGGTCGTCAACAAGCTGCGCGGTGGCCTGAAGATCGCCGCTGTCAAAGCCCCGGGCTTTGGCGACCGTCGCAAAGCCATGCTGCAAGACATCGCGATCCTGACCGGTGGTCAGGTCATCTCGGAAGATCTGGGCATGAAGCTGGAGTCGGTGACCATCGACATGCTGGGCCGCGCCAAGAAAGTTTCGATCACCAAGGACAACACCACCGTCGTTGACGGCGCTGGGGCCAAGGCTGAAATCGAAGCTCGCGTTGGCCAGATCCGCACCCAGATCGAAGAAACCACTTCGGATTACGACAAGGAAAAACTGCAAGAGCGCGTGGCCAAACTGGCTGGCGGTGTTGCGGTGATCCGCGTCGGCGGCATGACCGAGATCGAAGTGAAAGAGCGCAAAGACCGCGTTGACGACGCTTTGAACGCGACCCGTGCGGCCGTGCAAGAAGGTATCGTGGTTGGCGGCGGTGTGGCCCTGATCCAAGCTGCCAAAGTGCTGCACGACCTGAAGGGTGCAAACTCTGACCAGCAAAACGGCATCTCGATCGTGCGCCGCGCGCTGGAAGCGCCGCTGCGTCAGATCGCCGAAAACGCTGGTGTTGACGGCGCTGTCGTCGCCGGCAAAGTGCGCGAAAGCAACGACCCGACCTTTGGCTTCAATGCCCAGACCGAAGAATATGGTGACATGTTCGCCTTCGGCGTCATTGACCCGGCCAAAGTGACGCGGACCGCGCTGGAAGACGCAGCCTCGATCGCGTCCTTGCTGATCACCACCGAAGCCATGATCGCTGATCGTCCGGAGCCCAAGGGCAACGGCGGTGGCGCTGGCGGCGGCATGGGCGGCATGGGCGGCATGGACGGCATGATGTAATCTGCCCCAAAGGCAGATCGGAAAGGGCGCCCATTCGGGCGCCCTTTTTGTTGCGCGGCTAGGCTGGGACGAAAACCGCAGGTGTTTTGGTCAAAGGATTTTTACCAGCCGCAACAGCGTGTGACCCGTCTCGTCATCAAAGCGCGTCACACCCGTTGGGGCAAAGCCCTGCCGTTCCCAAAAGGCGTGGCCGCGCGTGTTGGCCTGCAACACCCCCAGATACAGGCGCGGGCTGGGGCGGGCGAGGGTTTCAAGATGCGATGTAAAGGCCGCACCGTGCCCTTGGCCGCGCGCCGATGGGCAAAGGATCATCAGGCCAAGATAGGCGTCTTCGGGCTGGGGAAAGCCAAAAGACAGTTCGGCCACGCCAGACAGGTGGCCATCCAGATAAAGCCCCAAGCGGTGCGAGCGTGCCGGATCGCAGTGGGGCGGGCAGGCGGTAAAAACCTCGTCCACCTGCGCGTCGTCGGGGTCGTGGCCCAGCCAAAGCTGGTAGTAGTCTGCCGCCTGCAAGAGCAGGGCGGCCACGGCGGCGCGGTCATGCACGGGGTCAAGCGGGCGGATCAGTCTTTGGGGCATGTGATGGCGCTTATGGTTAGATCGGTTGTGCCGCTGGGTTTTGTCCATGTCACGCTGTCGCCAAGTTCGGCCCCCAGCAAGGCGCGGGCCAGTGGCGCGTGGGCGCTGATGCGACCCAAGGCGGGGTCGGCCTCATCCTCGCCGGTGATTTCGTAGGTCTGGGCGCGCCCTTGGGCATCACAGACCTGCACGCACAAGCCAAAGGCCACGCGGGATAGGTCGTGTTGGGCAGGGTCAACCGGAATGGCGCTGCGCAACCGCGCCTCAAGATAGCGGATGTCGCGTTCGGCTGCGGCTTCGGGCAACTTGTCCAACCGCTCGGCCCGCACTTTGAGGTCGGCCAGACGCGCTTGGGCTTGGCGCAATCTGTCTTGCAAATCGGCCAGTCCGCGCTTGGTGACATAGTTCGGATGGGCCGACAGTGGCAGGTCGGGCAGCGGGTCAAGCGCGCCGTCGCCCTCTTTGACAAACGCGCGGCTCATCGGATCAACCGCTCTAGCGGGTCATAGGCCAGGCCCTGCGACCACGCCACACTGGCAAGACTGTCAGGCTTGAAGCGAATTTTGCGCGATTGCAGATCCCTTTGGGTGAAAAAGCGCCGCTCTGTCACCACCCCTGCCGGATCGCGCCAATCGGCGGCCAGATCGCCGCTGGTGACGGTGCAGTGAAAGAAAACCTCGACCTGATGAAATCCGCTGGCCGGATCGTGAAACTCGTTGATCAGGGCGGGGGCCCCCACGCTGACCGTCAGGCCGGTTTCCTCGAACACTTCGCGGATCAGCGTGTCGGGCAAAGAGACCCCCGCCTCGACCCCGCCACCGGGCGCGCACCACAGATCAGAGCGCGCGTCGGCAAAGGCATTGACCAGCAACACAGCATTGTCCTGCAAAATCAGGGCGCGGGCAGCCAAGCGGGGGGGTTTTGGTGTCATGCGCCAAGGCTAAAGCTTGGCGCATGAATGTCCAGCCCTTAGGCGGGAAGGGCCGACTCTTGCGGGCTGCGCCCTGACCACAGCAGATACAGCGATCCCATCAGAATAAGGCCAACACCCGCCCAGATATTGCCCTC
>CANFSY010000169.1 GCA_947449875.1 Paracoccaceae bacterium
CCCCAGCCGCGCTGATCGCCACCGCCAAAGCGGCGATGGACGCAGGCCGCTATGCCTATTCCAACGGGCGCGGGGAACCCGCATTGTTGGCGGCCTTGTCAGCCCGTTACACCGCCCGCAGGGGTCGCCCGATCAGCACCCAACAATTCATGGCCTTTCCCGGCACCCAGACCGCCCTTTTCGCTGTTCTGACAGGGCTTGTTGGCCCGGGTGACGAGGTGCTGGTGGGCGATCCGATGTATGCCACCTACGAAGGCGTCATCATGGCGCCGGGGGCCAAAGTGGTGCCCGTGCCGCTGCGCCCCGAACACGGCTTTCGCATGCAAGCCGCCGATGTTGCGGCCCGCATCACCCCTGCCAGCCGTGTGCTGATGCTGAATACCCCGCACAACCCCACGGGTGCGGTGTTAAGCGCAGAGGATATTGTGGCGCTGGGCCGTGTCGCCAAAGCGCATGATCTGTGGATTGTCTGCGATGAGGTCTATGAAGAACTGATCTTCGCCGACGGCAAATTCGCCTCGCCGCTGGATATGGCCGATTTGGCCGAACGCTCGATTGCGGTGTCGTCCATCTCTAAATCCCACGCCGCACCAGGCTTTCGATCGGGCTGGGCTGTCGGGCCGGAAGAGTTTGTTGCAGCCCTGCTGCCGGTGGCCGAAACGATGCTGTTTGGCAACCAACCCTTCATCGCCGATATGACCGCCCAAGCCGTGGCCAAACCGTCAGAGGTTGCGCGCGGCATGGCCGAACGCTTTGCTCGCCGCGCCCGCCTGATCAAACAGGCCCTGCATGGCCAAAACGCGCTGCATGTGCACCAACCAGAAGCGGGGATGTTCTCTGTGGTCGACATCCGCGCCACGGGCCTCAGCGGCGAAGCCTTCGCCCACCGCCTGCTCAAGGAAGAAAAAGTCGCTGTCATGCCGGGCGAAAGCTTTGGCCCCGCGCTGAACGGCTGGCTGCGCTTAAGCCTGACACGGTCAGACGACGAACTGACCGAAGCCTGCCGCCGCATCGCCTCCTTTGCCGCGCGCCAGTTGACAGGTGCCAAATGAGAACGGTGGGCGAACGTCTGGTCGAAGGCCTCGCCGCGCGCGGGGTGCGCGTGGTCTTTGGCATTCCGGGGGTGCATACGGTCGAATTGTACCGTGGCTTGTCGGGTTCACCCATCCGCCATGTCACAGCCCGCCATGAACAAGGCTGCGCCTTTATGGCCGATGGCTATGCCCGGGTGAGCGGTCAGCCGGGGGTGGCCTTTGTCATCACAGGCCCCGGCCTGACCAATGCGCTGACCGCCATGGCGCAAAGCCGCGAAGATTCGGTGCCGGTGCTGGTGATATCCGGTGTCAACCGCCGCGACAGTCTGGGGCGCGGCTTGGGCCGGTTGCACGAACTGCCCGACCAAGGCGCGCTGGTGCGCGCGCTGTGCCCCTCGCGCCAGATCACGGGGCCGCACGATGTGGGGCCGACGTTAGACTGGGCCTTTGCGCTTTTGACCACAGGCCGCCCCGGTCCGGTGCATATCGAAGTGCCCACCGATGTCATGCCCATGCCCTGCGACGCCCTGCCCGAACCGTCTGCCCCGCAGGCCAAGGCTCTGCCAGACGCCCAAGCCTTGGCGACAGCCGCAGCTATGCTCAACGCCGCAAAGCGCCCCGTGATCTTGGCAGGCGGCGGCGTGCGGGGCCAAGAGGCGCATCTGGCAGCCCTCGCCCAGCGGCTGAACGCGCCGGTGATCCAAACCACCAATGCCCGCGGCATGATGCACGGCCACCCGCTGTGCATTCCCGCTTCGCCCAGCCTTTTGCCGGTGCGCGCCCTGATCGCCGCATCGGACCAGATCCTCGCCATTGGCACCGAAATCGGCCAGACCGACTATGATATGTATGCTGACGACGCAGTGCCGTCTTTGGCCGCAATGATCCGCATCGACATCGACGCCGACCAGTTGGCCCGCCACCCCGCAGCCCTAACCTTGCACGGCGATGCCGGAGCGACAATGGCGGCGCTTTTGCCGCACCTGATCCAAAAACCCGCCCACAGCACTCAAGATGCGCATAATACCCGCACCGCCGCCCGCGCCGCCTTGGCCGATCTGTCAGCCACCATGCCCGCCCAGCTAGAGATGGTCGAGGCGATCCGCTCTGCCCTCCCCCAAGCCTTGATCGTGGGCGACAGCACCCAGCCAGTCTATGCCGGCAACCTCTATTACGACCACGACCGCGCCGGCGGCTGGTTCAACGCCGCCACCGGCTTTGGCGCGCTGGGCTTTGGCCCCGGCGCTGCCGTGGGCGCTGCAATGGCCGCCCCTGAAAGCCAAGTTGTCTGCCTGATCGGCGATGGCGGTCTGCAATTCTCACCCGGCGAGTTGCGCACGGCCCTAGATGAAAACCTGCCCATCACCTTCTTGGTCTGGAACAACGCCGCCTTCCGCGAAATCGCCGATGCAATGCGCGGGGCCAATACCGAAATCATCGGCTGCCACCCGTCACCCTTGCGCATGAACCACTTCGCCGCCGCGTGCGATCTGCCCTTTGTCTCGATCCCGCAAGACCCGCAAGAGCTGCATCGGGCGCTGTCCACCCCCAGCACAGGCCCGCGCATGATCGAGGTGCGCGTGACCCTTTAACTTTCACATGTGCCCAAATATCCCCGCCGGAGGCCCGATTTTTCGCAGAAAAATCGTCTTTCTCCCCGTCTTATGCCGCGGCCACGATTTTTCTGCGAAAAATCAACTCACGCCAACTTGGCAAGTCGGGCTTCCAAAACCTCAAACGGCAGGCCCGGTTGGTCCTTGGCACAGCGAATAACCAGCGAGGTTTTCACATTCGCCACATTCTCCGCCTTCAACAACTGCTCGGTCAGAAAGTTCTGAAAGGTCGACAGGTCGGGGGCCACGCATTTTAGAATAAAGTCGATCTCGCCGTTCAACATATGGCATTCGCGCACCAAAGGCCACGCGCGGCAGCGGCCCTCAAACGTCGACAGGTCAGCTTCAGCTTGGCTGTTCAGACGCACCATGGCGAAAACCTGCACCTCAAAGCCCATCTCGCGCGCGTCGATGTCGGCGTGGTAGCCCTTGATATAGCCCGCCTCTTCCAGCGTGCGCACACGGCGCAAGCACGGCGGGGCCGATATGCCGACCCGACTGGCCAATTCCACATTGGTCATGCGCCCATCGGCCTGCAGCTCTGCCAAAATCTTGCGATCAATCGGGTCAAGCTTGGAAACCGGCATTTAACGCTCCTCTTTTGACGGTTCTGTACGCGCCCAAGGCGCTTTGCGCAATAATATTTCACCAATACGCAAGAAAAAGTCGCAGCGCACCAGCCCTTTTCTCTTGGCCCGTCCTTGCCTATACCATCGCCATATCCACAAAAGGCGGGTCTGATATGGGCGAACAGCGGCACAGCAAGGTTTTGATCATCGGCTCTGGCCCTGCGGGCTACACGGCGGCGGTCTATGCCGCGCGCGCCATGCTGAACCCGATTTTGGTGCAAGGCCTGACCCCGGGCGGCCAGTTGACCATCACGACCGAGGTGGAAAACTGGCCCGGCGATTCCCATGTTCAAGGCCCCGATCTGATGGTGCGGATGGAAGACCACGCCCGCGCCATGGGGGCTGAGATCATCTCTGATTATATCACTCGGCTTGATCTGCAAAACCGCCCCTTCACCGCGCAGTCTGA
>CANFSY010000170.1 GCA_947449875.1 Paracoccaceae bacterium
AGCCAGCGAAGCTCTCTTGCAGCTCGGCGAATTTGGCGCGGGCCTGTTCGGGGGATTCGTAAGCATCAAACTGGGCCAAGATCGTGCCCGCAGGAATGGCGCCGGGGTCTTTTTCGACAATCACAGGGGCCGCACCGACCGCTTGGTCTGCAGATACGGTGCCCAAATCGGCAGGGCGCGGTTGCGGGCGCAGGGCGGGGTTAATGTCTGAGCCCCCCGCTGTCGCCTGTGACAAAGCAGCGGCAACTGCGGCGTCAACGCTGTCTTGGGTCAAGACGGTGCCTGTGGCAGGTTCTGCTGCGGTCAGTTCAACCAGCGGTGTCGCTGTCGCGACATCCTGTGCCACAGGGTCAGGCGGCGCCTGTTCGCTGGCTTGGGCCACGGGGATATCCGAGGGCTGCAAATCTACCGGCATCGGCGCCAAAGTAACCGTATCGGCCGGTTTCGCCGAAGTGCCACTGGCCGCGACCGCATTCACGGTCAAGCCCTGATTGGGCGTCTGATCACCGCCCGGATCAACGGGGGCAACGCGCATCGCCCCTGCCACGGCACGCATCACAGGCACGCCCGTGACATCGCGCACGGCCAGCGCATAGCCCCAATAGACCAAACTTAGCACCAGCGCGATCGAACTGACCGCTCCGGCAATACTGACCCACTGCTGCGCCTGCGTCAGCACCCGACCTTGCCGACCATAGGGGTCGGGATAAGCCGAGCCGTGCTCGTCATACTCAAAAACTGCCATGTCGCCTCACATGCAGGTGCGATACTTTGCCGCCCCCGCTTTATTGCTCGTCGCCGTGCTTTTTAGCGCATCTCTTCCGCCGGCGTCACACCTAGAATAGCCAATCCTGCCGAAATCACAACGCCCGTGGCCCGCGCGAGCGCAATTTTTGCCAAAGAGGTGGCGTCTTTGCCCTCTTGCAGGAAGCGCAAGGACGCATCGTCATGGCCGCGGTTCCAAAGCCCGTGGAATTCCGACGCCAGTTCATACAGGAAAAACGCAATCCGGTGCGGTTCGTTGCCTTTGGCGGCGATGTCAACCTCGCGCGGCCATTCGGCGATTTGCTGGGCCATGTCGATTTCGGCAGGGTGCGACAGTTGGGTCAAATCGGCCTGCGCAAGGGCTGCATCCGACACATCCAACCCTGCCGCCTGCGCTTTGCGCAGCACCGAATTGATCCGCGCATTGGCGTATTGCACGTAGAACACCGGATTGTCTTTGGATTGTTCCAGCACCTTGGCAAAGTCGAAATCCAAAGCCACATCGTTCTTGCGCGTCAGCATCATAAAGCGCGTCACATCGGCACCGGCCTGTTCGACCACATCATGAAGCGTGACGAAAGTACCGGCCCGCTTAGACATTTTGAACGGCTCGCCGTTCTTATACAGCTTCACCAGTTGCACCAGCTTGATATCCAAAGGCACGCGGCCCCCCGACAGCGCCGAAACCGCTGCCTTCATCCGCTTGACATAGCCGCCGTGATCGGCACCGAAAATGTCAATCAACTCGTCAAAGCCGCGCTGCACCTTGTCGAAGTGGTAGGCGATATCGGGCGCGAAATAGGTCCAGGACCCGTCCGATTTCATCACAGGCCGGTCAACATCGTCGCCGTGCGCGGTCGAGCGGAACAGGGTTTGAATCCGCGCTTCGTAATCCTCGGGCACTTTGCCTTTGGGCGGTTCCAGCGTGCCCTCATAGATCAGCCCCTGATCGCGCAGGGTCTGGATCGCAGCCTCGATCTGCCCCGTGCCGTATAGGGCTTTTTCTGAAGAATAGACATCCATCGAAACGCCCAGCTGCGCCAGATCGTTGCGGATTTCTTGCATCATCATGGCCGAGGCAAAGTCGCGCAGATCAGCCAGCCAGACTGATTCGGGCTGGTTGAGCAGGCTGGTGCCGTATTTCTCTTTCAAGGCCGCGCCGACGGGGATCAGATAATCCCCCGGATAAAGCCCCTCGCGGATTTCGGGTTCCAGCCCATTGGCCTCGCGGTAGCGTTCATAGGCCGATCGTGCCAGCACATCGACCTGCGCGCCGCCGTCGTTGATGTAGTACTCCCGCGTCACATGCCATCCGGCAAAGGCCAACAGGTTCGACAGCGCATCGCCCACCACAGCCCCGCGCACATGGCCCACATGCATCGGCCCCGTCGGGTTGGCCGAGACGAACTCCACATTCACCTTGCGCCCCGCGCCCGCGTTGGAACGGCCGTAATCCGCCCCGTCTGTCAGGGCCGACTTCACAACGCTTTGCCAGACCAGATTGGGCAACCGCAGGTTCAAAAACCCCGGCCCCGCCACATCCGCCGCCATAATGCGCGCGTCTTTGCTCAACCGCGCGGCCAAGGCTTCCGCAATCGCGCGCGGCGCAAGACCTGCGGGCTTGGCCAGCACCATCGCAGCATTGGTGGCCATATCGCCGTGGGCGGCATCGCGGGGCGGCTCTACCGCGACATGGGCAAAGTCCAGACCCTGCGGCAGGGTTCCGTCTGCCGTCATGGCGGTCAGTTCGGCCACCACAAGGGCGCGGATATCGGCGAAGAGATTCATCTGATCAAATCCTGTCTTATCGCCTGCGGGATGCCAGAGAGGAGGCCGCAGGTCAAGGACAGGTGCTTGTCAGGGTGGAAAGCGGCAGCCCTGCTTGGGGGCCGCCGCCGTTGTTTACCGCTTCGTTGGCGGTGACTGGCGCAGATAATGCGTTTCGCGCGCGCCAAAGAACATCGTCACCACAGCGCCCAAAAGCCACCACAAGGGCTGCGGGATCGCGGCCAAGACCTGCATCTGGGTTTCAAACCAAGCCGGGGCGATGAAGGCCACCCCGAACACCCCCAAAACCCCCAGCGCCATCAAAGGGCGCGGCAAGCGGTTGAGCGCGTCAATCAAGCGGTCATAGCCCGCCTTGCCCGTGGCGGTTTTGGGCTGCACGTGGGGGATGGGGCCAGCCGCCCCACGCGCCAAATCCTCCGCCAAGGTTTCGGCGCTGTTTACAATTTGGGTCAAATCCATGCGATATCCTTTCATCTCCAAGCCGCGACACGGGCCTGATGTTGCGCGAGGGTCAGGTGTAAATCGGGCGGAAGGAATGCCTCGGCCCGGGTGATCCACCCGCCTTTGCCCCCATCGCGCCGCAGCACATATTTGCGGCTGGCGGGGCGGGCATCGGCGAGGGAATAGTAAAAATCGCGCCGCGCTACGCCGTAAAGGTCGCACAGGCCCTGCGCATTGCAGGCGTGCACGGCGGCCAAAGTGGCAGGGCCCAGAACCCCGTCGCAGCGCAGCTTATGGCCTTGGGCCGTCAGGACCCGTTGCAGCAGTTTGATGGCCATGGTGCCGGCGTTGACATACATGTCAAACACCGGCGCCTGCAAAGGGGCGGGCAATTGGCTTAGGGCGGGTCGGTCAAAATAGCGGCTCAGAAAGATATCCACCGCATTTGCCGCCGTCAGGGCGCGCAGGTCGGTTTTATCCACCACGCCGTCCGCGTTCACATCCCGCGCAAGGGCCCGCAAGGTGCCCAGTGTCACCCCGTGCTGCGTGGGCCCGCCCAGATCGGCTGGATCGTTCACATAGCCGCCCTCGC
>CANFSY010000171.1 GCA_947449875.1 Paracoccaceae bacterium
CCCGCATGGCCGAGGTTTTGAACCGCGTGATCTTGAACGCCAAGCGCATGTCGGCCCCCGCCCAAATCAACGTGCCGCGCGATTACTTCACCCAAGTCATCGACATTGACCTGCCGCGGATCGTGGAATTCGAACGCCCGACCGGCGGCGATCAGGCCCTGTCGGAAGCTGCAGCCTTGCTGTCTTCGGCCAAGTTCCCCGTGATCTTGAACGGCGCGGGCGTGGTGCTGGCGGGGGCTATTCCAGCCTCGATGGCTTTGGCAGAGCGTTTGGATGCGCCGGTGTGCGTGGGCTATCAGCACAACGACGCCTTCCCCGGCAGCCACCCGCTGTTTGCGGGCCCCTTGGGCTATAACGGCAACAAGGCGGGCATGCAGTTGATCGCACAAGCCGACGTGGTGCTGGCCTTGGGGACGCGGTTGAACCCCTTCTCGACCCTGCCGGGCTACGGGTTGGACTATTGGCCCAAAGACGCCAAGATCATTCAGGTCGATATCAACCCCGCCCGCATCGGCCTGACCAAGAAGGTCACGGTCGGAATCGTGGGCGATGCCAAGGCCGTGGCCGAGGGCATTTTGGCGCGTCTGACCAAATCGGCGGGCGATGTGGGCCGTGCGGATCGCAAGGCGTTGATCGGGGCGACCAAAAGCCGCTGGGCGCAGGAACTGTCCTCGATGGACCACGAGCAAGACGATGTGGGCACCACATGGAACCAGCGCGCCCGTGACGCCAAGCCCGATTGGATGAGCCCGCGCATGGCGTGGCGCGCTATTCAGGCGGCCTTGCCGAAAGAGGCGATCATCTCCTCTGACATCGGCAACAACTGCGCCATCGGCAACGCTTACCCGACGTTCGAGGCGGGGCGGAAGTATCTGGCACCGGGCCTGTTTGGCCCTTGCGGCTATGGTCTGCCGTCTGTCGTGGGGGCCAAGATTGCCTGCCCTGACACGCCCGTTGTGGGCTTTTCGGGCGACGGGGCCTTTGGCATTGCGGTGACAGAGCTGACCGCCATTGGTCGGGGCGAATGGCCTGCGGTCACGCAAGTGGTGTTTCGCAACTACCAATGGGGCGCTGAAAAGCGCAATTCGACGCTGTGGTATGATGACAACTTTGTGGGCACCGAACTGAACGAGGGTGTCTCTTACGCTGGCATCGCGCAGGCCTGTGGTTTGCAAGGTGTGGTGGCGCGCACGCAAGACGAGCTGACCGCCGCCCTGCACAAGGCCATTGACGATCAGATGAACCACGGCAAAACCACCCTGATCGAGGCGATGATCAACCAAGAACTGGGTGAACCCTTCCGCCGCGATGCGATGAAAAAGCCGGTCGAAGTGGCCGGCATCTCTGCCGCCGACATGCGCCCGCAACTGGTGTAACATGCGCTACGATCTTGCCATTGTGGGGGCGGGGATACTGGGGCTTGGCCATGCTTTGGCCGCTTCCCGCAGGGGCCTGAAGGTCGTGGTCATAGACCGCGAGGCCGAGGCGATTGGCGCCTCGGTCCGCAACTTTGGCTTTGTCACGGTGACGGGCCAGCAGCAGGGCGATTGCTACCGCCGTGCGATGCGCTCGCGTGATGTGTGGGAAGAGGTGGCCCCCAAGGCGGGCATTCCGGTGGAACACCAAGGTTTGTTGGTCGTGGCCCAGCGGCCCGAGGCGATGGCGTGTCTTGAGGCTTTTGTGCGCACCGAAATGGGGCAGGGTTGCTATATCCTGACGGCTGAGCAAACCATGGCCCAACACGGCGGGGTTTTGTCGGGCAGGCCCATCCAAGGCGCGTTGTGGTCCAGCCATGAACGGCGCGTGGAAAGCCGCTTTGCGATCCCGAAGCTGGCTGCTTGGATCGAACGCCTTGGCGTGACCTTTTTGCGCAAGACTTTGGTGAAAGAGGTGCAACAGGGGCGGGTGCTGACGACATCGGGCGTGGTCGAGGCGACACAGGTCGTTGTCTGCCCCGGCGATGATATGCTGACCCTCTACCCGCAAGTGATCGCCCGCCACCAGATCACCCGCTGCCGCTTGCATATGATGAAGGTGATGCCCGCAAAGCCTATCAAACTGCCCGGGTCGATCATGTCAGACCAAAGTCTGGTGCGCTATCTGGGCTATGCCGAACTGCCCGACTCCGAACCCATCAAAGCCCGCCTGCGCGCCGAACAGCCGCGCACCTTGGCCGAGGGTATTCATCTGATCGTCGTGCAGGGGGCAGACGGTGGCCTGATCGTCGGCGACAGCCACCATTACGACTGGTCCCCCTCGCCTTTCCAACGGGCCGAGGTGGACGATCTGATCATGGACGAATTGCACCAAGTGCTGAACGTGCCCGGCGCGCAGATCACCGAGCGTTGGAACGGCACCTATGCGTCAGGGCCTGAAACGATGATGCGCGAGACGATTGACGATCAAACCCGGTTGGTGATCGTCACCAGCGGCACCGGGGCCAGCACCTCCTTTGCCATCGGCGAGGAAACCATTGCAGAGATTTACGGGAGAGCGTGATGCTGAAAGCGGCGGTATTTGATTGGGCAGGCACGGTGATCGACCACGGCAGCCAAGCGCCGATGGGGGTTTTTGTCAAAACCTTCAAACAGTTCGGCGTGGATATCACCGTGGCCGAAGCGCGCGGCCCGATGGGCATGGCCAAGCGTGACCATATCAAAACCCTCATGGCCGTGCCGCGCATCGCTGCCGCTTGGCAAAAGGCGCAAGGGGCCGCCCCCGACGAGGCCGCGATTGACCGCGTTTACGAAGTGTTCGTGCCGATGAATGTGGAAGCCGTCACCGAGTACTGCACCATGATCGAAGGCGCAGTCCCCGCCATCAACCGGATGCGCGCACGGGGGATGAAAATCGGCTCGACCACGGGCTACACGCGCTCGATCATGGCCAAGGTGCTGCCTTTGGCTGCGGCGCAGGGCTACGCGCCTGACAATCTGGTCTGCGCGGGCGATCTGTCCGAAGCGCGGCCTTCGGCGATGATGATGTACCGCACCTTCCTTGATCTGGGGGTTTGGCCTGCCCATACGGTCGTCAAGGTCGATGACACGGGCGTGGGCATTGGCGAGGGGTTGAATGCGGGCTGCTGGACCGTAGGCGTCGCCGTTTCGGGCAATGCCTTTGGCCTGAACCCAGCCGAAACGGCCGCTCTGACAGCGGACGAATTCGCCCAGATGCGCGCTGCGGCCTATGCCGATCTGCGCCGCACGGGGGCGCATTATGTGATTGATTCTGTGGCCGATATGGATGCGGTTTTGGATGACATCGAAGGGCGGCTGGCGCGCGGCGAACGTCCGTGATTCCGTTTGATCTGTCGCCCATCGGTCTGGGCTGGATGGCCATCACCATTTTGGTGGCGGGCTTTGTGCGCGGCTATTCCGGCTTTGGCTTTTCGGCGCTGACGATTGCCTCCTCGGCCCTTGTCACCAACCCGCTGCATTTTGTGGCGGTGGTGGTGCTGTGGGAAACGGTGATGACCTTGCAGGCCCTGTCGGGCATCTGGAAGGATGTGGATTGGCGCAGGGTGGGC
>CANFSY010000172.1 GCA_947449875.1 Paracoccaceae bacterium
ACAATCCGGGCCGCGCCGACAAGACCCAGCGCCTGAACATTGTGTCAAACATCATCGCCGCCGGCCGCGTCTGGGTCCCGGAGAGCAGCACTAAGAAGGGATATGTCAGGGACTGGGCAGAGGGCGCGATCAGCCAGATCTGCTCGTTCCCTGAATCAACGCATGACGATTATGTCGATGCGTGTGTTGACTCATTGACTCAGATCCAAATGGATGGCGAAACAAAAGCGATCAAGGATGTGCGCGTTGGTGACATGGTGATGACGCCAGCAGGGTTGCGCCGCGTGACTGCCGTTCACGACAATGGCATGAAGGAAGTGTGGAGCGTAACGGTCGGAGGCCGTGCAATCTGGGCGACGGCAGAGCATCGCCTGATGACCGGCTCTGGGTGGTGTAGGGTTGACGCATTGAGTCAAAGCATCGACAATGGATATCTCTTCACAGGAGGTGTTCAATGTCAAAAGTCGAGACCGTGGAATTCAATGGCCGGAAGTATCGGCGCTACCCTGAGAGCAGTAACCCAGCGCACCGTCGGTACTTTGGTCGATCTGGCGCAAGGCTTCACCGCGATGTCTGGGAGTATCACAATGGCCCGGTTCCGTCGGGCATGCACATCCATCACATTGATGGAGACACAGGAAACAATGACATTCAGAATCTTGCCTGCGTATCCCGTGCGGATCACTGGAAGGAGCACGCAGAAGAATTGTCTGCAAGAAGCAGAACTCCAGAGCAGTTTGAGCATCTGGAGCGCATCAGACCAAAGGCTTCCGAGTGGCACAGGTCAGAAGCTGGCAGGGCATGGCATCGAGAGCACGCGCAACGATCCTTGGCCAAGACTTGGGGCAAGCCTCGCCCAGTGGTTCAGATCCCGTATCAATGCACATGGTGCGGCCAAGAAGCGATTGGCAACAGCCCAAAGCGAAAGTATTGCTGCGTTGCGTGTCAGTCAGCAGAATCTCGTTTCCGCCTCGGTAGGTCGAGTTACGAACACCCGCACCATGCGGCATGTGTTCGATTTGACGGTGGAGGGTGAGCACTGCTACTTTGCGAACGGCATTCTGGTTCACAACTGCACGCAGGCCCTGCGGTATCTGCGTGATGCCGGGTGGCTTGATATTGACCCCCAGCGTGAGTATGATGACGATGATGACGATATGTACACCCGCAAGAAGCGGGTAAATCCGTATGCGGTATAGGGGAACTCATGGCCAAGTCAACTAAGGTCAGCAAGGCGGTCAAGGAGTTCATCGACCCGCCGAGTACAAAGCTGCAGGACTGGAACTGGCGGCCGCTTGAGGCGGTCAGCAAGGATTTGAACCTGACTGAGATTCCGGATTACATCCAGAAGGGGTACGGATCGTTCATGGCCGATCAGGCTGCGCGTGCGGCTGCCGGCGACCTGACATCCCGTGACCTGCTCAAGGCGTACTTGATCACCCAGTCAAGCATTGGCCGTCAGGGCCGCTCATACAACACCGCCACCAAGGCTGGCCTGAAAGTGCCACGCACCGACGAGCTGGTCCGACCCGAGGGCGCTTTCGCCGCTTGGCTGGGATCGAAGTCTGGCCAGCGGTATCTGGACGCTGCCATGAAAGGCGAGCTGGACAAGAAGGCGGTGGCCGAGATCCAGTCCCAGTTTGCGCCGTTCGGCAAGCAGAATGTGCTGGGCAAGGCAATGGTGGGTGCTGTTGATATGGTCCCGAAGATGGCGCCGACTCTGAACCAGTCCATCATGGGCCTGCCTGACGATTACCGGGACTACGCCGAGCAATTGAAAGGAATTGCCGCCGCCAAGTCTGGATTCGTGGGGTCACTACTCGGCCGGGGCGACCTGCCGACCTTCGATGCCCGGCAGATCTACCTGCACACGGCCGGCCAGCCGCTGCCCACAAAGATCCCAGAGAGCATTCTGGACCGCGGCAAGGGGTTGGGTGGGCGCGAGGCCGTTGATCGCTTGGCGGCCCGTCAGGACGCGCTAGGATTGAAGCTAGACCCCGCCCTCGACCCGTACTACCAGCATCTGGCCCACCATGCGGTCTGGGACAAGAGCGGCAACAGTCAGACCACGCATCAGGACCTGATCGACGCGATGACCAATTACAAGGATGGCGGCAAAGTGAAACGCCGTGACATTGACGAGTTCAAGCTGCTCGGTGAAGACGAGGCGGCACGGGCAAGGCCATTCGACACTGGCTACCGCAAGCCTGAACCCAAGCAGACGCCGATGGAAAAGCTGGACGCCATCCTGAAGCAGCAAGGATCGTTCGCTGCTCCGCGTTCTCGCGCAACAACCATGTCTGCGTCTGAGCTGGCTCTCCGCCAGAAGATGGAAGAGGAGGCGGCCGCCAAGAAGCTGTACGATCCACAAGACTCAAAGCAACTGGCCCGAGACATTGCAGTCGGCGGCATAGGCGGTGGGCTTGGCTACCTTGCCCAGATCCCGTTGGGCATCCCTGACCTTGCGTCAATGGTCCTGCCTGACTCGATCACAGAGAACAAGTACTACCCCAGCACCGAGAACGCAATCAAGATGACTGGCAACATTGCGCGAGGCATTCCGAGCTTGGAACCCTACGCCAATACGCTGGAAGCCGGCATGACGGCCGGTCAATACGCCGCTATCCCGCAAGCCATCAAGGCTGCCCCAGAAATGGTTAAAGCTGTTGGCCGTGGCGCCAAGGCGGTAGGCAAGGAAGTCGGCCGCCGCATTGACGACGCCATGCTTACCGGCGAAGGGTTGCTAGGCAAGGCTCTGTCCCCTGCCCGGCCCAGCTTCATCAAGGCATATCATGGCTCGCCACATAGGTTCGCGCCGACTGAAAAGAACCCGCTGGGTGAGTTTGATCCCACCAAGATAGGAACAGGTGAAGGAAATCAGGCTTACGGCTATGGGCATTACTTGGCTGAAGCACCGGGAACGGCAAAAGGCTATCAAGAAGCATTGGCTCATAAAGGATTTGATCTTCAAAGAGAATCAGAAAATCTTGGATTAAATCTACCTGTAGAAACTAGAGGTAGATTTTTTCAACAAGTGCAAGCAAAAAAACCTCCAGAAGTGTTAGCTAAACATTTTCAAAATGCAAACATAGCCGCGCGAGATTTACCGCAAGAAAAATTAACTGAGTTAATTAAGTTGTATCAAGAAAAAAGCAAAGGTAACCTTTACAAAGTAGACCTACCCGACGAACACATTGCCCGTATGCTGGACTGGGACAAGCCTTTGAGTCCAATGGGTAATTTGCAAATAAAACCCGTTGCAAAAAATTACAATGGCACTTTTGGAACTGGAGAATATGGTGGGTACGCTTGGCATTTAGGCGACGCACAACTAAGCCAAGCATTTAGAACACCCGAAAAAGCGCAGCAATACGCTCCATTAGGCAGGGAAATCATTAAAGAATTAAATGCGATTACTGCAACCCCAACAGGGCATTCTGAGTTGTTGTCAAAAGCAGGCATTCCCGGCATCCAATACCTTGACGCAG
>CANFSY010000173.1 GCA_947449875.1 Paracoccaceae bacterium
CAGGCGTGCGACATCTTCGGCACTGGTGTAATGCACCGCCGACAAGCGCAACACACCGAGGTTGCGGTCGATCCCCATCGCCTCGATCGGGCGGACGGCGTAGAAATCCCCCGCCCAACAGGCTATGCCATGGGCCGACAGCGCCTGTGAGACCGGCTCCGCGTCGCGGTCCAGCGCCACGGCGACAGTGGGCGCACGTTGATCCGCCGACCGAGGGCCGATCAGGCGCAGATCGTTGCGCGAGGCCAGAAAATCCAGCAGCGGCTGGATCACGGCCACCTCTTGCGCGCGCATCAGATCATGCACGGCGCGGTTGCGCGTGGCGGGGTCTGCCGGTTGGCCCGCGCAATGATGGGCATAAACCGCGTCGATGTAATCGGCCATGCCTGCGCAGGCGGCGATCTGGGCGTGGTCGGGGCCTGCGGGGGTGAAGCGTTTGTACAGGCTGCCTGCGTTGAACCAATGGCCCTGCGCAGGCAATTCTGCGCCAAACTCCGAACGGATCAGCATCAGGCCTTGATGCGGGCCGTAAGTCTTATAGGCCGAAAACAGATACACATCGCAGCCAAGGGCGGGAAAATCCGGCAAGCCATGCGGCGCATAGCTGACCCCGTCCACCACCGTGCGCACGCCCGCAGCGCGCGCCGTCGCACAAATCTCGGCCACGGGGTTGATCTCGGCCACGACATTCGAGCAGTGCGGAAAGCACAAAAGCCGCACCTTGCCATCCGCCAGCAACGGGGCCAAAGCCGCAGGGTCAAGATGGCCGGTGTCCGGGTCAATCTGCCATTCGCGCACCTCGATCCCTTCATCGGCCAAGCGCCGCCACACGCCCGAATTCGCCTCGTGGTCCTGATTGGTCACCACGATCGCGCCCTTTTGCCCGCGCAGCCAGATGCGCACGGCATTGGACAGCACAAAGGTATTGGCGCTGGTCGAAGGGCCAAAAGACAGCTCTTGCGGCGCACAGCCCATCAGGGCTGACAAACGATCGCGCGCCTCGTCCATCTCGGCCCCGCCTTCGGTGGCTCCGGAATAGGGCGCATAGGGCTGCACTTTGCGGTCGGTGTAAAAGCGGTGCAAGCGGTCCACCACTTGGGCGCAGGGAAACGATCCGCCGGCATTTTCAAAAAACGCATGGCCCGACAGAAGCGGGCTTTGAAAGGCCGGAAACTGGGCACGCACGAAGGTCATATCAAGCGCAGACATGGCTGGCCGCTCCATCATTAGGGGTGCCCCAAAGGGCGGGGGTGGCAGGTCTTCCAGCCAAGCCATGCTTGTCGCATGGCAGAGGCCATCCCGCCTTAGGGTGGCCCCGGTTCAATTCGTAGCAATCACGCCAGCCTGCCGCAAGTCGGCGAAGCGGAAGACTTGGGCAAGAAATGCCTGATTATCGGGCCTCTGCCGCCCAAACTGCAAATGGCTTCTTGCGTGATGCCCGCTTTGGGGTATTTTTCCACCAAACTGCCTTAACATCGCAACCTTTGGCGCATCTGTCACAGACTGCGCCCTAAATCTCGCCGCAACAGATCGGAGATACCATGCCCCATTTCCCAAAATTCCTGACCGGCACCGCGCTGGCCCTAAGCCTTGCCCTTGGCGGCACACTGGCGCGGGCGGGCGACCCTGACCTGACGGCCTTTGACTGGTCCAGCTTTCAATTGCCCGACCTTTTGGCGACCTATGTCGCCAAGAATGGCGATATGCCCACCTTTTCGATCTTCGCTGACGATGACGAGGCGTTTCAAAAGCTGTCGTCCGGTTTCAAGGCCGATGTGGCGCACCCGTGCAGCCAGATGATCCAGAAATACCGCGATGCGGGGTTGATCGAGCCTTGGGATACCGCCAAGATCCCGAACTTCGGCGAAATCGCGCCCGCATTCCTGAATTCCAAGATCTTTCAGGATGACACGGGCGTTTGGTTCATCCCAACCGATTTTGCCTATACCGCCGTGGCCTATAACACGACCGAAGTGCCCGCCGAAGACGTGGCAAGCCTAGATGTCTTCACCAACCCCAAATACGCCGGCCGCATTTCGCTGCCTGACAATGCCGATGATGTTTGGGCGCTGGCTTTGCTGGCAACCGGTGTCAGCGACTGGACCACGATCAGCGACGAGCAGTTCAAAGCCGCCGCCGATTGGCTGCGCGCGGTGCACCCCAATGTGCTGGCCTATTGGGCCGACCCTGCGCAATTGGGCCAGCTGATGGCCTCGGGCGAGGTGGTGGTGTCTTGGTCGTGGAACGACACCATCGCCTTGCTGCGGGCCGAAAACTTCCCCGTGGGCTTCCAGCGCCAAGCCAAAGAGGGCGCGTCAAGCTGGTTTTGTGGCTGGGTGAACCTGAAAGACGGGCCGGGCAAGGAAGACAAGGCCTATGATTTCATCAATGCTTGGCTGGATCACGGGGCCGCCAAACCCTTGCTGGACAATGTGGGCTATGCCTCGACCAATGCGGTGTCGATGCAAAGCATTGATCTTGCAGCCCTCAAGGCGGCGGATGTTGATCCTTTGACCTCGACCCTTCTGGCGCAAACCCCGATTGATCCGGCCCTGCGCGACCGGATGGTCAAAGAGTTTGAAGATATCAAAGCAGGCTTCTGATCGCCTTTTCGCTTTGCAAAACGCCCAAGGCCTGCGCGCTTTGGGCGTTTTGATTGGCGGCCCTTGCACCCTGCACGCCCAAGCCCTATGTTGAACGTGTCTGAAGCAATTCAGACTATGGCGATAAACGCACCCATAATAGACGGATCGGACCCGGGGGCGGTACCCGGCGGCTCCACCAAAACCCTGTTCATTGCAGGTTCTGGGGCCGAAATAGGATCGACGGACGTTCAAAGGGGCCAGCTTTTGCTCGGTGAGGTACCACCGTTATCGGTCCAAGATCACAGTTGCCAATGACAACCGTGCTCCGGCTTATGCTCTGGCTGCGTGAGCAGTTCGAGAAAGCCAAACTAAGTCCTTGCGCTTAGCCGCGTAAGGCGGGGTTTGCAGGTACCTGGCAACAGAAACCTGCGCCTTTCTTTCATCGCAGCGTTTCTGCCCACCCCGGGCGGGGTTTCACAGCCCCCGCACCCTCGCCCAAGAGCGGGGGTTTCACACCCCCGCACCCCCGTGGGATATTTGCACAGCGAGGATGGGGGGGGGGTGCGGGGGGGAGTTGCGGCGGGCGCGCCGGGCTGGGTTGGTGGGCGGGCGCGGGAGGGCATGACATGGGCGAGACGGTATCCTGGGGCATCCTGATCCGGACCTTCGGGCGCATCGGGGTCCTGTCCTTTGGCGGGCCTGCGGCGCAGATTGCGCTGATGCACCGGGAGCTGGTGGACGGCCGCAAGTGGGTGGCGGAGGCCGAGTATCTTTCGGCCCTGTCCTTTTGCATGCTGCTGCC
>CANFSY010000174.1 GCA_947449875.1 Paracoccaceae bacterium
CGCGCCCCATGTATCTGCACACCTCGCCCGAGTTTGCGATGAAAAAGCTGCTGGCTGCGGGGGAAGAACGTATCTTTGCCCTGACCCATGTCTGGCGCAACCGCGAGCGGGGGCCTTTGCATTCGCCGGAATTTACCATGCTGGAATGGTACCGCGTGGCCGAAGACTACACCCAACTCATGCAAGATTGCACCGATCTGATGCAGCTGGCGTGCGATGTTGCCGGTTCCAAAACCCTGCGCTACCGCGATCTGACCTGCGACCCCTTTGCCCAACCCGAACGGCTGGGGGTGGTCGAAGCGGTGGCGCGCTATGCGGGAATTGATCTGTTCACCTCGATCCGCGCGGATGGCACGACCGATCCCGCCCCTTTGGCGCGGCAGATGGTGGCAATCGGCCTGCGGGTGGCTGATGATGACACGTGGTCAGACCTGCTGTCTCGTGTGCTGGTCGCCAAGGTTGAACCGCACTTGGGCCAAGGCCGCCCCACGATCCTTGACCGCTACCCCGCCGCCGAAGCAGCCCTTGCGCGGCGTATGCCGGGCGATGCCCGCTTGGCCGAACGCTTCGAGCTTTATGCCTGCGGGGTAGAACTGGCCAACGGCTTTGGCGAACTGACCAACGCCGCCGAACAACGCCTGCGCTTTGACGCCGAGATGGACGAAAAACAGCGCGTTTACGGCGAGCGTTACCCGCTTGACGAAGACCTGCTGGCCGCCTTGCCCTTTATGCCCGCCGCCTCTGGCATCGCCCTTGGGTTTGATCGGCTGGTCATGTTGGCCACCGGTGCGCCCAGAATCGACGATGTGATTTGGGCGCCAGTGGCCTGACAGCGCGATTTCAAACAGTTTGCGCTTGCCTACCCGCAAGCGAAGCCTAGGATTTCGCCCATAAGGCAGCGTTCGACTGCCTAAATACCTTCGGGGAGCACGACATGAAAAAACATCTGCTACTATCCACCCTTCTCGTCGCGGTGGCACTGCCCGCATGGGCCGATAAAAACCCGCGCACGGGCGAAGAGTTGGCCGACAATCAGGCCTATACCTACCGTATGCTCGACAGCGTCAAGTCACTGGACCCGCAACTGATTTCCTCGGTCGAAGATTCCGACGTGGCGCGTGGTCTGTTTGAGGGCCTGTTCAACGAAGACGGCGATGGCAACTTGGTTCCGGCCGGTGCTGTGTCGTTTGACGTGTCGGACGACAAGCTGACCTACACGTTCCACCTGCGCCCCGAATCGAAATGGTCTGACGGCACGCCCGTGACGGCGGCGGATTATGTTTATGGCTGGCAGCGGCTGGTTGATCCGGCGCTGGCCTCGGAATACGCCTATTATCTGGAACTGGCGCAGGTGAAAAACGCCGCCGCGATTACGGCTGGCACGAAACCCGCCAGCGACTTGGGCGTGAAAGCCGTCGATGATCTGACGCTTGAAGTCACGTTAGACAACCCGATCCCCTATTTCACCAAGATGCTGACCAACACGTCAACCTTTCCAGCCCCCAAGGTTGCGATTGAAAAGTTTGGCGCCGATTGGACCAAGCCGGAAAACATCGTCACCAACGGCGCGTATCTGCTGAAAGAGTTCATCGACGGCGAAAAATACGTCGAAGAAAAGAACCCCGCCTATTGGGATGCAGCCTCCGTCATCATGTCGCCCGTCACAGCCCTTGTGATCAACGACGAAGACGCCGCCCTGACGCGCTATCAGGCCGGCGAGTTGGACCGGACCGAGGTCCCCTCGGGCCAATACCCGCGCCTTAAAGAAGAATTCCCCGCCGAGGCGAATTCGACCCCCTATGCCTGTGCTTATGACTACATCATCAACGTGGCCGAGGGCAAAGGCAACGAAGCCCTCAAAGATGTGCGCGTGCGCAAGGCGCTGTCTTATGCGGTTGACCGCGATGTCATCGTGAACAACATCCTGCAAGGCGGCCAAACCCCCGCCTATTCGTGGACCCCGCCAGCCATCAACGGCTATGTGATGCCCGACATCGACTATTCCCACTGGACCCAAGCCGAGCGGAACGACAAAGCAAAAGCCCTTCTGGCCGAAGCAGGCTATGGCCCCGACCATCCGCTGCAACTGACGCTGAACTACAACACCTCGGACGGTCACAAGAAAATCGCCGTGGCCATCCAGCAGATGTGGAAACAGACGCTGGGGGTAGAGTTGACGCCGAACAACTACGAATGGAAAGTGCACACCGATAAGCTGATCGCGGGCGACTTTGAAATGGCCCGCTATGCATGGTGCGCGGATTATAACGAGGCGTCGACCTTCCTTGATCTGTATGCCTCATACTCGACCAACAATGACGGCAAATTTGCCAATGCCGATTATGACAAGCTGTTGAAAGACGCCAAGACCATGGCCGACCCTTCGGCCAACTATACAGCGGCAGAGCAGATCTTGGCGACCGAGATGCCGATCATCCCGATCTATCACTATGCCAAGGTCGATATGGTCAAACCCGACCTGAAAGGCCTGCCGCAGCATGATGTGATGCAGTTCTGGTACGCCAAAGACCTGTACCGCATCAAACAATGACCTCTGGCAAAGCAGGGGGCCGCAGGCGCGGCCCTCTGACCGGGTGATCTATGCTGGTCTATATTCTCAAGCGGATTGCTGTGGCCTTTCCAACGCTTTTGGCGTTGATTGTGATTTCGTTTCTGATGATGCACGCCGCCCCCGGCGGGCCCTTTACCCAAGAAAAGCAGCTGCCGGCGGCGGTTTTGGCGAATTTGAACGCCAAATACGGGCTGGATCAGCCGATCTGGGTCCAAATGGCACGCTATGTCTGGGGGATTGTGGCGCATTTCGACTTTGGCCCGTCTTTTGTGTACAAAGATCGCACGGTCAACGAGATCATCGCCCAAGGTTTCCCCGTCACCCTGTCTTACGGGGCGATTGCCTTTGTGCTGGCGGTGGGGGTGGGGCTGACCTTGGGGGTCTTGGCGGCGGTGTTCCAGAATTCTTGGCTGGATCATCTGGCGGTCGGCATCTCGATCGGGGCGCAGGTTTTGCCGAATTTTGTTATGGCCCCGATACTGGTGCTGGTCTTTACCCTGTGGCTGGGCTGGTTGCCCGGCGGCGGGTGGGAGGGGGGCGATTGGAAGCATCAGGTGATGCCCGTGATCGCTATGGCGACGGCCTATATGGCCTCGATCGCGCGGATCGTGCGGTCGTCGATGCTGGAGGTTCTCACGCTGAACCACATCCGCACCGCCCGCGCCAAGGGCCTGCCCACCCATAAGGTGATCTTGCGCCACGCTCTGAAACCCGCGCTTATTCCGGTGCTCAGCTACCTTGGCCCGACCTTTGTGTCGATGATTA
>CANFSY010000175.1 GCA_947449875.1 Paracoccaceae bacterium
GAAGGGTGCCAAGCCAACGGCGCTGACACCTTCGAGCAGATCCATTTCTGGACCACCCCGATCGCAGACTGCGCCGCAGGCGCGGGGGCCTGCGTGCCCTATGCGCAATGGGTAAGCGATTACATGGCCGTGGTCGGCGGCAACTAAGCCCCGCAAACTCCCCTCAAGTCCGGGCCGCCCCCCACGGCCCGGACTTTTTTCCAAGCTGGTTGCCCATGCCCCAAACCCCCGCCGTCACCTTTTGTGCCGTCACCCGCCATTTCGGCCCGGTCAAAGCTGTCGACGGCGTCGACCTGACCGTGGCCGAAGGCGCGTTCTTTGCTATGCTGGGGCCGTCTGGGTCTGGCAAGACCACCTGTTTGCGGCTGATTTCGGGCTTTGAGCGGCCCGATCACGGGGCGATCCACATCTTCGGGCAAGATGTCTCGGCCGTGCCGCCGCATCTGCGCAACGTCAACACGGTGTTTCAAGACTACGCGCTGTTTCCGCATCTCAGCGTCCGCGACAATGTGGCCTATGGGCTGATGGTCAAAGGCATGGGCAAGGCCCATCGTCTGGCCAAGGCCGAAGCCATGCTAGATCTGGTGAAACTGGCCGATTACGGTGCGCGCAAACCTGCCCAGCTTAGCGGCGGGCAACGCCAAAGGGTGGCCTTGGCACGGGCTTTGGTCAATGAACCCAAAGTCTTGCTGCTGGATGAACCGCTTGGCGCGCTGGACCTGAAACTGCGCGAAGCGATGCAGGACGAGCTTAAAGCCCTGCAACGCCGCCTTGGGCTGACCTTTATCTTCGTCACCCATGATCAGGGTGAGGCGCTGAGCATGGCTGACAGCCTTGCCGTCTTTGATAAGGGCAAAATCGCCCAGATCGGCACGCCCGCGCAAATCTACACCCAACCCGCCACCCGCTTTGTGGCCGATTTCGTAGGCTCGTCTAACCTGCTGCCGCCCGCCTTAACCCTTGCACTCGGCGGCCCCGCCCAATGGGCCTCTCTGCGGCCCGAAGCGTTGCGCTTGGCCGACACTGGCCCCATCAGCGGCGTGGTGCAAAGCCAACGCTACCTTGGCACTGGCACCCGCATCAACCTGACCTTGAACGGCACCGACCTTGCCGCCTTCGTGCCTGCCGGATCACCCGTGCCCGCCGAAGGCAGCCAAGTGACCCTGACCTTTGCGCCAGAGGCGTTGCACCTTTTGGGCGACGCCCCATGAGCCGCACCAAACCCCTTGCGAATTGCCAAATACTCCCGCCGGAGGCCCTTGATTTTTCGCAGAAAAATCGTTTTCCACCGCGTGCGCGCCTATGAGCCCCGCGATCTTTCCCGCCACAACCATCGCCTCGAAGCTGACCGGTGTTTTCTGGCGCCATCCCAAACTGTTGCTCGGCCTCTTGCTCACGCCGCCGCTGCTCTGGCTGGGTGTTATCTACTTAGGCTCTTTGGCGGCCCTGCTGGTGCAATCCTTTTACAGCTTTGACGACTTCTCGGGCCTTGTGATCCCCGAATTCACGCTGACCACCTATGCAAAACTTGCCAGCCCCGCCAACCTGTCGATCATCCTGCGCACGCTTTTGATGGCGCTTGCCGTCACGCTGGCCTCGGCCATCATCGCCTTTCCGGTGGCCTACTATGCCGCCCGCTATGCGCTGGGGCGTTGGAAAGCGGTGTTTTATTTGGGCGTGATGCTGCCTTTGTGGAGCTCGTATCTGGTCAAGGTCTATGCCTTCAAACTGATCCTTGCCAAAGAGGGCATCGTCACTTGGGCGGCCAGCGCCACCCATACCGACTGGCTTTTGAACGCGGCCCTTGCCCTGCCCTTTGTCGGCGGGGCGTCATTGTCCAGTTCCTACCTTGGGACCTTTATTGTCTTTTGCTATGTCTGGCTGCCCTACATGATCTTACCCATGCAAGCGGCGATCGAGCGGGTGCCTGTGGGGCTTTTGGAAGCCTCCTCCGATCTGGGGGCCACCGCGCGGCAGACCTTTTGGACAGTGACGCTGCCCTTGGCCCTGCCGGGGGTGATTGCGGGGTCGATCTTTACCTTTTCGCTGACCTTGGGCGATTACATCATTCCCCAAATCATCGGCAATTCGGCCAGCTTCATCGGCATGGCGGTGTATCAGTTGCAAGGCACGGCGGGCAATGTGCCCTTGGCTGCGGCCTTTGCCGTGATTCCGATCCTGATCATGCTGGCCTATCTGACGCTGGCGCGCAAAGCGGGGGCTTTTGATGCCCTTTAACGCCTCACGTCGGTTGAAAGTAGCGGCTGCGGCAGGACTTGCCTTTTTGCACCTGCCCATCGTGTTGATCTTTTTATATGCGTTCACCACAGAAGAGCGGTCCTTCGCCTTTCCGCCCCCCGGCCTGACGGCGCAGTGGTTCGCCGTGGCTTGGGCGCGATCTGACATCTGGCCGCCGTTGATCTTGTCTCTTCAGGTGGCCTGTGTCTCAACCGGCGTCGCGCTGATCTTGGGCACGCTGATTTCTGCCGCTATGGCGGGGGCCAAGTTCTGGGGCCGCGAGTCGCTGTCTTTGCTGGTCGTCCTCCCCATCGCCCTGCCCGGCGTGGTCACAGGCATCGCCTTACGCTCTGCCATTCCCATGCTGCATCTGGATTTCAGCTGGATCACGATCGTTCTTGGCCATGCCACCTTTTGCATCGTCATCGTTTATAACAACGCCGTGGCACGGTTGCGCCGCCTGTCGGGCGCGATCCTAGAGGCCTCGGCCGATCTTGGGGCCAATGCCTTTCAAACCTTTCGCCATGTGCTGCTGCCCAACCTTGGCACAGCGCTGTTGGCAGGCGGAATGCTGGCCTTTGCGTTAAGTTTTGACGAGGTGATCGTCACCACCTTTACCGCAGGCACGGGGGCTGCATCAAAAACCTTGCCGATCTGGATGCTGGACGAATTGATCCGCCCGCGCCAACGCCCTGTGACGAATGTGGTCGCTATCGTGGTCTTTGCAACAACATTTCTGCCGATCCTCGCGGCCTATTACTTGACGCGCGACACCTCTGACTCCCCCATCGCGTCAAAGTAACGGCGCGCAAGCCATCGTGCCTGACGATATCTTTCGTATATCCTGCCCGTCTGCGCGCGATTTTCTCGCGCCGCGCTGATAAGTGCGGTTACGACGTTTAATGGCATTTTCAATTAACCCCCCGGAGACGACACATGTGCACAAAGTGTGAAACCACCCAAGACATCCAACCGGTCTTTGGCCGCCGCCAGTTCTTCGGCCTAACTGCCGCGATGGTTGCCATGTCGGCAGGCGTAGCCCGTGCCGACTGCACCCATTTCGACGCCGAATCGCTCAAAGCC
>CANFSY010000176.1 GCA_947449875.1 Paracoccaceae bacterium
CAGATCATGGGCCTGTCCGGGCAAAAGCCGAAAGTCGATCAGATTGCCCAAAGCATCCGTCAAGGCCAGGATTTTGCTCGTCATGCCGCCACGAGAGCGCCCGATGGCCTGGCTTTGAGTCCCCCTTTTGAGCCGTGTCCATGGCGGTGGACTTTGGTGATGGTACCGTCGATCATGGTATATTCGAAGTCGGCGTCATCGGCTAATGCCTTGAACATACGGTAGAATGCATCCGCCTTTACCCATCGCCGGAAGCGTTTGAAGACGGTGTTCCAGCGGCCGAACTCCGCCGGAAGATCGCGCCAAGGGCAGCCCGTGCTTGCAATCCACAACACAGCCTCCACGAACAATCGAGGATCCGGCCCTGTTCGTCCGGGGTCACATTCTCGGCCAAGGCAGTGCGGGGCGATAATATTCCATTGGGTGTCAGTCAGTGTCGTGCGGATCAAAGTGGCCTCCCATTTGGCAACCTTGAATCACTCAAATCCCGTTTCGGGAACCCTTAAAAGTCAACACGCCCTAATCCATCAACGTTTCTGGAAAAAAACAGATTCGTTCGGCCGAATTCAAACATGCAGGCTGGCGATTAACGTGGCGGCTGTACTTGGCCCTACTTCGTATGAGAAAGGATCCGCTTCAGATGCCTTCGCGCACGGATTTGCTTCACGCCGGCAGAGGCCATGCCGACAAGACTACGCAATAAATTCTTGCGCTGCCGCTCAGCAAATCGGCTCTCTTCTATCAAAGATCCACCCAGCTGATGGCTGACTTCGTCAACGATGTTTGGCGACACCGATCGGACGCAGAGGTCGAATTCCCAGCACCATGATATGTCTTCATCGACCGGGCGGAAGAATCGCTGCCGCTTCAGTAATCGACTGGCCGCATCACGGGTTATAAGATAAGCCACAAGACCCGAGGCCGGGTATTTGTAATCGACGATTTTAACGCCGTGCCAGTCGTGGGTAGCTACAATTCTTTTTGGTGCAAAATCAAAGAGTTTTAAAATGTCCCAACTCAAGGAAGATGACGCACCTTCCATGACGTTGAAAAAATTGCAGTGGTCGATGATAGATAGATCATCTTCTACAATCAAGGAAACTTCATTGCGACTGTCCAATATCTTGGACCAAATTTTTCGATGGCCGAGATAAACAGCCACCTCTTGATCGGACAAACTGCGTTTCGTGAAGAACCGGTTTTTCCAGACCGAATAAGCGTTGTCAGAAGGCAAATTGTCCCACCGAAAGCCGGTGATAAATATCGGTTTAAGTTTCAACCCTTCGAACACCGCCGCACAGTGCGCCTTCCTCTGCCCATTTTCTTCATCAACGGTTAGGACATAAATCGGAACATCCGTTGCTTTCGCCAAGGGGCGGCTTATCAGATTTCGTTCCATTTTAGTCAACCAACTTTGATAACCGAATTATTCTATAATGGCTGTTTGTGAATGAACAGCCCCGGCTGTCGCAAGAGATCAAGGGAGCTGATCATCCAGCCTGTGGCTTTGCCCCTAAAAGGGAACCAAGCCCCGAAGCCTAGGCTCAGGACCCATAGCCAGAACATGACGATTGCGGCGAGGGCGCAGGCCGATAGGAAGATGTGGGCGCGCCTGTCAAAGCGCATGGCCACCCTTCGCCAATCCTTTAGACGCCCGAACGTGTTCTCGATCTTGTGACGTTTCTTGTAGAGGATGGCGTCTTGTTCGATCTGGACCCTCCGGTTTTTCTTGGATGGGATGCATGGGGTTATATGGCGACACATCTTGTGGCGCCCTCTATGTCGCGCAGCCTAAAACGCAGTATGGTATGGCGGGCTGGGTCGCGGTGCATGACGTGTATGGCAAGACCCGGGTCCAACGCTTGGGTTCACGAGATGGCCGATCATCTCAAGGCTCTGCCCAAATCTGTGCAACCCAAGGCCAAGGCCTATTTTCAAGACAGCTGGATCGCCGAAACAAAGGCTTCGGCCAACACCGCCTTCGATTTCTTCGTCGAGGCGTTCTATTTGGTGCACGGCGTGCTGGGACGCTGGGTGCGCCCATGGCAGCAGGAATTGCGCTGGGCCTGTGTCAGGGTTGGGTCTTGAAGGTAAGCTTTGCGATATTTGCGCCCCAAGGGGCAGGGGGCTCGCTGTTTGCAAGCCCCCGCAAGGCACTTATCCGCGCAGATCGGCGGGCAACAGGGCGTCGGGCAGGTTTTGATAGGCGACAGGGCGCAGCCAGCGCCGGATTGACAGCGTGCCGACCGATGTTGCGCCGAAATTGGTGCTGGCCGGATAGGGCCCGCCGTGCACCTGCGCATCCACCACCTCGACCCCTGTGGGAAAGCCATTGGCCAGAACGCGGCCGGCTTTGCGCTCCAAGATCGGCATCAGCGTTTGGCCAAGGCCCCAGTCTGCGTCATCCAGATGCAGGGTGCAGGTCAACTGCCCCTCAAGGCTTTGGGCCACGGCGATCATCTGCGCGGCGTCGCGCACCCGTACGATCAGGCCAAGGGGGCCAAACACCTCTTCGGACAGCGCATGGTTGCCCAGCCAGTCATCGCCCGAGACTTGGAACAGATAGGGCGTGGCTTGCCGCTGATCGCAGACCGATGTCAGCACAGCACGCACGCCGGTTTGTGCGGCCACGCGGTCGCGCCCCGCACGGTAGGCGGCGGCAATGCCGTCGGTCAGCATGGTTTGGCTGGCGGTTTGCCCCAAGGCTTCATGGGCGGCGGTGATAAAGGCCTGTGCGTCTGGCCCGTCGATCACCACGGCAATGCCGGGGTTGGTGCAGAACTGGCCCGCACCCATGGTCAGTGATCCGGCCCAGCCTTTGCCGATGGCTTCGCCGCGTGCGCCTAAGGCTGCGGGCAAAAGGAACATGGGGTTGACCGAGCCTAGCTCGCCAAAGAAGGGGATCGGTTCGGGCCTGCGCGCGCACAGGTCAAACAACGCACGTCCGCCGCCCAAGGACCCTGTAAACCCCACCGCCTTGATCAGAGGATGCTGCACCAGACTTTCGCCCACATCCCGCTTGCCGCCCTGCACCAGCGAGAACACCCCCGGATGCAGCCCCAGCGCCGTGATGGCGGCATCAATCGCCTGCGCCACAATCTCGGCTGTGCCGGGATGGGCGGAATGGCCCTTGACCACCACGGGGCATCCCGCCGCAAGGGCCGACGCCGTGTCACCGCCCGCCGTGGAAAAGGCCAGCGGGAAGTTTGACGCGCCAAAGACCGCGACAGGGCCAATCGG
>CANFSY010000177.1 GCA_947449875.1 Paracoccaceae bacterium
CCATGCCGTGCACCTGCCGCGCTACCAGCCTTGGCCTGCGGGTCGGGTCTACGGTTCTGGCGGGCGAACCTGTTTTGCAGCTGACAACGCCGGACGCCGTGGTGGGCGTGCTGGCGACTTTCCCGCCGGATCTGGCCTTTGATCTGGCGCGCGGCGACCGGGTCGAGCTGGCGCTGCCGGACGGATCCGTGGTCGCAGCCACACCGCGCGGCGGGGACGCGCAGGGTGCAGGTCAGCCCACTTTGCTGATCCCCGCCACGCCTTTGGCCGCAGCCCTTGCAGGCCAGCCGGTCAGGGTGCGCCTGATCCAAGACGCAGGTTGGCTGGGCGTACAGATTTTGGCGATCAGCCGTTGGTTTGCCCCCCTTTCAGGAGTGTTATGACATGCACATGATCTATCCTCTTATCCTGTGTGGCGGCATGGGCTCGCGGTTGTGGCCCATGTCACGGGTGGACCAGCCCAAGCAGTTTCAGACCCTCGGCGGTCGGGGCAGTTTGACCTATTTTCAAGCCACCGTGCAGCGCCACCGCGGCCCGCAGTTTCATGACCCGATTGTTGTGACCAATCAAAGCCATACCGGCCTTGTGCGCCAGCAACTGGGCGACATTCAATGCGGCGGGCAGATCATCGGCGAACCGGTCGGGCGCAACACTGGCCCTGCGGTTCTGGCGGCGGCCCTGTATGTGGTGCAAAGCGATCCGGATGCGCTGCTGCTGGTTTTGCCTGCCGACCATATCATTCTGGGCGACCTGAACGCCACGGTTCTGGCCATGGCCGAGGCGGCGGCAGACGGGCGCATTGTGACCTTTGGCATCAAGCCCACCTATGCCGAAACCGGCTACGGCTACATCATCGACGGCGGCGCTACGGGCGCGCTGGACGGTTTGCATCATGTGTCGCGATTTGTCGAAAAGCCCCAAGCGCAGGTGGCCCAAGGGTTGATCGACGGCGGCAAGTCGTACTGGGCCTCTGGGATCAGCCTGTTCAGCGCCGCCCTAATCGCATCAGAATTCAAGCGGCTCGACTATGACACCTACGTGGCGGTCGAAGACGCCGTAGCGCGTGCCACCCGCGGCCCGCAGGGCATCACGCTAGAGCGCGACGCCTTTCGCAAGGCCCGCGACGAGCCGACAGAGCGCGCGGTGTTCGAACACTCTGCCGCTGTCTGCCTTGCGCCGCTGTCGGTGCAATGGGACGACATCGGCGCTTGGGCCGCCGTTTACGATGTCAGCGCCAAATCCGACGCGGGCAATGTGACCTTGGGCGATGTTTTGGCCATGGACACCACCAATTCGCTGATCCGCTCGGACGGGCGCTTGGTGGTTGTGGTAGGGATGGAAGATGTCATCGTGGTCGACACCAAAGACGCTTTGCTGGTGACCAACAAGGCCCATGCCCAAAAAGTCAAACAGGTGGTCGAGGCCCTAAAGGCCAAGAACCGCACCGAAGTCATCACCCACGCTTACGCCACCACGTCGTGGGGCGGGGTGGAGGATCTGATCTCGAAAGCCGGATATAAGCTGGAAATGCTGACCGTACGTCCGGGATCGACGGCCTTGATCAACGGGCATGGCTTGGGCGACAGCTTTTTGTCGGTGCTGGCCGGAGAGGGCAGCTATCTGGAAGGTCAAGCACTTCCCAGCCAAGTCATCGGGCTTGGGGCCATGCTTGCTATCGACAAAGACACCCAAGTCAGCCTGACCAACACCCAAGCGGTCGATCTGCAAGCGCTGCTGCTGTCCACCGGACAGCACCGCAAAGCGCATGACGATGTGCCGCATGTTTAGGGCGATCTGTGCCTTTGCCCTGATGATTTTGCCGGCCCTATCGGCCGCCAAGGCCACACCCCTGCGCGCTGACCTTCAAGCCGGGCTTGCCGCCGTCTTTGCCGCCCAAGATGCCGATGCGGCGCAAACCGCGGCGCATCAGCTGCGGGCGCGGTGGGGCCTAAAGGCGGTGATCCCCGCTGCCACCCCTGCACAGCCGGCTTTTGTTACGGGTGGGTCTGCGGTGGTGGAACTGGTCGATCTGCGGCTGTTTTTGGCACAAATCGCGGTGCAAAGCGGGGCCAAGGACCATCTTGTCTTAACCCGCGCGCAGCCGACAGGGGCGCATCAGGTGATCTTGCTGCGCGGCGGTCTGGTCAGCTTGGCGCAGTTGGAAAAGCTGGCAGCGGGGTCTGCTGCATCGGCTTTTGTCACAAAAAGCGCGCAGGGCGTGACCCTGACCCGCGCCCTTGTCGTGTGGCGCGATGCCGGATTGACGCTGACCTTGGGCGACCGTGTGACCTTAAGCGGGGCGGATGGCAGCTTTTTGGCCAATCTGGGCTGGCTGAACATCCAAGGCGGATCGGTCCTTGGCGATGACATGCCCAACCCCAGCGCCCCCCCCTTTCGCCCCTTTGTGCTGACCGCAGGCCAAGGCAGCCTGACCATTGATGACGGCCACTTTGCCCATCTGGGCTTTGGCGAGACGCCGCGATTTGGCGGCGTGGCGGTGGATAACACAGGCCTGCGCCCCCCCCTATGCCGCCCATGATCACCGACAGCGCATTCTTGGACGTCAAGGCCCTTGCCCTGATCAGCACCACGTCGGCCACAGTGTCTGCCAATACCTTGGCGGGCGGTGGCATCGTGATCGCCCATTCGCGCGGGGCCGATGTGGCCTCAAATGTGGTGAGCGATGCCGACCCTGCCGCCATTCGCGTCACCAAAGGGTCGGATCAAACCCGCATTGCGGGCAATCTTATCCTTAGGGGGGCCGTGGGCATTTTTGTCGATCAGGCCAGCCAGACCACGACCATTGCGCAAAACACGCTGGCAGCCCAAACCCGCAGCGCCTTACAGCTTGATAAGATCGGCTGCGCGCAGGTCAGCGAAAATCTGGTCGCCCAAGGGCGCGGGGCGGGGCTGTCCTTGTCGGCCACGGGGCCTGTGTCGGTTGCGGGCAATGCGATTTTGAACAACGCAGGCCCGGGCATTCTGGTGCGCGCGCAAACAACCCAAGCCCGCGTGCAGATCACCGGCAACCTGCTTTCCGGCAACCACGAGGGCCTGCGCGGCGCGACCGCAGGCCGCCTGACCCTGACCGGCAACGATCTGGAAGGCCAGTTGCCGCGCCTGTTTGCAGGCGACCTTGCCCCGCGCACCTTTGCTTGGCTGGAAGACCGCCGCAGCCATGGCCCCACCCGCCGCTGGATCGACCCCGCCGCCCCGTGCGCGGATGACAGGAG
>CANFSY010000178.1 GCA_947449875.1 Paracoccaceae bacterium
CGGGCAAGGTGCTTTCGCGGTTGATGCGCCCGCCCGCCTGCCGCTCGGCAAAGGCCACCGACACCTCTAACCCGCGCCGCCCCAGGCTGAGGGCGGCTTCAAGCCCCGCAGGGCCTGCGCCCACCACCAGCACCTTATCGGGCGCATGGGGTGCGATGCGTTCCGGATGCCAGCCTTTGCGCCATTCTTCGCCCATCGTCGGGTTTTGCGTGCAGCGCAGGCTGACGCCTTCGTTATTGGCAGCCCGGCAGATGTTGCAGCCGATACATTCGCGAATCTCGTCGGCCCGCCCTTGCCGGATTTTGGCGGGAAGAAACGGGTCGGCAATCGAAGGACGGGCCGCGCCGATGAAATCTTGCACGCCCCGCTTGATCTGCGACACCATCCGCTCGGGCGAGGTGAACCGCCCCACCGATACGACCGGCTTGCCCGTCACGCCTTTGACAAAGCGGATATAGTCCTCTTGATAGCCTTCGCCCGAAAAACGCGCGGACTTGCTGTCATTGCCCAAGGCACCGGCCAGATTCACATCCCACAGGTCGGGCAGATCGGCGAGCATGGCGACGATGTCGCGGCCCTCACCCTCGGCTGTGATGCCGTCAGGGCCGTGCAGCTCGTCCACCGCCATGCGCAAGGCCACAGCGCAGGTGTCGCCCACGGCGTCTTTGGTTTCTTCGATCATCTCGCGCAGCAAGCGCACACGGTTTTCCAAAGACCCGCCGTAAGCATCGCTGCGCTGGTTGGTGCGGCGCGACAGGAATTGGAAGGGCAGGTAATCGTGGCCGGCATAGACATAAACAATGTCAAACCCCGCCCGCTTGGCCCGCAGCGCCGCATCGCGCTGCCAGCCGCGAAAGGCGCGGATGTCGGACAGATCCATCGCGCGGGCTGCCGTGGGCAGATGGTACAGGGCTGGCTGCGTTTGCGGGGCCAGCGCGGGCAAGCGTGTCATACGGTTCGACGCATGGGCCCCGCCGTGCCACAGCTCTACCCCCGCAAGTGCGCCGTGGGCATGGATGGCGTCTGCCGTGGCGGCCAAGGGGGCGACATCCTCCTCGCCCCACAGAGTCAGATAGGCCGAAGGGCTGTCATCCGACGAGGGGTGGATCGAGCAGTATTCCGTACACACCACGCCCCACCCGCCTTCAGCCTTCACCCCCCGTAACGCTGCCGAAGCTTGCGGCCTTTGCCAGCCGAACCCCGTGGCATGGGGGGTTTGGTAAAAGCGGTTGGGGGCCGTCACGGGGCCGATCTGGACGGGTTCAAACAAAATGGCGTGGGCGGGATCCATCGGGCCTCCTGTCGCGGGCGGGGTGCCTGCTATACGAAGGTTCAGCAAAAGCCTTGGCCTGTCAAGCAGACCGAAAGGGCCAACCGCAGCTTTCATGTTCGCCCGCAGAGGGATAGGGTGGGCCAGCCCAAGGAATGACACCAATGCAAGACCCAACCCTGCCCCAGATACGCGACCTTGTGCTGATCGGCGGCGGGCATACCCATGCGCTGGTGATGCGGATGTGGGCGATGAAGCCGCTGGCGGGTGTGCGGCTGACGCTGATCAACCCCGATCCGGTCGCCCCCTATACCGGCATGTTGCCCGGTTTGATCGCGGGCCATTACCAGCGCGCCGATCTGATGATCGACCTTGTGCGCTTGGCGCGGTTTGCAGGCGCACGGCTGATCTTGGACCGCGCGATTGGCCTTGACCGGTCCGCCCAAAGCGTGATCCTGCAAGGCCGCCCCCCCCTGCCCTATGATCTGGCCAGCCTTGATATCGGCATCACCTCGGATCTGCCCGATCTGGCAGGCTTTGGGGATCACACCTGCTCGGCAAAGCCCTTGGGCAGCTATGCAAAGGCGTGGGAGGGGTTTGTGGCCCGCGCCCTGCCCGATCCGCGCGTGGTGGTGATTGGCGGCGGGATTGGCGGGGTGGAACTGGCGCTGGCCTCGGCCCATCGGCTGCGTGCGGCGGGGGGTGCGGCGCAGGTGACCTTGGTGGACCGTGGGCCAAAGCTTCTGGCGCAGATGCCTGCGCCAAGTCGTGCAGGGCTGCTGCGGGCTTTGGCGGCCTGTCAGGTGCAGGTCGTCTCTAACGCCAGCCCCTTGCGGGCGGAGGCCGAGGCGGTGGTGCTGTCAGATGGCCGCAGGCTGGCATCGGATTTCACCCTGACGGTGGCGGGGGCGCGCGCTCAGCCTTGGCTGCACGGCACCGGCCTGACCCTGACCGAGGGCTTTGTGGCGGTCGATGCGCAGTTGCGCACATCAGACCCGCTGATCTTCGCCGCAGGCGATTGCGCCCACCTGACCCACGCGCCGCGCCCCAAAGCAGGTGTCTATGCCGTGCGCGAAGCCCCCGTGCTTTTGGCAAATCTGCGCGCCAGTCTGACGGGGCAGGCGCTTGCGCCGTTCCACCCGCAGCGCGATTATCTTAAGCTGATCTCATTAGGCGGCCAGACGGCCATGGCCGACAAATGGGGCCTGCGCAGCGGCGGGGCGTGGCTTTGGCGGATGAAAGACCGGATCGACCGCCGCTTTATGGCCAAATTCGCGGCGTATCCCGCGATGAACCAGCCCAAACTGCCCGATCCGGCCATCTTGGGCTTGGCTGAGGCTTTGGGCGACAAGCCCCTGTGCGGCGGTTGCGGGGCCAAGGTCGGCTCACAGGGGCTGACGGCGATGATGCAGGCCCTGCCCCCACCCCAGCGCACCGAGGTAATGGCAGGCGCGGGCGACGATGCCGCAATCTTGCGCACCGATCACGGCGTGCAGGTCATCACCACCGACCATCTGCGCAGCTTCACCTGCGACCCGCGCCTGATGGGAGAACTGGCGGCGATCCACGCTTTGGGGGATATCTGGGCGATGGGCGCAGCCCCTCAGGTCGCCTTGGCGCAAGTGATCCTGCCGCGCCTGTCAGCACCGCTGCAAGCGCGCACTTTGGCCGAGGTGATGGGTGCCGCAGCCGAGGTTTTTGCCAAAGCGGGGGCCGATGTGGTCGGCGGGCATACCAGCCAAGGGGCAGAGCTGACCATTGGCTTTACCGTGACAGGCCTTGCCCCCCGCGCTTTGACCAAA
>CANFSY010000179.1 GCA_947449875.1 Paracoccaceae bacterium
AAAAAGCGCAGCAATACGCTCCATTAGGCAGGGAAATCATTAAAGAATTAAATGCGATTACTGCAACCCCAACAGGGCATTCTGAGTTGTTGTCAAAAGCAGGCATTCCCGGCATCCAATACCTTGACGCAGGATCACGCGGCGCAGGCGAAGGCACGCGCAACTTCGTTGTGTTCCCCGGCGGTGAAGATCTTCTGACCATTGAAGAGCGCATGAAGAAGGGCGGCCCTGTCAGCCAAGACGCCATGCAGATCAAGGCGTGGGACAAGGCGATAGGCGGTCAGGTCAAGCATATGGCCACGGGCGATTGGGTCAAGGGCGCTCAGAAGATAGTCAAGCCGACCGCACAACTGGCGTCCAAGGTGTATGACGCGATCCTTGGCGAGAAGGTGTCACTGACCCCTGCCGCGGACCGGATGATTGCGCTGCCGGGGCGTGGCCGTGAGAAGGGTGGCCCGTTGTTTCCGTGGCTGTCCACCGTTGATCCGAACTATGAGGGGATCGTCTGGGCAAACAAAGGTCGAAGCGCCACATCCAAGATGATTAACGCGGCTGCGGACAATCCGGGCCTGATCTGGACCCCGCAGATTGGTGCGCCTGAAATGCACCGCTCCAATCAGGTGACCTACGAGAAGATCCTGCGAGCTTTTGAGAGGGCGCAGAAGAAGGGCGAGCTGACGCCGGAGCTGCGAGATGCGTACAACGACAGGCTAAAAACCTTCTACACCGATGACAACGGCAACCCGTTGTTTGGCAAGGACTTCGACATTGCAAAGACCAACCTTCGCAAAGAGGCGGATACATTCCCGCATCGGGCTGCCATCGCTGAGGTGTTGGGCGGCGTCGGAACCCGTGAGTATGGATTCAAGAACCGTGAAGCAGCACAGATCATTCCGTACAGCAAGATAATCCAATCGACCACTGAGCCTGAGCTGCTAAATGCTCCGACCGGATCGCTCGGGCCGCGGATGTTCCAGCTCACGGGCGAGCGAGATGTCAGGCCGGACCTGCATGCGGCATTCCCGGAGGTTGTAAGCGGCGTGGACCTCGGGTTCCATTACGCTCCGACCCCGCGTGAACTGGTGTTCCAAGACTTCATCAAGCAGATCCAGAACGCCAAGGGCCGCGATCCGGGGCACATGGACTGGGACCGCAACCGCGTGATCCAGCAAGTGACGCCGGAGATCGTGCAAAGGCTGCAGGACGCCGGCTACAAAGACGGCGGCGCAGTCAACATGGCCGAGGGTGGCCATTCTCGCCAGCCTGTTGACCACAGCCTGCCAGACCTTGGTGCTGAAGAGCGCCTGCGTATGGAAGACTACCTGCGCCGGATGCGCTTCACTGGCGGCGGCAGCGGCGACAAGTACGGCACTGGCGTAGGTGGCCGGGCGATGATGAACTTCCCGGTCGGCCCAGCCGTCGTGCAGCCGTATGTCGGCGGTGGTGTATACAAGCCGCAGGGCGGTAAGCTGACCGGCGGCGTATCCGAGGCTGGCGTAAACCTCGTGATCCCGTTCGCTGATGGCGGTGAAGTCAGCGCCGATGATCTGATCGTGGAAGAAAGGCCGCTCTGATGGCTCTGGAAAAGGTCTTCAAGATACCGTCGCTGGTTCGCAAGGCAGGACAGGCCGCGTCCAAAGCGCAGCCGTTCTACTCGCCCATTGATGAGGCCATTGCCAACATCACGCAGGGCAAGGGAACGGGCGCCCAGATGCTGGCCGAGCTGATGAAGACCAAGGGCGTGGCCAAGGAGCTGAAGGATCGGCCGGCCATCAAGAAGGCGCTAGAGGCAAACAAGGACACCAAGGTCACCAAGGCGGATGTGGAGCGGGTGGCGGCTGAAAGTCCTGCTGCTCAAATTGAGCAAAGCATTCCGCGCCTTGCGTTTGATGAAAACAATCCATCTTTGCCGTCAGACAACAGCATGGTGGTCAGGAAAAATCCTGATTATCCGAATAATTCGCACTTTCCAATCGGCGTGTACGACAGAGCTACTGGGAAATTGATTGGCGGCGGACACAATGATATTGACGCCATCTATGACGCATTCTCTGGTTATCCGGAGCGTTGGGGCGATGGAGCAACTTCAGACTTCAGTAAGTGGACGGTTCCCGGCGGAGAGAACTACCGCGAGGTGTTGATCAAGCTGCCGCCTAAAAGCTCACAGAACTATCAATCTTCCCACTTTAATGCGCCCAATGTCCTTGCCCACGCTCGCGTTACCGACCGCATCGGCCCGAACGGCGAGAAGATCCTGCATGTGGAAGAGATTCAGTCCGACTGGCATCAGGCTGGCCGCAAGAAGGGTTATGCGTTGCCTGCAGAGGAAAGAATTAAGTTAGATGCCAAGCGAGCTGAGTTGGAAGCTCTTGGTCAAAATGCTACGCAAGAACAAAAGAAAGAATGGGCAGACATAATGAATCGTCTGCAGCCAGATTCTCAGGCTAATAAAGTACCAGACGCCCCCTTCAAGCAGAACTGGCACGAGCTGGTGATGAAGCGCCTGCTCGATGACGCTGCACGCAACGGCTATGACAAGGTGGTGATCACGCCCGGCGCCAAGCAGGCGGAGCGGTATGACCTGAGCAAGCAGATCAGTCGCGTTGTCTACAGCCCAACAATAGAAACGCTCAACGCTTTTGATAATTCCGGAAAAAGCGTGTTGATGAAAAGCGGTATTACGCCTGAGCGTGTTGAAGATTACATTGGCAAGGAGCCTGCAAAAAGACTTCTTGATCCACAAAACACCAAGTCTTATTTGAGGGGTGGCAAAGAAGACTCGTATCACGAAATAACAGGGGAAGATCTGCGAGTCGGCGGCGAGGGCATGAAAGGCTTCTACGACCAGATCCTGCCTTCATACCTGAACGACTACGGCAAGCGATACGGCGCACGGGTTGGCACATACAACCTGCCCGACCCGGAGGTGCATCACATACCCACCCTCGCCGACATCGAGCGCGGTGGCATGGAGATGTTCGGCAGGGCAGACCTGACGCCCGAGGA